>JBDSDL010000240.1:0-4342 GCA_039920585.1 Nitrospiraceae bacterium | reverse complement strand
GGAATGCACGTAAACCCATTGGTGCTTTTCTTCACTTCCGTGAGCTTGCCGTCCGCTCCGTAGATCATGACGCCGACCTCCTTCACGAGGTGCGGTGGCGCGCCAGTGAGTGCCAGCTGTACTTGCTCTCCCTCGGACAGGGATTTCACGTCTTTCACAGTCGAGGGCTTCTTGTCACCCTTGGCATGAACCGGACCGGCATACACCATCATGAGGCCTAGGGTTACGACGCTGCAAAGCAGTATCATCTTCTTCATGTCAGCCTCCCTCCATTGGATTTATGTGAACTACTACTGTTGTTGGGCCACAATCTTGTACTTGATCCCCTCATACGTGGCTCACGGTAGGATCTTCTTCTGCGCCAGTTCATCCTTCCGCTGATACGGTCGGCCCTTGATGATCTTCTCTGAGTACGCATCACCGATGCCTGGGAGAGCTTCAAGCTGATCGGCGGTGGCCGTGTTGATGTCGAGGAGATCGGTCTTCTCGGTAGCTTGGACAACGGAAGGATGGGTTACGGAAAGAGGGACCAAGGGGAATGCAACAAGGAGTACCCCTGCCCGTCCTGCACGGAGTGTCCACTTCACAACCGTTGACATCATGGCAGCCTCCTTCTGAGTGCGTGACCCTATCCCGCCTTGACCACTGGCAACTCTTCCCAGTGTGTCGTGTAGGCTGGTGAGCGCCGGTGAAATTGCGTCTTCCACTTCTTGGTGAAACCGCTTGACGCATACTGCAGCGTTCCAGTTCCCCATCGTTCGTTGACAGCATCGAGGGCCGACATCAACCGTTTCGACCGGACGTGGTCCTGTTGATCGAACAGATCGGCCTGCGTCTGATTGATCGACACGAGCCCCGTGAGCAGCACACCCGCTTTCTTGTACTGATACCCGTCACGATAGATGGTCCGAATACTCCGTAATGCGGAGCCAATCAATTCGTGCGTGCTATCGGTGGCAATGGGTAATTTTGTTGTGCGTGCGTTGCTGTATTGTGGCCCTTCCTTAAACTCATTCGTGTGCAGGAACACGGTCAGCACGGTGGCGGCGAGTTGCTCCTGTCTCAATTTCTCTGCGACTCGTGACGTGTAGAGAGAAACCGCTTCCTCCATCTCCGTGAGAGTCGTAATCGATTTCCCGAAGGCCCGTGAGCAGGTCAGGCTTTGCTTGGGCGGTGGACACTGTTCCAGGTCCAAGCAGGACACCCCGCGCAACTCCATCACCAGACGAAGGCCCACGATGCCCATGCGTTTCCGTATCCACTGGTCATCTGCCCCACGCAACTGCAAGGCGCTCGTTATGCCATGCTGCTTGAGCATGTGGGTATGATTCCGCCCGATCCCCCATACCTCCTCAACCGCCATTCGGCCTAGCAGGGCGTCTCGGTCTGAGCACGCGAGCAGATTAAAGACCCCGCCTGTGTTGGGTGTGTGCTTGGCCATCCGGTTGGCGATCTTCGCAAGCGTTTTCGTTTCTGCGATACCCACGGACACCGGAATCCCTGTCCAGCGTTTCACCGTCGAGCGAATGGTATGCCCGTACTCAGTGAGGTTCCGAGACGTGAAGCCGGACAGACTCAGGAAGGCTTCATCGATCGAGTAGAGTTCAAGATCAGGACAGAACTGTTCCAAGGTCTCCATGACGCGCTGTGACAGATCGCCGTAGAGCGTGTAGTTGGAGGAGAACACCTGGACATGGTGAGCACGGAGCAATGGACGAATTTGAAACTCTGGGACACCCATGCCGATGCCCAGTGCCTTCGCTTCGTTGGAGCGTGCCACGACACAGCCGTCATTGTTGGACAGCACAACGATAGGCTGACCGTTAAGTCTGGGGTTAAAGACTCGTTCGCAGGAGGCATAGAAGTTGTTGCAATCGACGAGGGCGAAGATGGGTGGCATAGGAAAACTCAAAGGGCATGAATGACGCTGGTGACGACGCCCCAAATCTCGATGGTCTGTTGCGCGGTAATCTCGATGGGTTGGTAATTGAGGTTCTCTGGGAGAAGTCGCAGTACACCATGTTGTTTGGAGAGCCGCTTGACGGTCAGTTCCCCATCGAGTATCGCCACCACGACGTTCTTGTCAGCCGGCTCGAGGGACCGATCCACCACGAGCAAGTCTCCTGAGTGGATCCCTGCGCCGATCATGGAATCCCCTGTCACGCGCACAAAGAATGTGGCGGCGGGGTGTTTGATCAGGTGTAGGTTGAGGTCCAGCTTGCCTTCGAGATAGTCGTCAGCAGGAGAGGGAAACCCAGCAGGCAGTCGCCCCAGAAATACCGGCAGCTTGTAGCGCGTCGAGAGATCAGGCGCGTAGACCACATCGACGATCATCGAAAACCCTCCAGTATGGTAGGGAGGTTAGTGTACTCCCTACACGGAGACCGGCTCAAGACACTGCGGAGCATCGTGGCGAGGGTTATTGACGAGGGTACTCACAGGGTGGGCCGTGAGCTCCTCACTCGGATACGGGCGCAGGAGACCATTGAGCGTTTCGATATTCTGGAAGGCGGGGTCAAGCCATTGGTCGTAGGACGATGGGGCGAGAATGACCGGCATTCGATTGTGAATGGGTTGCATCAGTTCATTCGGCTCCGTGGTGATGATCGTACAGGATTCGATGGGCTCGCCATCGTTGGGTGACCAGTGCTCCCAGAGCCCCGCGAACGCAAACGGTCGCCGGTCTCGTAACCCGATCCACATCGGCTGCTTGCGTGTACCTTGTACCTGCCACTCATAGAATCCATCGGCAACCACTAAGCATCGTCGCTTCTTGAAGGCGGACCGAAAGGATGGCTTTTCGGCCACCGTCTCAGCCTTGGCATTGATGCACTGGTTGCCAATCTTTGGGTCTTTGGCCCATGAGGGAATCAACCCCCAGCGAAGCATGACGCATTCCCGTGTGGTTGTTTCGGCATTGAATCGAATGGCCGCGACTTGCTGAGACGGCGCAATGTTGTAGCGGGGCGTGAACAGTGGCGGTTCGTCGAGGTGGAAATGCTCAGCGATCACTTCAGGAGTAGCCGTCTGCGTAAAGCGTCCACACATCGTCAGTGCGTCGTCCCCTTCGTCACCCGCTGCCCTCAATGATCCGCCCCAGCCGTTCGAGCACTGCGCGTTCACTTGTTACTGCACGTAACTGTCCACAGTGCTTGAACATCACCATTCGGTGCAACTGGAATCCACTTGCCTTCGGATGAGTCGGTTTAAACCACCGTGCCTGTCCCCATTTTGCCAGAAAAATCCACCACCGCCAGTCCCCGAAGGCGCTCCTTTGCGCAGTCGTACTCGATTTGCCCCTTACTCGACAAGAGCAGTACACCCCGCACGTATTGGTCGGTCTTGAAGTCGTACAATGACCACATTTTCACCAACTCCCCTTTTCGGCGAATGCTGTATGGGTCTGCGTATACAGTCATCCCATGATTGGTTGTGCTAACCGGCACCCACTCCGCGCATACGCTGGCCCACTACTTAGCAACAGCAGGAATATCAGTGACCAGAAACCTAAACAATAGGTCAACGGCAAGCGACAGAAGGGGCGAATCGAGAAGGGCTGATAGTTTCGCAAGGAATCTAGAGCACCATGGCTAGCCGAACCAGTGGCCTTTCAGATTGATAACAGGTTCATCGTGGCCAAGCCAGCACACTGTCAATAGTCCATTCGTCTCACGAACTTCCACACTCACTACCCTAGGGAAGGTCTCAGGCTGAAACCAATAGTTTCCTGCTTTCTGGGGAACATCGGATTTACCATGATATTCCTCCCTACGCACCCGTTTCTCCTTACCGATGTTGAACCTCAGAGCCTGAACAATTGCTATCACAGAAACAAAGATTCCGAACCAAAAAGGAAACCATTCCAGATTCTCAAATATTTCTGGAGTGATCCATGACATGGATCTCTGATGAGAGATGTCCACGCAATTTGATTCATTTAGGCCCTTATCGCATACAAGCCCCGGTATCACTATCCACACCACAAAGCCATACGCAGCTGTGGCAATCCATAGCGCAATGTTGGGAACATCAGGGAAGAACCAATGTGTTTCCTTGTGCTCCGTCTTAAGCATTTTGCGAAAGGAAAGATGTGTTTCACCTACCGACGCACAGCGATTTGTGAACCTGCTGGACACGTCACTAGAAAAAGTTGGCACCAAGACTTGGCACCAAGTTGACAGAATCGAAAAGCAGGATACGGAAGTTGTTGAGAAATTTGGTGGGCCGTGTAGGGGTCGAACCTACGGCCCGCTGATTAAGAGTCAGCTGCTCTACCAACTGAGCTAACGGCCCACCGGGTATGTGTGGCGGATATCTGTGTGCGGCTGCTGTTCCTTGCCTG
>JBDSDL010000239.1:0-6154 GCA_039920585.1 Nitrospiraceae bacterium | reverse complement strand
TGGATATAGCGTGAGGCGAAGAGGTCGCCAGAGGATGTGAAGGTACGGGTGGTTTCTTCATCGTAGCATTCCGGGTGGCGGCGA
The DNA here is from genome assembly GCA_039920585.1 of Nitrospiraceae bacterium. GTDB lineage: Bacteria > Nitrospirota > Nitrospiria > Nitrospirales > Nitrospiraceae > Palsa-1315. The sequence goes on along the minus strand of JBDSDL010000239.1, from coordinate 6,070 downwards.
AAGACCTCTGTGGCCCGTGAGGCCAGCGGGGAATCGATATAGATCGGGATGGGATCGAGGCGCCCCTCGCCGACAAGTTCCTTGATCCGCATGACCAGTTCTTGCGTGCGTCCGACGGCGAACGCAGGGACGATAATCTTGCTCTTGTGGGTTTTCGCGTGGAGAAGGAGTTCCAGTGCTTTCTGTTTCATGGCTTCCCTATCGGCTTCATGCAGGCGATCGCCGTAGGTCGACTCAAGAATCAGCACGTCGCATGGAGGTGGTGGTTCAGGATCGCGAAGGATGGGCATGTTAGAGCGGCCAAGATCACCGCTGAAAAGCACGGTGGTAGTATTCCCTCGTGCCGTATATTTCACCCGAATGGCCGCTGATCCCAAGATATGGCCGGCGTCGTGAAAGGATGCCGTGACGCGTGGAGCGATCTTAAGCAGATCTCCGTATCGTGCGCCCTCGAATCGTCGGACGAGTTTACGGACGTCGTCGGAATCATAGAGTGGTCGGGCACAGGATTTTCCCTTCCGCATCTCCTTCTTGTTGACGTAGCTGCAGTCACTCACTTGCACACGAGCCGAATCATCCAACATGAGTTCTGTTAAATCTGCGGTCGCTCTGGTGAGGTACGTTTTTCCGGAAAACCCGTGCATCTGGAGTACCGGCAAGGCGCCGGAATGGTCGATATGGGCATGGGATAGCAAAACTGCATTGAGCGATTTGGGGTCGAAGCCCAAATCTCGGTTCTGCCGATAAGCCTCGTCTCGGCGTCCTTGAAAAAGCCCACAATCCAGCAAGAGTTTGAAGCCCGGCACCTCAAGCATATGACGACTCCCCGTCACTGAGCGCGCGGCCCCATGGAACGAGAGTCTCATGATGAAGGCACCCCGTAGTGGCGGCTGATCAGCTCCCAGGCTTCCTGAGCCGTCTCAGCATAGCGGAACAGTTGAAGATCTTGCTGGACGATGAGCCCGTTCTCGACAAGCCAGTGCCAGTTGATCAGGCGTTCCCAAAAGTCCCGTCCAACCAGCACGACCATCACGTTTTCGGTCTTGCCTGTCTGGAGAAGCGTCAACGTCTCGAATAGCTCATCGAGAGTGCCGAATCCTCCGGGAAATGCGACCAGTGCTTTGGCGCGGATTAAGAAGTGCATTTTTCTGATGGCAAAATAGCGAAACTGGAAACAGAGTTCAGGTGTAATGTAGGGATTGGGACTCTGTTCATGAGGTAAAGTGATGTTGAGGCCGATCGATTTTGCGTTCACGTCCGCCGCCCCTCGGTTCGCGGCTTCCATGATGCCGGGTCCTCCGCCAGTGACAATGACGTAGTCGCAACGGCCATCGATTTGGCAGGTCGAGGAAACAAGCCGTCCGAACTCGCGAGCCACGTCATAATATTTTGAGAGGGCAAGTTGCCTCTGCGCGGTCGCCACCCTTTGCCGGTGCGTTGGGTCCTGTGGGGATCGAGCGGCTTCCTCTTCGACCATGTGGAGCGCCTGCTTCGCGGCAGCCTGTTCTCGTAGTCGCGCACTGCCGAACACGACGATGGTCGACCGGATACCCTGTTCACGCTGAATTAACTCGGGCTTTAAAAGCTCGAGTCCGATGCGGATGGAGCGGAGTTCTTCCCGCTGGAGAAATTCTGTGTCCTTATCGGCCGGGATATAGGAAGAGGATGTGTTGTCAGTGGGAAGGTGCAAAATGTGATCGGATAATTCTGGCTCCATAGCTTGTCATTATAGCGGGGCCAATGGAGTGCGGCAATCCGCTGGGGGGGCAAAGAACTGAGTGTCAAAAGGGATTCGGATTGAAACGTTGATCGGAGAGACGACGAAGAAAACTCTGGTGTGTGACGACCCAATTAGAGTCACAGAGCAATTCGAGCGCATCGGTGCCAAAACCAGTACGCGAAATGATCAGATCCGTGTCGACGGGCGAAAAGGGTTTCAGTAACCAGCCGAAATTGATACGGGAGTATTTCATGTCGAGGAAACGGTACGTTGCAACGACTCCCGTATTCGACTCGGTAATGGAATCGGGCGTGCCCAGCTTGGCAATCACATCGGCCAACGTGGTTTGCCCAGGAACGACAAAGGCCACGTCATTCGGCGTGAGCGGGGTATTTAAGGTGATGCGAACCACATTACAGCCAGCGGAGGACACGCACATAATTGCGACTAGAAGCATGAGGCAAACCCCGGACAAAGGGAGCTTCATCTCATTCTCCAAAGGGCCAGAATCGGAAATTTAGTCCATCCGTGCGTTTCGATAAAATGACATCCTCGACGATCCCGTCACGGTTAAGAATGACGAATAGGTCATCGCTCTTGATTGACACGCGTGAAAAATTGACGAGGATGAGAAGCAGGCTGCCCACTTTGGCGTCGTACCGATAGTACTGAAACACGTCACGGCCATTTACTTGCAGAAGCCGATCCGGTGCCCCGAGTAGATCGAGTACCTCGGCCTTCGTAGTCGTGGCCTTCTTGATCGCAGCGACGGACTCGGATCTGATGTCTTCGCCAAGGGTGCCTCGGCTGAAGGCACAGCCTTGAATCATGACCAGGGCCAGGACGATGATGCCAGTCAGCGGCTTGAAAAATAACACGATCACTCCTTTTGTTAGGCGTCGGTCGGACAATCCTCTAAACTCTTGTGCGTGCCAGGACAAAATCAGTTTCAAATATGGCATAGGATGACGGAGTGAGTCCCACCTTACGGTACACTGCTTGCGCAGCGCCGTTGTTTTCTTCGACGTACAGACGAACCCCGCAAACGTTCGGGCTTGCTTTGGCAGTGGCCATCACGGTTTCATGCATTCGGCGAAAGACGCGCTGGCGACGCCAGGCGGGGCCGACATACACACTCTGAATCCACCAAAATGCGCCGTTGCGCCAATCGCTCCATTCATAGGTGATCATCAGCTGCCCTAGCAGCTGGCGTTTGTCGGCTTGTTCCAATTCGGCGACCATGAAAAACCCACGATCGGGAGATTTAAGGAGGGCAATGGTTCCGTCATGCAGGCGGTCGAGATTGAGGCGGCGTCCTTCTGTTTCAAAAGCCATGGCCGCACTAAACGACACGATTGTCGCGGCATCTTCTGGCCTGGCGAGTCGGACATTCAGGTGATCCAAGGCTGTCATGAGGTTCATGCCATTGTCTTTGGGGCTTGTAGCCATCCAGTTTTCGGCCTGTACAAACCAGCAGTACACTCCATCTTGACGGCGTCTTCCGGTGACAGATTGATTGGACGCAACTGTGGCTGAGGAACAAACGCAAGGAAGCCGGTGAACGGATGGATAGCCGTGGGCACAAAAACCATGATTAAACTTGTCGGTGGTGCGACTTGCAGCAATGGCGGTGCAGCTCCCATGACCAAACCGATCGCCCATAGACCGTCGCGAGGGAATGGAAAGGCCACCACGGTACTGCGCCCGAAACGAGAACGGAAGTTAAGAAGATCGGTCATTCCTTTGAGGGTGACGTAGACACTGCGGACCAACGGAACACGATCAATCCACCGCTCTACCTGAATGATGATGCGCCGCCCAGCTACATGGGTGGCGATGGCGCCGACAATAACAACAAGGAACAGAAACAGAACGAGGCTGAGTCCGGGACTTTCTCGAGCTTCGATATTCCAGGGGAGGTTCTGGATCAATTCGTTGAGTGCATGAAATAGTGTGGAAAGGATCAAGAATGTGACCCAGGTCGGCACGAGGACCAACAGGCCGGCCAAGAAGTATTTCCATAAAGCTTTTGACATCGCCGCTTGTTTCCTTCGATACAGTCAAGCGAAGGTGAGTAGTGTAGCAGAAACCATTACCGTAAAAAGAGTCTGCGCCCAGGGCTTGATCTCATCAGTCTTGGTGATCTATTCTATCAAAGTAGTATCGGTCGGGTTCACACGGGGGGCGTTATGATGGAATCTGCGGAAGCAAGGCGTCCGGTCAATATCGACAAGGATCTTCTCGCCATTCTATGTTGCCCCGATACGAAACAAGATGTAAGTTTGGCTGATGCGGCGCTGATTGCTAAGTTAAACGAGGGCGTACGCCGTGGACAATTGAAAAACAAGGCGAATAAGCCGGTCGCAGAACCCCTCGACGGAGGGTTGATCAGAAGCGACCGGAAGATACTGTATCCGATCCGCGAAGACATTCCTGTCATGCTCATCGAAGAAGGCATTCCCCTGGAAGGGATGATCTAGCAGAGGCTGGTTAACCTCTGTTCTCCTCGGTAAATTCGTACTCGACATATCTCATCGAAGTGTTCGGTCTCTTGCGTATTGAGGGAAAAGACACTTCTCTCCTCGATCGTCTTGAAGCGCAACAGCGAGCGCCATCGCCTATTCGTTGTCGGTCTTGGAGCCGGTCGATGCTCCACAGTGCTGGCAGAGATATTCGTACAGATTCCCGGTCGGAAGCACGAGCAGGAGTCGCTCTCTTGTTGGGGTTGCCACTCGGCAGGAAGGACAATAGAGTAACGAGGCATTCAACGATCTGAATTGGTCCGGTTGTTTAGAGGCATCCGGTCTTGGCTGTCGAGCTATCCTGGGAGATAGACTAGTCGGCCAAGTTGGGCTAGTCGGTCTACGCGGAAGGCCTGACATAAAATAATTCCACGCAGTTTGAGGCGGAGGGGTCAATGCCGAGAGTTCGGCCTCCGTCTGCTCGCCAGTTCACGATAAGGCGTTGGGTCTATCCTTCGACGGGAACTTAGGGATGTGCCGGAATAGTTTCTAGAGCCCTTGCCCTGTTTCCATCAGACCATCGACGGCTAGTCCGCTCAACAAACCACAGAATCCTGTCGTACTCCACGGCCAAAAGCTAGGATCATGCGTGACCACACTGAGGTAATGTGATCAACGACACCGAGGCGCAGCGCAATAATGATCCTCTCTTGCATGACCTTATTGATCGGCCATGCGTCATGAAAGAAGGCGGCAGGTGAAGCTGGGATGAGAGCCTGATTGGAGACAGGAAATGTTACACCGCCGGTGTCCTGGCTGACTCAATGTCTGTTGCTGTGATCAGACTCGATAAATAATCAGCTACAAAATTGAGCGCCTCCTCTCGTCCATCCGCGCGACGTCCCTTTTCTCGCCTCTGAACCGATAATTCGTGGTCAAGATCGGATTTAACTTCCGTGAGAACTCGCTGGAGGGACGAAGGTGTCAGGTTCGCATCCATGTCTTCGAGCTCTTGGCAGCGATCAAGTACCCAATTTAACCCTTCTATCCGTCCGGCGTAATGTTCCTGTTCTGCGGTGTCAATCCGTGACATCGTGGTGGCAAATGTTTGGGCCTCGTAGATGAGATTATAGAAGCTGGTTACTGCTCGCTGTAGGGTTGGATTCATGTCACTCCTTTGCACAAATTATCACCCGTGATTATACACGAGAATGCCAAAGTGACAAGGAAAAAATTGTTGGGCTAGGTAAAAAGGAGAGAATGAAACTCGTTCATGAATCCGTAATAGAGCGGGGCGAAATCTTTGAGGCTCTCGGGGCTGGTTTCTTTGAGACGTTTGAAGAAGAGGACCTGTGTGCGAGAGTCGATCTGTTCAAGGAGCTGTCCCAAATTAGCCATGGTATAGCTGCCGGTTGGAACACTGAGCACATAGTGCACAAGGCGTTCAACAAATTGTTGAGCGATATATTCGCTGGCGAGGTAGCCGTCCGGGAGTTTTCCTGAAGCCAGAAACTCGTCGAAGGGTATGGCTTGCGCGGCAAATGGGACAGATGGTTGCTGACTAGAGGTCACGCCGATGATACCCCATTGTGATAGAGGAATCTGTATACTCCAGCAACTCTACTGGACCTCGTAGGGCGCGTCAAGTGCGCAGAAGGAGCAGCCACGGCCTGAGCCAAAAGATCGGTGAAGACTCAAGAAGCTTGGGTCAAACACAAAGGGGGCGGAGTCCCTGAAGGAACTCCGCCCCCGGTCACATGCTGGTCTCGCTGAACCTTAGAGCCAGTTGACCCGTTCGGCCGGCCGAATGTAAATCGGCTCTTCGACTTGAATCCGCGCCACTTCCTTCCCCGACTTATTGAACCCCAGCACGGTATCGTTGTACATC
>JBDSDL010000238.1:0-17205 GCA_039920585.1 Nitrospiraceae bacterium | reverse complement strand
TGCGATCATGAGATCCAGGGCTTCAGTCAGTTCCGGCATTCCTTCCTAATCGAGTCTCTGTGGAGCCCCCTCCTTTGGTGTCAATTCGCGCTGAGCCTTGGTACACCGGCACTGAAAAAATTGTAGACCGCTGTCTTTCGATCAGCGAGCCGTTGGATTTACAAGACAGTGTTGAGAGAGAATGTGGTAGTTCCGTTGGAAGTTGTGCTTGAACGGAACAGCGCGGAATGATCGTCTTTTGCAATGGACGCGCTGCACCTGGAACACCCGTTCATGGGCGTGCGCATGTTGCGCGACCAACTGAATCGGGAGGGGTTCAAGGTCTGGCGAAAGCACGTGGGTACACTGATGGCGTGCATGGCATGGAGGCGCTGTATAGAAAACCGAGCACCAGCAAGAAGCACCCCACCATGACGTGTCTCCCTACCTGCTGCGCGGGCTCACTATCAACCGGGCCAACCAGGTGTGGGTGCTCGACACGACGTATATTCCAATGGCCAAAAGGTTTGTCTACCTGACCGCCGTCGTGGATTGGGTCAGCTGCATGGTCTTTGCCTCGACGGTCACGTTCACGGTGGAGATATGCCATGCCGTCGATCATGGAATACATGGATTGGTACAACCAATCCAGACCGCATTCGAGCCTGGATATGCAAATACCTCATGAGGCGTATGCCGTGATGCTGTCGACGGGGAAACAGGTAGCCTAAGCATCAGCAGAGACGCCACTTAAAAAACTCGGGCTGTTGTTCAAACAGATGGGGCCACGTCTATATGTGATGGAAAGGAAATGCTCTTTGACAGGCAGCGTCAAACAAACATGATGAGCGAAACGTGCAAGTTATGACCCGAACAGATCCATCTGGGTAGGTTGTGGCAGTTCGATGTTGAGTGTGGGGGAAGTTACTGGAGCAGCGGTGGGTTCGACTGGTTTGGCATTTCGACTCAGAAACTCTCTCAGTTTTTTGAAGTCATCACGAAGCGGGTCGAGCATGCTCCCCTGGTGCAAGGCCGCAGCTGGGTGTAGCAAGGGGAAGAGGACAAAGTCTTTCAAATAGAAAGCCTGGCCACGAACCTTTGTAATCCCCACCTTCCGTTCCAGCAAAGCTTGCGTCGCCCAATTCCCTAACGTGCAGACCAGTTTCGGGTGGATCATCGCGATCTGTTGCATCAGAAACGGTTTGCATGTCTCGACTTCATCCGGTTCCGGGTCGCGGTTGTTGGGGGGGCGGCACTTGATCACGTTCGCAATGTAGATATCACTGCGTGACAATCCAGCGGATTGCAGGAGATCGTTCAAGAGCTTTCCCGCGGCACCGACAAACGGTTCCCCCTGCTGGTCTTCGTTAAAGCCCGGCGCTTCCCCTACGAACATCACGCTCGCATGTGGATTTCCCACGCCAAACACGACTTGGGTTCGGCCCATCTTCGCGAGCTTACAACGTTGGCAGTTATGCAGAGACTTGCTGAGTTCGAGGAGGGGCATGATGATGCAGGGGATCCGGTGAAAGGCTAAAAGGATTTTAGGCGGGCCGACTTTTCTTGTCAATGGAAGGTCAACGTAGGGAAAATGGTCGCGCACAGTGCCAATGGTGGGTAGAGTCACAGGAGTGCAGTATGCAATTCAAGAAACAGCTCGCATTCGTTTTTCTCGTCTTCATGATCAGCGTAGGCGTAGCCTGGGCTGGTGAGCGAAGGTAACAGCTTGTTGCGGGTCGGGACAGCAAGCTCTGTGCAAGCGTGCTGGACGCGTTTCGTGGGGATGCGGACGACCGAGGGCGGCTGTGATACCAGCATGAGATTTCTCGTCAGATTCTCTGGAAGCCGCTCGAGCTGAGGGGGCAGGGGTCAAAGACAAGGCACTGTTCGAGTCTCGACAAGGCGCTGGTGGATCTGGACAACGACGGGCAGCAAGACCTGGTCGTAAAAACCACGTTCTGTATGAAGGGCGCGCCGAGTGACAGCTTGTATGTATTTTCCGCCGTCAACTCCGTCCTCGATCAAGCCTGTTGGTAAGATATGGTACCCTTGCTGGCAACCAACGACAAGTTCGAGCGCACTGGCTGGACGTATCCGCTCACGTCTCTTTCTAGGTAGAGTGCTTCTCCTGCCTTGACGACGCTGGTTGCAATCCACCCGTTCATGCTCGATGGCGTGACCTATGTCAGTTTGGCGGATGCGAGACGCGAATGGATCGTGGTTGCAACAATACCTTCGAGGGGAACGGTTCGAGGATCTGTGCTATCTGCGGGCCAGTACGGTATAGCTATTCCACTCGGTAGCCCTTTGCCACTAAACAGGTATCGCGCATTGCGTTGATGGTCGAGATGCCATGCAGCGCGCGAGCGTGGTCGCTCGGGCTTTGGGGGCCTCCGCTGAAAGGGAAGGGAGAGCTCTGACTGTAGAAGTGCTGTCCGTTTGCCAATCTCGTTTTGTACTCGCACTCCATAATAATCACGCGCTACATCTCGCTGACTGAGTCCTTGCGGATTGCCGCCACGCTCATAGGGGCTGGGTGCGCACCCGGTGAGCATTAGCACGATTGCTCCTAAAACAACGTGTCTAGCGAACGGCTTCTCCATAGCGATAGATCTACCATCGGATATGGCCATCGTCAAACTGACCTATCGGAGGCTATCGCTTCAGCGCAGCGGTTGCCACTGACAATGGCGCTTTCGAGGTTGGGAGGCCAGCCGGTATCGGTCCAACTACCAGCCAGCAGCAAGTTGGCGATCGGACTGCGTTGGATGGGTCGATGTAACTTGGTTCCAGGCTTGAGTGAGAGGAAGGCGTTGGACATCGTTCGGCAGCGGGTCGCTGCAACCCTACGGTCAGGTGTGAGGAGTCCCCACGATCTAAGCAGGTCAGGGATAGCGATATCAAGATTTGAGCCAGGGCGAACCTGTTCGAACTGATTGTCGGTGGTGATGAGGGAGAAGGCTGTGCGATCAGGCGTTGTCGCTGTCGCAAGTACCGAGTAAAAAGATGTGTCACTCAGCAGGATGAGGCGAGGAGTGGCACAGGGTTGCTCGACATCCATGTGAAGGATTGTGCTGTCGAGCGATTGCAATTCTGCGAGTTGTTGAAAATAGGCGTAGCGGGTTAGCCATTGTTCTGGAAGCAGGGGCGTGAGCTGTTGCGGGGGCAGGGCTGTCACATACCAATCGGCTTGCAGCAAGGAACCATCTTTTAACTGGATACCTGAAATGCGATTCCGCTCATAACGGAATTGTGTCGCCTCAGGATTGCGCAAGATGCTGGCGCTCTCCCGCATCAACACCTCGGCGATCGGCTGTACGAAGCAGGTCTGAAGCGAGTTCTGCACGACCGAGATGCGGCTATCAGGATGAGTGCTCAAGAACAAGGGCTTCATCGAGCGCACGAAGGCATCGGCGGACATCGTGGCGAGATCGTTGCCGGTCAACCACTGCGCGAGAGGATTCCAGACGATCTGACACGTCTGCGCGCTTTGTCCCATTGATGCCAGCCAGTCGGCGGCGGTGCGTTGCTCCAGATCGGCAGGTAGCTCCGTATCGCCTTCCCACAGCTGTTCCACCCATGATGCCAGTCGCCATCGTTCCTTCCAGGGGATTCCGGCAAATCTCAGGAGGTTCACCCAGGTGTGAAGAGGAGCGGGGAAAGAGGTACGCGGGTAATGAACGAAGGAACCGTCAGGGAGGCGAAACTCTAGTGGGATGGCAATCTCTTCCGGCTGCTGTAAATTGGAATGCAGCGAGTGTAGTAACGCGTGTGTCGCGTGATGACAGCCGAGGATGGTGAAGGGTTCAGGGTCGTTGCCGGGTAATTCGCTTGTAGCGGTGCCTCCAAGCAGGGGGTGCCGTTCGATGACGGTGACGCGATAGCCCTGGCGGATGAGGCGGTAGGCGGCGGTGAGACCGGCTAGGCCTGCTCCAAGAATCGCGACGGACTGGGTGGTAGGGGATCTCACGAGGATCGGGCGCGGAACCACACTCCGGCGGCCACGGCCAGTCGACGACTCGCTGAGAGTCGGGCGCGAGGGCCGAATATCCGATGCCTCGGTTCCCCTATTTTTTTCAGAATTCTGAAATACACCGCGCGCATGATTTCAGCGACCGTCAACGCCTGTTGGTCGCTTGCCGGCAAGGCTTCGAACGCCGCCTGCGCCTTGGCGTAGTATTCATGGGCTCTCGCGGTTTCGAAATGGAATAGTTCGTGGAGGGCGTCGCTCTCTTGCCGCTGGAGGATTGCCTGATCGGTGCAGCTAAATTTTTCAAGATCTTCTTGTGGCAGATAGATGCGACCTTGGGCTGCGTCTGTTCCAATGTCTCGTAGAATGTTTGTCAATTGAAACGCCATACCGAGAGCGACGGCATAGTCTTGTGCCCTGGCAGATGTGGGGCCGAAGACATGGAGGCAGATCAGCCCCACGACCGATGCGACACGATAGCAATAAAGCGAGAGGTCTTGAAACGAGGCATACCGTGATGCCGAGAGATCCATTTCGACCCCATTGATCAGTTCATCGAAATAGGTCTGGGGAATCGCGAGTTGCCTCACATGCTCGGCCAAACTCATGGTCACAGGAAAGGTAGGTGTGCCGCGATAGGCCGCGTCTAGTTCGGCACGCCACCGCCGCAGTTCCTCTTGAGGATTGCTTCCCGTCGGTGGCTCATCGACCGCATTGTCGACTTCCTTGCAGAACGCATAGACCGTGTACATTGCGGCGCGCCGTTTTCTTGGAAGGAAGAGGAAGGAATAATAGAAATTGCTCCCGCTCTTCTTGGTGAGAGCCGTGCAATAAGCTTGCGCGTCAGCGACAGAGCGTGAAGTCATGGGTGTTGGTGAATCGGTAGTGGTCCAAGGCGACAGGCCATGGACTCATGGATGTGGCTGTGATCTGACGAGTGAAGGATGGCCGCCAAGAGTTCGATGCCGTCGATCAGGCGAGGGCCTGGTCTGCTGAAATAGGAGGAGGCATCGACCAGGAATGTGCGTTGCGCCAGGTTCTGGGAGAGGCGCCATTGACCCGGTTGCTGTAGTAGTTGGAACAGCTCTGTTTGTGTCCGTTCAACAGAAAACCCGCAGGGCATCACGATGAGGACGTCCGGAGCCGCGGCCAGGATCTCGTCCCACGTTACAACCCGCGAGGGGCTGCCAGACTCCGCGAGGACATCCTGGCCGCCGGCGAGCTGGACCATTTCAGGAACCCAATGGCCTGCGACGTATAGTGGAGAAAGCCATTCTATACAGACCACGCGAGGGCGATGCAAGATGCCCTGGACTCGAGTTCGGATGACGTCCAGGCGATCACGTAATTGTGTGGCGAGACGGTGGCCCTCCGCTGACCGACCGGCGGCGTCGCCAATCCGTACGACATCGTCTATTACGTCATCGACCGTACTGGGGTTCATTGTAAGGATGGTCGGTTGGTGAGGCATGGAGCGAAGGGCGTCGTGCAGCTGATCTGGCATGACCGCACAGACATGACAGAGATCTTGGGACAGAATCAGATCTGGTTGCGCCTCACGCAACAGATGGTCGTTCAGCCGATAGAGCCGTTGTCCTGACGCCACAAGCTGATGAACCTGTCTGTCGATGTCATCGCTGGCCAGTCCGTGAGAGGGAATCATCGGTTCAACCATGACGGGCACATTCTTGATCGATGGCGGGTAGGTGCACTCGTGACTGATCCCAACCAATTCATCGCTCAGGCCAAGCGCGGCAATCACTTCGGTCGCACTCGGAAGCAGGGAGCAGATTCTCATAGCATTCGGCTCTTATGCGCCAGGCCACAGGCGTGTGCGGAGTTCGCTGAGACGAACCTGTGGAAGACTCTGGACGACTGCATGGGCTTCATGCAGATCTTGGATCGTGTGTGTGTTCGCCACGGCGAGGACTTTCATTCCGGCGGTTTTCGCGCCGCGGATACCAGGGATGGAGTCCTCAATTACCAAGCAGGATTCAGCGGTGATGGCCTGCTCTCGGCGTGGCCGATTCAATGCATTGAGGGCGTGGAGAAAAGGTTGCGGATCGGGCTTTCCTCTGGTCACGTCTTCAGCGCTGGTGATATGAAGAAACATTTTTTGGAGTCCTGCCTGTTCAAGGATCACCTCGATTTCATGGCGGAGGGCGCCGGACGCGATGGCCAAGGGGTAGGCGGCGGCTTCGCACACAAACTCGCGCACCCCGGGGAAAATGACCAGATGATCCTTTACCGACGCCAAATAGGCATGAGCTTTTCGTTGCATCAGCCGTGCGAGGAAGATGGGGTCAGTGGGGTGCTGGTGCGCGGTGAGCGCGGCGATAAAGCAGCCCCGATCGTCGCACCCCAAGTAGTTGGCGTAGTAGTCTGATTCAGTCAGGCTGATGCCGATTTCAGCCAGCGTCTGACGAAAGCCGGCGAAATGGAGGGGCTCGGTATCTGCGATCACGCCATCGAAGTCAAAGATAATCGCTGAGAGCGTGTTCATGGAATTGTCTCGATACTGTGGGTGTGGTTAAGAGATATAAAACGTGCGGATTATAGCACAGGGATATCGCCTGAACAGGCGGAATGTGTGTACTTAGGAGACCGCTTGCGTGCGAGAAAACGAGGAGGCTAGAACTTTAAGCGAAGACGTTTTTCAGATACCCAGCCCTTTGCACCTTCGTCGGTGCGCACCAAATACATCCAGCCACCGGACTGTAAATCGCCGTCCATGATGGTCAGTGAGACTCCTGGTCGAACGTTTAGCCCAGGCTTGCTGCTCAATGAGTCAGCAAACAACAGAATGCTTCCACCGGGAGCCCTTTCGTCTAGGGTAACGGTCACTTTCTGTCCTTCACTGAACATCGGGTCGAGAGGTGGCACGACTGGTGCCGCGGTTCCCGCTGCCATTTGGGGCGGTGGAACGGTTGCTGGGGCGTCTGGAGCGGTTCCTGGGGCCGAGGCCTCGTTACTCGGACTGGGAGCGGCTTGAAGCGCGGGTGCCGGTGGCGCCACAGGCGCCGGGGCCAACGGCTTCGGTCTCGTGGCTATCGGCGGTGGTGGATTGCTCTCGCCCAGGTAAGGGCTCAGCCATTCTTCCAGCATCGCCGGCTCCATAGTGGCGACATAGGCAATGCCGCCGACAAGAGCCAGGAGCAACACCCAGAGAATCGGGCTTCCCCCACCAGATTTTTTGCGGGGGTTTATCGGACCCCGTGCTTTCGTGGTGATCGTTTGATCGAGTTCCTCTTCCGTGAATTCCAAATCCGGTTCTGGCTGGCGGGCAAAGAGAAGCGTCCAATCGAAAGGATTCAAGACCGATGTCGGGTTCCCAACGAGCGCAGCCATCGAGCACCTCCCTACTGAGCGATTCGGTCCCACATGGACTAATCTGTGAAAATACCTATCATTATCACCGCGTGGTGTCAATTTTGTTGAAGAATTCTACGTGTGCGCCGCAGGACTCAACAAGAATGAGCGGAGCTGCGGGAAAACACTTGCTGTTCGATGAGAGCCTGATGTCTCAGACAGTCATAAATGGAGGTCAGAGAGTCTTTGACTGGGAGGACGAAACAGGCGGAGAGTTGCTGAAGACGTCATCCGGCGTTCATCAGTGTGGGAGAATTGGGAAGAAAGTCGAGCCGGGCCATGGAATCGTACCAGCGCTGAGCCGCGTGGGGCATCCGGCTGGCCGTAGGGTAGAGTCGTTCAGCTTGCGCGATGTTGATTGCGACGCGCCAGAATAGTTGTGTCGGCGTCTCGATGGTCGTTCCCGCAGTATTCTTGGCCAGATAGCGCTCACGGAGGATGATTTTGGCATGCGCTGAAAGCCGAATTCGTTGAGAGTGCGGTGGTCGTGAAGACCGGGTTGGTTTTTTAAAGGACATCGGTTCCGTTATAGACCTGCAGGAGCCCGATTGATTCTCCTTGGCCGAATAGACGCGACTTGCATCTTGGCGGTCCGGTTCGGCAGAATGAACGTCCACTGATCGACACCATGAAATCCTATCGCGAAGAGTTGTGGTTCGAGACGAAGACGCGGCGCGCCTACCTCAACATCACACAGCAGGTTGAAGCGGCGGTCAAAAAGAGCGGCGTCCAAGAGGGGCTTGTGCTGGTCAATGCCATGCATATCACGGCCAGCGTCTATATTAATGACGACGAACCAGGATTACTCAAGGACTATGACCGATTTTTGGATACGCTCGTTCCTCAGGGTGCGACCTATCGGCACAACGAGACAGGAGAAGATAACGGCGACGCCCACATCAAGCGCCAGCTGATGGGGCGGGAAGTTGTCGTCGCGATTACCGAAGGCCGATTGGATTTTGGTCCGTGGGAGCAAATTTTCTATGGGGAGTTCGACGGTCTGAGACGAAAGCGTGTGTTGGTGAAAGTGATTGGATCGTGAGCATGATGTGATCCGATCGGCAGTTCGGACCCTGTGGGAATAATCTGTTGGAGCGCTTGCTACCACTGGAAAAGTTTGGCAACATGGGGTGCGGTGCTGCGCGATTGTGCGGTAGGAGTCTGTCGATATGTTAAGTTGGTCTCGCCCTGATCCCCTCACAAGAGATCTCGTTCACTTAATCAATGCTCGGCGCCATGACCATGGCGATACCGAGGCTGCCATCGATACGCTGCAAGCGTTCTTGGAGCAGGGACGTGAGTATGATCTTTTAACCGTGTTGGCGGCGTTGGACGAGGACATGGCGGAATGGCTCTTCGATCTTCTCGCGGAGGCATCCTGTTCCGTGCTCATCAATGGGCCGGCCGATGAAAAACTGGCCTATGCCGTTATGGCGGCCTTGGAACTTCCTCTTCAAGCCAATCTGGCACATCCACTCAAGTTGAAGATTGATCCGGTTGCGACGGCGGAGCTGTTGCATCGACATCTCCGGCTCTCTGCCGGGACGGTGGTGCGCGTGGAGTCGCGCCTGTTGACCGATTCGACGCTAGAGCCGCTCAGCCTCCAAGGATTAAATGACCATTTGAGCACGGTGGCGGATTCCCAGCGGGCCACGTCAATTGCCGCTCGGCTCTATCCGCCTGTCGAGAGTACCGCGTTTCTCTTTTTCGAATTGATCGGTGTGCCGGATTCAGGACTGCCCGACTCGCTGGAGGACCGGCACCGTAAGGCGCTCCTTGAAGGCCTCCTGGCGCAATGCCCCGAGTTGGCGCTGGCTCCCGATATGATCGAAGCACCGGTCTACGCCGCCTATGCCATGTTCGATGCGCAAAACGCCGTGCGGCTCCATCGGCTGGCAGATGAGACTGCAGCAGTCTGGCGCGATCTGGACCCGCTCGTCCGTGCCCGCACGATTGTGCATCTCCATACGCAATGTGGAAACGGCGTGTATATGCCGGTCTGGACCGATCTGTTCGACCCCGAACTTCCTGAAGACCACGGTCCCGTGTGGACCTCTCCTGATGTGTGGATCTTCACGGCCGATTTGCCCATCGAATGGCCTGGGGAAATGCTCACCAATCGGCTGCTCGCCGAAGGCTGCACCAGGTTTGAGAATCACATCGTCGAAACGCCAGATAACTAACCATCCTCTTGCTCGCTCTTTCGGCTCACCCCCGCACGGTTCTGTGCTCCTGCCTTTCCATACGACTTGCAATATTGTGATGCGTTGCATGTTGGGCAGGGACTAGTAGAAACCAAACAATTCGTCGATTTTTTTGACGGCGTATCCTATGCTGGGTTTGTTCAGACTAGGGAGTAACCATGGCTCAGCAGCAATCCTCTGGCGGCATGATTGCCGGCGCAATGACCATCCTGGGATTTGGGCTCGTGTGGGCGACGGTGGCTTTTAATTTCCCGTCACAAGAAGAGTTATCTTCGGCTGCGCTGCCGTCTGAGAGTCGACCGGCGGCACGTTCTTTGTCTCTCCTGTCTACGCCACCTACGCTGGATTTAACCATTCCCATCTCTCCTCCGTTGCCTTCAGAGGCAGCCATGTCGAGTCCGGACGATGATCGGTCGCGTGACTCAAGTGTTGAAGCTCCAATTGTGACGGGGGTGGATCCTCGATCGCTGCAGGCTTCCCGTCTGAAATGCGAAGCCGAGATCGAACAATTGTGCCCCGATTCTCTGGACGGTTCTGACCGTACACGCTGTCTGAAACAGCGTGCCAAACAACTTCCGCCGCTGTGCCAAAGCCAGTTGCGCGAGCGCTTTGTAAAATGGAAGGAAGATCGAAGTCGATTGAAGGCGGCGTGTGACGAGGATGTGAAACAATTCTGCAGAGCAGTCAAACCTGGGACCGGCCAAATCCTCCAGTGTCTACAATCGCACGGCCAGGAGGTCTCCGACCGGTGCTACCAGGCCCTTCCGAAGGGCACCGTTTTCTTCAAATAGCTCGCTGGGCATTAGCGAGGGTATTCTTGGTTTCAGAGAGCACAGAGAACGTCAGTGTCACACCCGCCACTTTGATCTGGTCCCCATCCTTCAGATCCTGTTGTCCCACAACCTCCGTGCCATTGACGAGCAGAGACTTCGCGCCCCTGGAAGGGCTGATGGAGTAGGTCTGGCCTCGGCGGGCGATTGTCGCCGCAGATTTTGGGGCAAACCAGCCGGTCAACCGAATGGCTGCTCCGTCTTGTGATCCAATGACATTCACCTGTTTGGCGAGTGGGTATTCCACTCGATCGGTTTTTCCAGCAACAATGAGGACCTTGGCAGTGAGCGTCGGTCCGTCTGGTGTACGGTTCGTTCCTCTGAGCACCGTAGTTCGATCCAGATCGACAAAGGGGGTCGGTGCTCCCGTACTGGCCGTCACATTCTCTTGGAAAACAAGCCGGTGTTGGCCGATGGTGATCACGTCTGCGTCACGTAGTTGGTGGCGCGTGATCGGCATGCCATTAATGGCAGTGCCGTTGGTGCTCATCAGGTCTTCGAGAAAAAAGACGGCCTGAACCTTCACGATCCGCGCATGATGCCCTGAGATGGCGGGATCCTCGATGACGAGAGAATTGTCGGGTTTCCGGCCGATCGTCAAGGTTTCAAGGGTTAGTTCGATATGCTGCGAGCCTTGCCCGTGAAGTTTGACGAGCAGTGTGGCCGGTTGTGGCAGAATTTCAGGCATAGTATGTTCTCCTGTGCAAGATCCCGGTGATTCGTTACGCGGCGAATCGTTTTTTTAGCCGCTCCCACAGCCCGGCTTGGAGTTCATCCCGTAGGGCCACGATGACCACGGTGGTGTTATCTTCGCCGCCGGCTTCGTTTGCCATGACGATGAGGCGATCGGACATGGTGGCAAGGTCTTCCGATCCACTGAGGACGTGAAGAATGTCGTTCGCCTTGACATCACGGGTCAGTCCGTCTGAGCAGAGCAACAACATGTCTCCGCTCTTGACCGGAACCTCTGTCAGCTCCACCTCGACGGTGCTCTCGACGCCGAGGGCTTTCGTGACGATGTTTTTGCGAGAAGACTGTTTGGCCTCATCTTCCGTGATGAGCCCCTTGTGGAGCTGTTCGGCAACCCAGGAATGGTCTGTGGTGAGAGCTTGGATTGTTCCGTTCCGAACGAGGTAAAGCCGGCTGTCTCCGACATGGGCAATGGCGAGCACGTCCTCACGAAGCAGTGCGGCGACCACGGTGGTACCCATCCCGGCATAGGCAGGCCTGCTCCATGACTCGCGATGGATGGCATCGTTTGCTGTACGAATCGCGCTGGCAAGACGATTGGCCGGCGCCGACACGGTGGCATCGCAGGGGCCGATCAGCGGCAGGTCTGTGTGCCGGGTTGCTTCGACCAGATGCGCCTGAATCGCTTCGACTGCGAGGGCGCTGGCAATTTCACCGGCGTTGCCGCCGCCCATGCCGTCACAGACGGCATAAAGGCCGAGCAGAGGGTCGGCCACAAAGCGATCCTCGTTATGGGGCCGTTTGAGGCCGGTATCGGATTTGGCGCTATGCAATCGTTCGAGCGCCAGACGACACCTCCCTTAGGCCGCGAGACTCTGCAGGCAGGCGCGGAGCTCGCTTGCGAATTCATCAGCGCGCCGATAGCGGTAAGGCAACTCTTTTTGTAACGCGCGATCCACGATCTCCTGCACCATTGGCGGAAGCTCCGGCCGCAATGGTTGAATGGCGGGATGCGGATGGTGGACGATGCTGAAGAGGACGGCCGACAGGTTGTCGGCGGTAAACGGCAGCTGTCCCGTGAGGAGCTCGAATAGCACGATGCCGAGTGAAAAAATGTCCGACCGGCCGTCCACTTTCTTGCCTGCGATTTGTTCCGGTGACATGTAGGTCGGCGTGCCCATCACAATATTCGTTTGTGTCTTGCTGCTCGAGGCCATCTTCGCAATCCCGAAATCCATGACTTTCACGACGCGATCCTTCGTGATCATGATGTTCGCTGGCTTGATGTCGCGATGGACGACACCTTGTTGATGGGCGTAGTCCAGGGCGTCCGCGACGGTAGCCACAGTCAGGAGAACCTCATCGACCGGCATCAAGTTGGGTTTCCGTGCCCACAGATTCAGGGGTGTTCCCTCGATGAGTTCCATGGCGATATACCCTAAACCGTCTTGTTCTCCTGCATCATAGATGGTGACGATGTTGGGGTGGGAGAGACGCCCGGTGGATTCTGCTTCGCGGAAGAATCGTGCCTTGACCTCTTGCAGCTTGTCGTCGTGGTCGATCTGATCGAGTCGCATGGTCTTGATGGCCACAAAACGCTGGATCGTCGGATCTTTTCCCAGGTAGAGCAGCCCCATTGCTCCGCGTCCGAGCTCTTTCAATACCTTGTAGCGCCCAAACATGCCTGGCGTGTAGCTACTGATCGTTGTCGTGACGGCTGTATTCTTTGGTTCTGATGGAGCCTCTGCTTCTTCTTGTCCTACGTCCTCGTCCTCGCAGAGCACCTGCGCCTCTTGGCGTCGTGTCTGTCTGGGGGGAGCGAACGCTTCACGTAGCGAATTCCGGTTCATGATCCAGGCTGCCGAGAGCCAGAGGCCGGAACCGATGAGACCAATTGCATACCCCATGGCGAATTGAGAGGAACCTATCTGTTCGATCAGCGGCAGGCCCACGGTCCTGAACGCTTTATTGACGAAGAGCACGACGATGAGAGTTGTGAGCGGAAGGATGAGTCGGCGGAGAAAGCTCGATCCGCGACCGTTGTCTGGGATGTTCCGAGAGGCAACGAGGGCGAAAATCAAAAGGATGGCGAGTGCGAGGAGGTTTGCCATCAACCGAATGGCGTGAGGCCCACTGAGTTTCGCATACGGAACTGAGATAGATTGGACCACTGCCAGGCTGCTCAGCGAGGGGCCGGCCAGGAGCACAGCCACGATGGCAAAGGTATAGGGAGCGATCCAAGTCCAGGATTTCGACATAGGGACCTCTGAGGAGGTTCGTGAATGCCTCAAAGTGTAGCGGATGGGATAGGAGAGTCAACGAATTGGAAGAAATGAGCAGCGGCGCTCTCGACACCCGTGAAGCGTAGAAACCGACTGGTTGCTCTGGTTTGTTTGGTTTGTCTCGTTCATTTGCTTGAACTAGATTAACCAGAGAAACCAGATAAACCTCAAACGCGGAGGGCAGATTTTTTGAGCGGCTCAAGCAGTCTCTGGGGAACTTTCAAATCACCTCGGCCCGTACCAACTTCGATGTCTGGCTTGGTGATGCCGTGGAAATCGCTTCCACCGGTCACTAGCATGTTCAGCCGCTTGGCCAGGTCGAGATACTCCGTCGTCTGTCGCTTCGTGTGCGTACTGTAGTGGACTTCGATGCCGCCGAGGCCTTCGGTTTTCAATGTTGTCAGGAGCGTGTTCAGGCCTTCCCCGGACACCTTAGCCCAGGTAGGATGGGCCAGCACAGCTACGCCACCAGCGGCTCTGATCCAAGCGATGGCATCCGCCGGCTTGGGCAGTTCACGCGCCACATAGGCCGGGCGCCCCTCTGCTAAATACCGGTCAAAGGCATCTTTGGCAGACGTGACATATTTCTTGTCCATCAAGAGCCGCGCAATATGCGGGCGGCCGACCGCATCCGTGCCGGCCAGGGCTCGTACCTCTTCGTATGTCACGTCCAGCCCCAATGAGCGCAGCCGTTCGATGATCTGTGGGTTACGGGTATGCCGGCTCTCGCGCAAGGTAGCCAAGCGTCGAATCAGTTCCGGGTTTTGCCAGTCTATGCAATAGCCAAGGATATGGAGTTCACTCTTGCCAACGAAGGAACTGATTTCCACGCCGGGAATGATTTCAATACCCAGCTCAGCTCCGGTTGCTATGGCTTCAGGAATGCCGGTGACAATGTCGTGGTCCGTAATAGCCAGCGCGCTGACCCCTGCCTTGTGGGCGAGCCGTAGCACCTCAGCCGGTGCGAGGCTTCCATCGGAGTGGGTTGTATGGAGATGGAGATCGAGACGACTCATGTCGACTCGTGCGGCAGGCTGCTGGGGCCTGCTCGTTGAGCCACAAGGCGCGCGGTGAACACAGAGCCTGGTCTGTGGCTGCCGTCGTGTTCGCCTTCGTCGTACGACAGCACGCGGAGAGTGGACGTGAGTCTCAGCAATTCATTGTGCGCGAGGCAAAACTCCCATCGGCGTGGATGGCGATGGCGCATGTAGTTGTCGATGGTGAAGGTTTCGTAGATCAAGACCCCGTTTGGTTTCAGCGAATCGATCATAGCGGGGAACAGTGCCCGATGGAGATAGAAGAACACGACGACCACATCATATTCCTGCTTTGGAAATTCCGGTCGTTCCTCTGTCTTTCGTTCGAGGTCCACCGTTCGAACAGTGAGGTTCGGGAGGTTTCGTTGTTTCGCCGTGGCAGCGAGCTGTGCCATGGCCTGTTCGTCGCGATCCATCGCATCGACCTGAAATCCGTACGACGCCAGATAGAGCGCATTACGTCCAGACCCGGTCGCGATATCGAGCGCGCGGCCTTTGGGTAAGCGATGGAGCTGGAGTTGTTGCGATAAGAATGACGAGGGAGCGTGATCCGTCTGTTGCGGCTGATGTGCCATGCGGCTCCGTTCCACCTTCACGCCAACCGATCCGGTTATGTGTGAGAGAGGAGGCGCCAATTTTCTGAGCCAGAGTGAGACCTTCGCAACAGGGAATTCTGTGAACAACATTGTGAGCACCTGTTCCGTGAAAGTTTCCAGGAGCGCACAGTCCTGAGTCTCTCCCAATTCGATGATCCGCTCAGCAACGTGGGCATAGTCCACAGTTTTGTTGATCTGGTCAGCAACCTCGGCCGCAGTTCCTTCGCAGTCCAATTCCAAATCGATCGCCAAGGGCTGCGGTCGACGCCGCTCTGCCGGCATGACCCCGCAACGCCCTTGAAACTCCAACCGTTCAATCACCACACGATACGCCATGTCGACATTCTCAAGGATTGGATTTCCGGCTGTCAACCTATCGTTGGAGGGGTATGTGAGGGGGGATGGGTACGCCAAGCTGGCTTTCTTGCTCGCAGAACGCGCACGATAGATCAGTGCTTACCTGGGACAAGAGCGCCTCTCGACGCGCTCGGGGTTGGGCGGGTGAGAATGTTGCGTGCAGTGAGAATGGTCTGCCTGCCCCTACCCGTATGACAACGTGGAGAAATTCTGAAGTCCTCTCCAGGGCTACCAGAGGGATTCTTGAGAGGAGCAGCCGTCGTCGGTATTTCGAACGTCAGGGTGGGGGGGTGACCTGGCAGTGGTGATCAGACGATAGTGATCGTGCCTTCGGTGCTGAACCCTGTCTTTGAGACCGTCACAGGTGAGGTTCCGGCTTCTTTCAGCTTATCTCCCAGGCCGGACGACAGGAGAGTCTGTTGCAGGCCTTCGACAGTTTGGCCGAGAAGAAAGTCGAGCCCGAGGATAGCGTAATGGAGGGGGTGGCCATGCGGCCCATCGATACGGAAGACATGCGCGCGGCTGGTGCCTTCCTCGAAATCGGCGATGTAGTGCTTGGGGAACTGCTGGCGTAGATAGAGACGGATCACATCAAGGTTGGCTAGATTGGTCACGTCCGTGGTTCTGCCTTTCTTGATATCCTTGCGCAAAGAGCCTGTATGTCTGGTTTCCGCTTCATAGCCCACTAGCAGAATGCGGAAAACTCGGTTTGTGGTTCGACAGGCTCACCACGAACGAGGAAAACTCCTTGCTTGTCATCATTGCCCCGTTCGCCCTGAGCTTGTCGAAGGGTGAACAGCGAGTTTTTCCGCAACCTGCTAGAGGCTCAGGGAGCCCAGTATATGCCCGCGATTTCTTAAAAATCAGGAGGTCGAAGTCGAGTAACAGACTTCAAGCGTGTGCCTGGCTGACCTCACTGCTGTGCGTTAGGCCCCAGAGAAACCAGACCAACTAGATAGACCAGACAGACCTGAGGCACCCGACTAGAAGTTTCCCGCCTGGACCACATCCTCGATGCTGTTGATGTCGAGCCAGTGACCGGCTGTATAGAGCACCCGGATGGGATATTGCCGCTTCAACAGTTCTTGGAGCAGTTGGGGAATGCCGGCTTTGCGGTTGGCTGGTTTGGCCAGCAGTTCCGCAATGATGCCGGTGATGAGTGTGGCGGCGCCGGGTGAAACTTTGAGGAACCCCATCCAGACCCCGTGGATGGATTCTTTGGGAAGATTGTCTCCCAATTGTTTGAGATAGATCTTGGCGTTGAAGGCTCTTCGCGAATTGGGAATGGTGCACTCGGTAAAGCCGCCGAGGCGGGCATAGCTGCTCTGCTCCTGCCAATTGCTGTCGACGAAAATCACGCAGTCATCCGTCTCCTGACAGAGAGATTGAGGAATATATTTGTTGAACAGCACGTCGCCGTAGGAAACGACCGTACTCTGTGCCGGTCCTTTCCGGGATCGGAGGGCTTTCAAGAGGGAATCCAGTTCGCCTGTGTCTGCAAAGTCGTCATTATCGACATAAGTGAGGTTGGGCAGATTGACGGCTTCTTTCTTATACCCCCGAACCACCACAATATCCTTGATGCCCACGGCATTGTAGGCATCGACAATATGGGAGAGGATCGGGGTGCCCTGGATGTTGACCATCGTTTTTGGTTGCTGTTCGGTGAGTTCTCCCAGTTCTTTTCCGCGGGAGGCGGCCAGGACAATGGCGCAGGTGTCTTCGGCGCCTTTAGGCAGATACCGGTCTTCAGCTTCTTGTAACTCTGCGGCGTTTTGCAGGCGGAAAATTTCGGAAACCGGTGCGACTTTGTCTTCGATGGAGAGCAGCTGTTCATCCTCCTTGAGGGTCCGCGCGGTTTTCTGCATGGCAGCTACGGCAGTCCGGAGCA
>JBDSDL010000237.1:0-9488 GCA_039920585.1 Nitrospiraceae bacterium | reverse complement strand
AACAGAAACCTTCCAGGCTTCCTAAGTCCATGAATTTTCTATTGACAAGTCTTTGAGTGAGTGTATACTGCGCCCCTAAGTGGGAGAAAGTGGGTGAATTTGGGCAATAAAAAATTATGGAGGCCTCTCGACATATCCCGGTCATGCCAGAAAATGTGCTGTTCTGGCTCGTTCAAGGGAATGGTCGCGTCTATCTTGACTGTACGGTGGGGTATGGTGGGCATGCTGAAAAAATTCTTGAGGCGGGCGGCCCTGACAGCAAGATTATTGGGCTTGATTGCGACGCGGTGGCCGTCGCATCCAGCCGAGAAAGGCTCGCACGATTCGGCGACCGCGTGTTCCTTCTCCATGGTCATTTTGTGGATTTGAAACGGCATCTTACTGCCTGTGGCATTGGCCAGGTCGATGGAATTCTGTTTGATCTTGGGGTCTCGTCCCCACAGTTGGAAGAACCTGCTCGAGGTTTTAGCTTTCAAGGGGATGGCCCGTTGGACATGCGAATGGATCAATCGATGAGCGGAACCGCAGCCGACTTGGTCAATCGATGGCCGGAAGCGCAACTGGCCGACGCGATTTTTCAATTCGGCGAAGAACGGTTTTCTCGACGAATTGTGCGGGCCATTGTCCGCGCGCGCGAACGCCATCCTCTGGCAACGACGAAAGAGTTGGTCTCAGTGATCGAGGGGGCGGTTCCGGCGAATTATCGGCATGGTCGGCTTCACTGCGCCACCCGCACGTTTCAAGCCATTCGCATTGCAGTGAATCACGAGCTTGATTGCCTGGAGCCGGCATTGCGCGATGCGGTAGATGTGTTGTCTCCCGGCGGCCGCCTCTGTGTGATTTCATTCCATTCGCTCGAAGATCGGATTGTGAAACACACGTTACGTGCGCTCTCCGGCAAGGATGATCCTGCACTGACGGTATTGACCAAGAAGCCGCAGATCCCTGCCAGGGAAGAATCGGACCGGAATCCTCGATCTCGCAGCGCCAAGTTGCGGGCTGCTCAGCGGGTATCCAGGGAGGGTCATTCATGAAGACGTTGACGATTGTGGCTGGGGTGCTGTTGGTCTTTGTGTTTGTGTGGGAGCGTGTGGATGTCGTTCGGTTGGGTTATCAGATCGAACGATTGAAGACCCAGAAAGTATTGCTGGAGCGGGAGCGGGATCAATTGCAAGTGAAGTTTTCTGCGCTGACGGCGCCAGCGCGGATCGCGAAGGTGGCGACAGAAAAGTTGGGGCTGGTTCCGCCGCAGCAGGGGCAAGTGCTGATTGTGCATCTGCCGGGAGAGGCTCCGGGCCTATCGCTCCCATCCGTGGAACAAGTTCGTGTGGCGAAACATGAATCAATCGGGGGGGAGAGAGAGTGACTGCCGGCCCTTCTCGTGGTCGTCGCTACGTCATGCTGCTCCTGCTTCTTTGCGGGTTCAGCATTATTCTCTTTCGGCTGGTTACGCTCCAAGTGCTTCAAGCAGCAGAACTTACGGCCAAGGCCGATCGGCAACATCAGAAGACCGTAACTTTCGAGGGCGCCAGAGGCATGGTGTCGGATCGGCACGGCAAAGTGCTCGCGATGAATGTGGAGGTGCCGTCCGTGTTCGGCGTACCGACGTCGCTGGAGAGCCCATCGACCGTCGCCCGTCATCTTTCTCCGGTGCTCCATATTCGAAGCGCTGAGCTTGAAAAAAAGCTTGGGCAAGACAAGAGCTTCGTGTGGTTGGCGCGAAAGATCGAGCCTGAGCAAGGCCGTCGGCTGGAGCAGCTATCGCTAGACGGCATCGGCGTGGTGATGGAGGGACGGCGGTTTTATCCCAAGGGTCCATTGCTGGCCCATGTCCTAGGATTTTCCGGGATGGATGGGCAAGGACTTGAGGGTCTCGAGCGTCGATACGACTCGCATCTGCATGGAGAGAAACGCGTGACCGTATTACAGCGCGATGCGTTAGGCCGCACGGTATTTCCCAAGGGTCTGGCGGAGCAAGCGCCGACGCCCGGACATGCCCTGACGCTGACCGTCGATGAGGTCATCCAATACATTGCAGAAAAAGAACTCGAAGAGGCCGTCACTCATACCCGTGCAAAATCGGGGACGATCATCGTCATGGAGCCGCAATCCGGTGCGCTTCTCGCGATGGCCGTCAGTCCACGATTCGATCCGAATGTCGTTGCTGCATTGACGCCAGATCGGTGGCGCAATCGCGCCCTGACCGATACGTATGAGCCCGGGTCGACCATGAAAGCGATGGTTGCGGCTGCGGCGCTTGAAGAAAAAGTAATGACGCCTGATTCCATGGTCTTCGGTGAAAACGGCCAGATGGTCATCGCGAGTACGACGATTCATGACCATGAGAAGCTGGGGTGGATGACGTTTTCTGAGGCGATTCAAAAGTCCAGCAACATTGCCGCTGCTAAAACTGGGATAGCCCTCGGAGAACAGCGGCTGTATCACTATCTCCAAGCGTTCGGATTCGGCCAACGTACCGAGATCGACCTGCCGGGTGAAGTGAACGGGCTCTTGAAGGCGCCCAAAGACTGGGGCCGTCGATCGGCGGCGTCGATTTCGATGGGGCAGGAGATCGGGGTGACGCCCCTTCAAATGGTGTCAGCAGTGGCGACTCTCGCCAATGGGGGCGTGATGATGAAACCTTACGTGGTATCTGAAGTGCGCGATCAGAAAGGTCGCTTGCTCAAGGAGGTGCGACCACAAGTGAAGCGGCGAGTCGTGTCACCGGATACGGCCCGGACGATGACGACGATGCTGGAAGGTGTCGTGACGAATGGGACGGGAACTAAGGCGGCTATTCCAGGCTTCCGCGTGGCGGGTAAAACCGGGACTGCGCAAAAAATCGATTCGCGAACCGGGGCCTATTCTTCTACGCAGTTTGTCGGGTCGTTTGTCGGATATGTCCCGGCAGAATCTCCACGGTTAGCGATGATCGTCGTTCTCGATGAACCTCAAGGCGAAGCCTGGGGCGGGGCTGTGGCGGCGCCAGTCTTTCGGAGGGTCGGGGAGCAGGTGCTCAACTATCTTGGCGTGTCCAGAGAAGACACTGTGAAAATCGCCCTGGCGATGAAAGATCACTAAACGGCCATGGCGCGCGACCTTGTCACCCTCACGCAGTTGCTCCTGTCGCTTCGTGGGCAGGTCGAGGTTTTGGAGCAGCGCGGCACGGTGAGTCGTCCGGTGCATGCGATCACGGACGATTCGCGAGCGGTGACGGACGGGAGCCTTTTTGTTGCCGTGAAGGGTGGGTGCACCGATGGTCATGGATTTGTCGAGCAGGCCATCAAGGCTGGGGCGCTTGCGGTGATTGCGCAGGCGTCTGTGGCATCGGGGTCGATACCGTTCGTGCGGGTGGCTGATTCGCGCAAGGCGCTTGGGTTTCTCGGCAGCCGGTTTCATGGGGATCCCTCCGCTCGCCTCAAGATGATCGGCGTGACGGGTACGAATGGGAAGACGACGACGACGTATCTCTGCAAAGCATTGCTGGAATGGATCGGCCGGCGGGTGGGGTTGATCGGCACGGTGGGGTACCAGATCGGGCAGGAAACACTACCGGCCCCTCACACGACGCCAGGCGCGCTTGATCTTCAAGCGCTCTTGGCGAAGATGGTCGAGAGCGGACTCACTGCCGCAGTGATGGAAGTGTCGTCCCACGCGCTTGCGTTAGACCGAACATCGGGTTGCGAGTATGACGTGGCGGTCTTCACGAACCTTACACAAGATCATCTCGATTTTCATCACACCATGGACGAGTACTTTGAAGCGAAGTTGAGACTCTTTACCGGATTGACCGGAGGGAAGAAGGCAGGGAGGCGCGCGATTGTCAATTTGGACGATCCACGAGGTGCCACGATCCGTGCGGCCTGTCCTGTGCCGGTCTGGGGCTATGCCCTTAAAAACCAGGCCGATCTTAAGGCGGAACGAGTGCGTCTCTCGCTAACCGGTACCACGTTCACGGCGGCGACTCCCGCGGGGTCGTTCACTGTCGAGAGTCGGTTGGTCGGAGAGCACAACGTTTATAACTTACTGGGGGCGATTGGGGTGGCGCTGCACGAAGGGGCGACGACCGATCAGATCTGCGAAGCGACCGCCCATATCGCCAATGTTCCAGGTCGCTTCGAGCGGGTCTCGTCCGGGCAAGACTTTACCGTGGTCGTCGATTATGCCCATACGGAAGATGCGCTTCTCAGGCTGCTGACAGCAGCTCAAGCATTAAAGACCGATCGGATTATTACCGTGTTTGGGTGCGGTGGCGATCGGGATCGAGGGAAGCGGCCCAAGATGGGTAGAGCTGCCGTGGAATACAGCGACGTGGTGATCTTGACGTCCGACAATCCTCGAACCGAAGACCCGATGGCAATCCTTCAAGAAGTTGAGATCGGCGTGCGCGATGCGCTAGCGCACCGTCATCATGTGCAGTATCGCTTGGTGCCGGATCGCCGTGAAGCGATCGGCGCCGCCATTCGCGAGGCACGACGAGGCGATATGGTGCTCATTGCCGGCAAGGGGCATGAGGACTATCAAATCATCGGGACGAAGAAGTTTCATTTTGACGATCGTGAGGTGGCTCGCGAGGCGATTCAGCAATTGCGGGATTGCGCGTGAGAATCCAGGCCACGACCGGGACTGTGCAAGGTGAGGAGTTAATGGGACTGTTTACGGTCGAGGAGTTACGAGAGGTCATCAGCGTGAAAGTCCTCGCGGGGCAGGACTCGTTATCGGGGAAGCGCCGGATCAGACAGATCAGCACGGATTCCCGATCGGTTCGCCGCGGCGATCTTTTTGTTGCGCTCCGAGGCGAGCGATTCGACGGTCACGAGTTCGTGCCGGCCGTACTTGCGAAGGGCGCGGCGGGAGCCATCGTTCACGA
Organism: Nitrospiraceae bacterium; assembly: GCA_039920585.1. GTDB lineage: Bacteria > Nitrospirota > Nitrospiria > Nitrospirales > Nitrospiraceae > Palsa-1315. Next base: position 4,618 of record JBDSDL010000237.1, on the reverse strand, counting down.
TGAATATCGCCTTCCCTCAAGTTCTGCCGCGGTACGCCGGATCGAGGGATCATCTGTACCCTTTCTCTTCGGTGTGCGTGATCCTCTGTTTGCCTACCAGCAATTAGCGACGCATTACCGCAGTCGGTTCAACATTCCCGTGGTGGCGGTGACCGGGAGCAACGGCAAGACGACGACCAAAGAGATGGTGGCGGCTGTATTGGCTCAACGGTGGCTGGTGCTGAAGACCGAGGGGAATTTCAACAATCGGATCGGGGTTCCCTCTACCCTGTTTCGGCTCACGGCTCGCCACCAAGCGGCCGTCATTGAGATGGGGGTGGATCAGCAGGGGCAGACGACCAGGCTCTGTGAGATTGTCAGGCCCACGATCGGTGTGATTACCAATATAGGTCCCGATCACCTCGAGTTCTTCGGAAGCATGGAAGGCTCGGCGCAAGCGAAGGCGGAATTGCTGGATCTGTTTCCATCCGATGGCATGGCCATTTTGAATGCCGATGATCCCTACTTTGACTACCTCGCTGCGCGCGCGCGATGCCGTGTTCTGTCATTTGGATTTTCAGAGAGGGCCGATGTTCGCGCGAGCGGGGTCACGTCCGATGCGCGCCAAGGCACGATCTTTCGCTTGCATCTCCCTGGGAAAAGCCGTCCCACGATCGTTCGAATCAAGGTGCACGGCGCCCACAACGTCACCAACGCGCTCGCCGCCGCGGCGGTGGGTGCCGCGTTGAACTTGTCCGGTTCGATGATTGCCCAAGGGCTGGGCCGATTTCGTCCTGCCGCGATGCGGTCGCAGGTGGTGACTCATCACGGCGTCCATTTCATCAATGATTGCTACAACGCCAACCCTGCATCGATGAAAGCGGCGCTCCAATTGTTGGCCCAATGGAGTCCGGCGCGCGAACGGATTGCTGTATTGGGAGACATGCTCGAACTCGGTTCTGAGGCCGGTCTCATGCACCGGGACGTTGGGCAATTCCTTGCCACACAGGGCCTGTCCCGGCTGATCGTCTGCGGGACGTTGGGTCGGGCCATTGCGGAAGGAGCCCGACAGGGCGGGATGGGAGGTTTGCAGATCGACGAAGTGGTCGATGCGGCTGCGGCGGCTGATCACCTCAAGAGGATTGTGCGGCAAGGTGACGTGGTGTTGGTAAAGGCCTCTCGCGGCATGAAAATGGAACAGGTTGTGCAGGCGCTGACAGGGATGAGGGCAGTCATCAAGCAGGCATCGTAAAGGGTCGGCGTCTTCCGACTCACGAGTCGGTCGAACGGGCGGGTCATTGTTAAGGTAAAGACTGCATGCTCTACAACTGGCTGTATCCGTTTCATACAGACTATTCGTTCCTGAACGTCTTTCGATATTTGAGCTTCCGTATCATCTATGCGGCGGTGACGGCGTTCTTGATCGCTTTTGTACTGGCCCCGTGGGTGATCAAGAAGTTGCAAGACATTAAGCTGGGTCAGCAGATTCGCGGTGATGGCCCCAAAAGTCATCTGGCGAAGAGCGGCACGCCCACCATGGGCGGGATGCTCATCCTCTTCGCCGTGGTCCTTTCGACGCTCCTCTGGGCCGATATTGCGAAACCCTACGTCTGGCTGGTTCTCACCGCCATGCTGGGGTTTGGAGCAATTGGATTTGTCGACGACTATCTCAAATTCATCAAGGCCCAATCGAAGGGGTTGTCGGCGTGGCAGAAGTTCACGGCGCAAGTGGCGCTGGCCCTGGCGATCGCGCTGGTCCTCTATTTTCTACCGGGCTATACGACCAAGCTCAGCATTCCGTTCTTTAAGAACATCGTTCCGGATCTCGGCTGGTTCTATGTCGCCTTTGCCGTGCTGGTGATTGTCGGGAGTTCCAATGCTGTCAATCTGACTGATGGGCTCGATGGGCTCGCGATCGGCCCCGTCATGATCGCGGCGATGGCCTACACGATTGTGGCCTATGTCACAGGCCATCGACTCATGTCTGACTATCTGCTCATTCCGCACATCGAAGGTGCGGGTGAACTCGCGGTGTTCACTGCCGCCATTCTGGGGGCGAGTCTAGGGTTTCTGTGGTTCAACACCTATCCGGCCTCTGTGTTCATGGGGGATGTGGGCTCGCTTCCGCTGGGAGCAGCGTTGGGCACGGTTGCGGTGATCAGCAAGCACGAGCTGCTTCTACTCATGGTCGGCGGCGTGTTTGTGATTGAGGCGGTCTCGGTCATTTTTCAGGTGATCTCGTTCAAGTCGCGAGGGAAACGCATTTTTCTCATGGCGCCCATCCATCATCACTTTGAGATGAAGGGGTGGGAGGAGCCCAAGGTCGTGGTGCGTTTGTGGATTATCGCCATCCTGTTGGCCTTGATGAGTCTGAGCACCTTAAAGCTGCGGTGACGGCATGGTGGGAGAAGCGGCTGTGGAACTTGCGGGCGCACGTGTCACGGTCATAGGACTTGCCAGAAGCGGTGTAGCGGCGTGCCGGTTGCTTCAGGCGGCGGGTGCACGTGTCACGGTTGCCGATCGGAAGGAATCGTCGGAACTGACGTCGGTCCTTGGCGACATCGACCGCGATCATGTCGGCGTGGCCGTCGGGGCGCGGTACGAATCGTCACTTGATGAGGCGGACTTGGTGGTGATCAGCCCAGGAGTGCCCTATCGACTAGCCCCGCTCGAAGAGGTGCGTCGGCGTGGCGTGAAGGTGATCAGCGAATTGGAGCTGGCCTCGCAGTTCTTCCGAAGCCCACTCCTTGCAGTCACGGGTACCAACGGTAAGAGTACGACTGTGACCCTGATCGGCAAGTTTCTTGCTGAGAGTGGCAAGCGGGCATTTGTCGGTGGAAATTTGGGCACCGCCTTGAGCGAAGCCGCGGTGGAAGATCTTCGCGCCGGCCAAGCAGGGAAGCCGAGCCCGTACGATTACCTCGTGGTGGAGGTCTCCAGTTTTCAACTTGAAACGATCGATCAATTCCATCCCTGGATTGCCGCACTGCTTAACGTGACGGTCGATCACCAGGACCGGTATGAGTCGCTGGATGAGTATCTCGCGGCTAAACAACGGATCTTCGAGAATCAAATCGCGTCGGATTTTGCGCTGTTCAACCTTGACGATGACCGTGTGGCCGGGTTGCGACATCGAGTTCGTGCGAAACGTTTGGGGTTTACGACCACATCGACGATAGGTTCCGATATGTATGGAGGAACCTACTTCGAAGGCGACCGGATCGTGACGACAGTGACCGGGGTACAGCAGGAGATTTGTCATCGAAGCGAGATCCGCATCATCGGCAACCACAACGTGGAGAACGTCATGGCGGCTGCGACCTACGGCCTGCTGTGCGGCTGTCCTCTCGACGCGATTCGCCGTGTCCTCGCGACATTTCCTGGACTCGAACATGCCCTTGAAATCGTTCGCGAGCGCCGGGGGGTCCGATTTGTAAACGATTCAAAGGGTACGAATGTCGATGCCACACTCAAAGCCTTGGAGAGTATCGATCACCCGATTTGGCTCATTGCTGGAGGACGGGATAAGGGAGGCGACTTTTCGCGACTTGCCCAGGCGGTCAGTCGGCGGGTCACGCGCGTGATTTTGATCGGAGAAGCGGCGCCGCTGCTGCGACAGGCTTGGGAGGGTGTTGCCGCGATGACCGAAGCGGCCACCTTGCGGGAGGCTGTGGATTTGGCGGCGCAGGGAGCCGCACGGGGAGATGTCGTGTTGTTGTCCCCGGCCTGTGCCAGCTTCGACATGTTTGCGGACTATCAAGATCGTGGCCGCCAATTCAAGGCATTGGTTCATGCGTTACCGGCGTGACGTGCAAGGCAAGGGAGGGGTAGTTCTGACCCATGGCGCATCGATCAGCGGGGACTCTGGCACTTCCGTGGTCCCAGACCAGTCAACGGTCGGGCAAGCAACGAGTGGCGGCGGACCATACTCTCCTGGCGGTCACCATGATCCTCGCGCTAGTGGGACTCGTCATGGTGTTCAGCGCGAGTGCCATTGTGGCGGGCAACCGGTTTCAGGATCCCGGGTTTTTTCTGAAACGGCAGATCGCCTGGCTCGCATTCGGCTTTCTATTGATGCATCTCGCGTCACGTATCGATTACGCGCTCTGGAAGAAGCTCTCTATTCCAATGCTGGTTTGCATAGTGCTGCTGCTCGCCATAGTGCTGGTGCCGTCGATCGGAGTGGCGGCCAATGGGGCGCGGCGATGGTTGAGGTTGGGGCCCATCTCGGTTCAGCCGGCGGAAATGGTCAAGCTCGTGGCGGTCATTTATATGGCGGCGTATCTGACCAAAAAAGGGGACAAGATTACGTTGTTTCGCGATGGTCTCCTGCCGGCCCTGATCGTGATCGGATTGCTGAGCGGACTGGTGCTGCTGGAGCCGGATCTTGGGACGGTCGTGATGCTTGGACTGGTGATGGTCGGGATGTGCTTTCTCGCCGGCGCGCGCATCTCCCATCTCTTGGCCTTGGGCCTCTGCGCGATTCCGGTCGTGCTGGCGCTGGTTCTTGGTTCCAGTTATCGACGTCATCGGCTCATGACGTTTCTTGCTCCATGGAAGGATGCATCGGATGCCGGATTCCAAATCACGCAATCCTTCTTGGCCTTCGGCAGCGGCGGTCCGTTCGGGGTGGGATTGG
>JBDSDL010000236.1:0-5993 GCA_039920585.1 Nitrospiraceae bacterium | reverse complement strand
CAGCTTGAAACCGAACGAGATCGGTTCGCCATGAATGCCGTGCGACCGGCCAACCATCACCGTATCCTTGTACTTCAACGCCTGCCGCTTCAAGACGGCAATCAGCTCCTCAAGATCGTCGAGGATGAGGTCGAGCGCCTCGGTCATCTGCACGGCTAAAGACGTGTCCACAATATCCGACGAGGTCAGCCCCATATGGAGGAACCGGTGCTCCGGCCCAACCGAGTCCACAAGCGATTCGAGGAAGGCGATCACATCGTGCTTCGTCACCTTCTCGATTCTGGCGATGCGCTTCACATCGATCCTGGCTTTCTTCACGATACGAGCCGCGGTGCCGCGCGGAACCTGTCCAGCTCGTTCGAACGCCGCGCAGGCAGCCAACTCGACTGCGAGCCAGATCTCGTACTTGCGTTTCAACTCCCAGACGGCTTTCATCCTGGGACGGGTGTATCTATCGATCATTTGTAGTCCTGAGTGCTGAGTTCTGAGTGCTGAGCGTAGACAGGCCGATTCATACCCTTTACCCCTTTACCCCTTTATCCCCAACAACCTTCACGCCTACTGCTTCGGCCCGTTTGGCGGCCAGCGTCAATTCTTTGCTCAAGACCTGATCCAGAATGCCGTTCACGAACTTGGACGCGTCATCGTCGCCGAAACTTTTCGCCAACTCGATGGCTTCATTCACTGTCACCTTGGCCGGCACGTCATCCATCCACAGCAGTTCATAGAGGCCGGCGCGCAGGATATTGCGGTCCACGATCGGCATGCGGCTGACTTTCCAATTGGTGGCATATTTCCCGATAATGGCATCCAACTCTTTCTTCTTTTCCAACACTCCGGCCACGAGCCGTTCAGCGAAGGCCTTCACCTCATCCGTGGCCTCGTTCTCTGTCCAGAACACATCCAGCCACAAGCCCGGCTTGCCGTGGATATCGTACTGAAAGAGAATCTGGAGCGCGCGCTCCCGTGCGTGATGGCGTGATCCCATACTAGGATTTGCGCTTTCGCGGCGCCCGCTTCTTATCTGACGTTTCACGTTTCACGCTCACCGGGGTCTCCTCACCTGCCCGTAAGAGACGCATGACCGTCGCCATGTCGATCGCGGACCTGGCCGCCTCCCCGCCACGATTGAACTTAGTCGGATCGGATCGCTCAATCGCCTGCGCGATCGTATGCGTCGTCAGCACGCCGAAGATGATCGGCACGTCGGCATCTAGCGCCGCCTGCCCGATGCCACGACTGGCCTCCGCGCTGATGTAATCGAAATGCGGTGTGGCGCCGCGAATGACCGCCCCAAGACAAATCACCGCGTCGAACCGCTTCGTCCGCGCCATCGTCCGAGCCACCAAGGAAATCTCGAACGCCCCCGGCACCCGCACAACTTCGATGTCGTCCGGCTTCACTCCATGTTTGGTCAACCCCTCAACGCAGGAACTCAGCAACTTGCTCGTGACGAACTTGTTAAACCTCGCGACGACAATCCCAAACCGCAACCCCGTCGCATCGTAAGAACCTTTACGCAGTTTCATTCTTCTTTACTTCTTCCTTTCCCCTCTCCCCCCGCTTACGCATCATTCTGCATTCCCGTGAGTGGCAGGGATGATCTCGACTGCGGCCGTCGAACGAGGCCCTTCCTAGGGCGCGCGTTCCGGGAGCAAAGAGATCGTCCCTGCCACCCACTTCCTAGACTTTCTTCAGAATGTGCCCCATCTTATTCTTTTTCGTGCGCAAGTACTTCACGTTCGCCGCACGCGGCTGAATCTCGATCGGCACACGTTCGATGACTTGCAGCCCATACCCCTCGATGCCGACAATCTTGCGGGGATTGTTCGTGATGAGCTTGATCTGATGCAGCCCGAGATTGACGAGAATCTGCGCCCCTACGCCGTAATCGCGCAGGTCTGCCTTGAATCCCAGCTTCAAATTCGCTTCGACCGTATCGCTCCCTTCATCTTGCAACCCATAGGCCCTGATCTTGTTGAGCAGGCCGATGCCGCGCCCTTCTTGATTGAGGTAGAGCAGGACTCCGCGCCCCTCCTTCTGAATCACCTCCATCGCCTTATGGAGCTGGTCTCGACAGTCGCACCGCAACGAACCCAGGGCGTCGGCCGTCAAACACCCTGAGTGCACTCGCACCAGGGTGGGATCGCCCCCCTCGACACGCCCCTTCACCAAGGCAATATGTGTCACCCCGTCCAATTCGTTTTCAAACGCCACCGCCTCGAAATCGCCAAACATCGTCGGCAGCCGCGCACTGGCCATCCGCCGCACAAAGGGCTCGCGCTGCATGCGGTATTCGATGAGCGCCTTGATCGTGACCATCGTTAACTTGTGCGCTTTTGCAAACTGCGTCAGCTCCGGCACACGCGCCATGGTGCCGTCCTCGTTCATGATTTCGCAGATCACCCCGGCGGGCGTGAGCCCGGCCAACCGCGCCAGATCGACAGACCCTTCGGTCTGCCCAGCCCGCTTCAACACGCCGCCGTGCTGCGCCTTTAGGGGGAAAATATGGCCGGGCCTCGCCAGGTCGGCGGGCTTGGACTTGGAATTGATCGCCACATGAATCGTCGTGGCCCGATCCGCTGCAGAGATGCCCGTCGTAATATCTTTCCGAGCATCGATAGAGACAGTGAAGGCCGTGCCAAAGGTGGCGGTGTTCTCCACCGCCTGCGGCGGAAGATGGAGTTCTTCGACACGCTGGGGCGTCAAGGCGAGACAGATCAACCCACGGGCATGCCGGGCCATGAAGTTGACGGCCTGGGGTGTCACGTGTTGGGCGGCCATGACAAGATCGCCTTCATTCTCGCGATCCTCATCATCGACAAGGATGACGAATTTCCCTTTCTTGATGTCCCGAATGGCGTCTTCGATGCTGTGAAAAGGCGTGGCCATATGATGAAAGGTTAATGGTTAATGGAAGACCAATTTATCATTTAACAATTGCAGATGTAACAGTGTTTTTTCGCCCGACTGTCAGCAGGGAAATCATTCAGGATGAGGGTCCTGCCACTGAGACTGGCCGAGCCCGCAACGCAACGATCACCGTTCCCCATGCGCAGACCCCAAACCCTGCGAAGAGCCAGAGCCCCAAGTCATAGCTCCCGGTGAACCCCTTCATGGTTACAGCAACGATGGGCAGGAGAAATCCCCCGAAACCGCCGGCGGCTCCTACAACACCCGATGCGAGACCGATGTCTTTCGGAAACCGTTCGGCGACCAATTGGAACACCACGCCGTTCCCGAATCCCATCGCACCGGTCGCGACCACCATCATGGCCACGGCCATGGGTAGCGAGGGACTCGTCACCGCGACGACCGAACCGACGATGACCGGCAACACATAATAGAGGCTGCGGAGGCCGCCCTGCCAATCCGCAACGTAGCCCCCTACCGGACGAATCAGACTGCCGAAGAGTCCGCATAACGCGGCGACGGTCCCAGCCATGACTGCATCCAACTGATAGAGGTCGTGCAATAGCAGCGGCAGCAGACTGCAGAATCCGACAAACCCACCGAACGTGACGGCATACAAGAGACAGAGCCAATAGGCCGACCGGCGACGGACAAGGTCCGCCACGTTGTGCCACCATTCAACGCGATGAGGTGCCAGGCTCGGCTGTTCCCGCGGGACGAGAAGAGCAAAGAGGACCAGCGTGACGCCGACGATGCCGGCCATCAATGCACAGACATGATGCCAGTCCATCACAGCAGCCCAGCGCGGCGCGAGAAATAGGATCAGCACGGTGCCTATGTTCCCTGTTGCAGCCAGGCCCAACACGAACCCTTGCGCAGCCGGCGGATAGGCTCGCCCGGCAATCGGCAACGACACGGCGAAACTCGCGCCGGCCACGCCAAGGAACAGCGCAAAGACCAACGCCTCGTGATATCCAGATACGCCCAGCCATCCCCATAGCAAGACGGCCAACTCCGCAAGGAGAATCGCCAGTGCGGTGCGCCGTGCACCCAGCCAGTCGGCGCTCCAACCCGCCAGCATTCTGAGTCCTGCACCACCGAGCAGAGGCAGTGCCACCAGCCACGCCACTTGCTGATCGCTCAGCTGCAGGTCGCGGGCGAGCGAAATGCTCATGGCACCGATCAGCAGCCAGACCATGAAGCTGATAGTCAAATGCAACCAGGCTCCGGCCAAGGACGGCCAATGCCCGCTTCGTAGTACTGTCAGAATCGTCATGTCGTTCTTCTCAGTCTAATGTGTTCGGCTTGCCTGTCTCGTCTGTTCAGCTCGTGCCATCATAGGGGACAGCGTTTCCTTCGCGCAAGGGAACAAGGAGGAAGGCTGAGGTCGAGGTCATGGGCGAGAGAAAATCCACTTTCGTCATCTGAACCTTGGCCTCAGCCCTAAGCTTCTGACTTTTTCAGCATCCAGGATGGAGTGACTTATGCTAATCTCGACCTCCATGAGCCCGCGCAAGCGCAAGAAGGATCTCGACGTAAAACTGATCGAACCTGAGGTCTTGGACCCATCCGAAGAACAGCTCGCCGAGATCAGTCCTCCTCCAGAAGTATCCCCCCTTGCAGCCCTGGAACATCCTCATACCGTCGACACCACGGCCGTGGTGCCGGTCACAGCGCTCCAACAATATTTGGCTGAGGTCCGGCTCCATCCCTATCTCTCCAAAGAAGAAGAACTGCGCCTGTTCCATGAATATCGAACATACGGGAACCGCGACGCCGCCGTGAAACTCATCATGGCCAATCTGCGTGTGTCCATCTCAATTGCCGCTGAATATCTCCACACCGGCGCCGACCACATGGATCTTATTCAGGAAGGCAACGTCGGACTGATGCATGCCATCAAGAAGTTCGACCCGTCGAAGAACGTGCGTTTTTACGCCTATGCCGCCTGGTGGTCGCGGGCCTATATCCTTCGCTATTTGCTGAACAACTATCGCCTGGTCAAGATCGGGACGACCCAAGACCAACGGAAGTTGTTCTACAACCTCAAAAGAGAGAAGGCCAAGCTTGAACGGGAAGGGTTCGCTCCAGACACGAAATTGCTCGCCGACCGCTTGAACGTACGGGAGCGGGACGTCATCGAGATGGGACAGCGGCTGGGCAATTGGGAACTCTCGCTGGACCAGCCGATCGGCGAGGACCAGGAAGGAAGCCTGCTCGATGTGCTTCCCTCTCAACAGGTTCCAGCAGATGAGCAGTTGGCTCAAACCCAATTGCAGACACTCTTTCGTACCAAGCTCGCCGAATTCGTCAAAACGCTCGACGAACGGGACGAAGATATCTTACGGAATCGAATCCTCTCAGAAACCCCACTGACCCTGGAAGACCTCGGCTCCAAATACTCCATTACCAAAGAACGAACCAGGCAACTGGAAGCCCGCATCATCAAACGCTTGCGCGACTACGTTAAAAAAGACATCAAAGATTTTGAGCACTTGCGTGTCTGACGTCGCTGCTGCCCGCGAAAAGAAATCCTGGAATACCTCTTTCTCCATAGGTTATGATCCTTCCCGTCCCTGTTCTGCCTGTGGGTGGAAGAATTTCGTTGTTGCCCCCCCTTGACTTGGACAAACACGAGGCTATCTCCACTCCCGTGTCCAGGGATCAGGACCTCTGCTCGTTCTGGAGTATTACCGTTACCCCATCGAGTCCGAACCTGTTCTACATCGTCGATATTCACTGGGTTAACCACTTAGGAGGGTGTTGTTATGAGCACTGCAGCCAAGGAGAAGACAGAGAAGAAGGACTTAGCCAAGGGGTTCCAGCCTCTGGGTGACCGAGTATTCGTCACCTATACCGAGGAATTGGATAGGACCTCCGGCGGGATCTACGTGCCGGACAGCGCAAAAGAGAAGCCGCAACGAGGCATCGTCCAAGCCATCGGCAAAAAGGTTGAACATGTGAAAGTCGGCGAGCAGGTTCTGTTCGACAAATATTCCGGCAGCAAGCTCCGGATCGAAGACGAAGAATGCTTGATCATCAAGGAAGAAGACATCCTCGGGGTCTTCACCAGCTAATCA
>JBDSDL010000235.1:0-3966 GCA_039920585.1 Nitrospiraceae bacterium | reverse complement strand
CAAGAAAAAAGGGGCACTAAGGGGGGGCTTATGAGGATCGGCTTCCTGCCTGTCGGGTTTGATTCTCCTGTGCAATCCCCACGTTACGAAGAAGTCCGTTTCGTTTGGCCCGTTTGATGGGGCTCTCCTTGAACGTGGTTGAAAATTCCTGCTCGCTGATGTGAGCCAGAGCGTCGAGGTTGGGAGCAAGGGTCAAGGGGGTGGGGGTAAAGGCTGGTTCATTTGTCGAGTCCGAACGAAGGTTAAACGGACAGACGTCCAAACAATCGTCGCAGCCGAAAATGCGATTGCCCATCTGAGTTGCGAGATCATCAGGGATGACCTCGCGTCCGCCGCGAAGTTCGATGGTCAAGTAAGAGATACAGAGCCGGGCATCGACGACATAGGGTTCGACGATGGCACCGGTTGGACAAGCCTGAATACAGAGGGCGCAGCTTCCGCACAGATCTGTGGCCGGTTCATCCGCGGTCAGATCTAGGGTCGTCAGAATCTCTCCGAGGAGGAGCCAGGAGCCAGATTCAGCCGAGACGAGATTGGAATGTTTTCCAATCCAGCCGAGGCCGGCCTGCTGCGCCCAGGCTTTCTCCATCACCGGCCCTGTATCGGAATAGGATTTGGTGGTGATGCCTGGCGCCAGGGCTGCGATCTTCGCTTCGAGTTGCGCGAGTCGCTGGCTCATGACCAGATGGTAATCCTTGCCCCAGGCGTAACGAGCAATCCGTCCCATTCCAGGCTGCTCGTTCGCACGATTGTCGGTGTAGTAGTTCATCCCGACCGAGATCATCGAACGGCATCCCGGCAAGACCAGCTGCGGATCGCTTCGACGGGCTGGGTCGCGAGTCATCCAGGCCATCGTGCCGTGATAGCCTTGCCGGAGCCATTCCGTGAGACGGCTGAGTAAGTGATGGGGGAAGAGGGGAGGGGGGTCGGGAAGGGAGGAGTCAGGCTGAAGGCTGAAGGCTGAAGGTGGCCCGCTATCGGTGACTCGGCTAATGCCGACGGCGTCGAAACCAAGAGACCGAGCTTCGGATTTGATCGTCTCAGCGAGGAGCATAGCTAGTGCGATTGCTGGGAACAGTCAAATCGGACAATAAACTGGACCGAGCAATGGTCGGATTTACAGCGGGTGCAGGAGCCGGTGATTTTTGTTTTCCAGTCTGTGGCTTTGTCGTCGAATCTGCAGAATGTGTTTCCGCCCCTGGAGATGGTCGTCCAGGGTTTGTCGATTCCGGGGATATTGGCCACGAGGCAGCCTGTGGGGAAGGGGACGTGACAGCTCTGCGAGGCCTCTCCCTTCGCCATGCCGAAACTGCAAGACTGTTCTGTTGTGACGTGTGAGTCGTCCATGGGCTGCGCGTGAGCCGCTTCTAACGGGCTCCACAGGCCGATGAGCATGAGTAGCAGGAAGACCCAGCGTTTCATATGCCGCATCGTAGCACAAACCGTTGGGGGTGAAGTGTGAGACATGCGAGAAAAGCGCGACGTGAACAGATTGGGCTTCCCTCTTGTTTGGCCTGTCTCGCTCGTCCCGTTTGTCTCGCGCGCGATGATAGGTTTTCAGCATCCTGTTTGTCCTCGCGCGGTTCTCAATGGGTCTATATACTTGCCCCATGTTGTGGCGTGTGATGATTGTCATGGGCTGTCTCGTGCTCGGCTGGTCAGGGTGGAGCCCTGCGGCAGAGCCGGTCGTACTGGATGTTCGTACGGAACCCACCGGCGGTGTGAAGGCGACGGCCACGATTCTTTTTCCGGTGGAAGCGGCAATCATTCGCCAATTGTTAACCGACTATGCCCATTGGCCTGATCTCTTCGATGTACGGATGCGGATGGCGGAGATACGGGAGCAAGATGGCAAGATGTTTACGGATATTCGGATCGACCATGCACTGCTCCCAGGAGAGCGGCGCCTCTTGAGTGAGACGAGAATTCTGCCGACCGGCGAGTTGCTGACGGAATTGAAGGGGGGCGACTTTAAGCAGTATCGCCGGTTCTGGAAACTGATTCCCATTGATGGCGGGGCTCATACCAGGGCCGAGTTCGAGCTGGTCGTCGAAGTTGACATGATGGTGCCGGATTGGGTTGTCGTTGTGGCGATGCGGCGAGACCTGGAATCGCATTTTCGAATCGTGAGGGAAAAGGCGCTCGCGCAGCAGGGGTTACAGTCGGGGCGATGAGTGAGGCACAAAGAAAACAATCCTGCAGGGTGCTCAAAAAGGCCGTCCAGCAAGGCCGCAGGCGGAGCAAGAACCGGAGGCGTACCCTCAGGGGTACGTTGAGGATTCTTGCGAGCTGAGAACGAAGCTGGAGGACTTTTTCAGCACCCTGCTATCCAGGAAAGGTGAACTCAGACAGTTCTGCCTTATCGAGCCCTTGCTTCACCAGCGCGCTCACATCGAACATCCGTTCAATCTTCTGAATGTCGTCGAGTCTGGTTTTTGTGCTGGGGTGTGGCGGGGTAAAGAGCGAGCAGCAGTCTTGATCTGGTTCAATCGATATGGCGAAGCTGCCGATCTGCTGAGCCTGGTCGGTGATTTCTACCTTGTCCATGCCGATGAGTGGACGCAGGAGCGGCAACTCTGCCGCCTCTTCAATGACCGTCAAGTTCTCCGGTGTTTGCGAGGCGACCTGCCCTAAGCTGTCGCCCGTGACGAGCCCCCAACAATGCTCGCGTTTTGCCAGCTCCTGCGCGATGCGGATCATGACGCGCCGATAGAGCACCACACGAAACGGAGCCGGAGCGTTCGCCACAATGTCTCGTTGAATCTCCCCGAACGGGATGACGTAGAGCTTTGACCGGTATTGATGGATCGTAAGGAGCTGCACAAGTTCGCGCACTTTCTCTTCTGAGGCGCGGCTCACGAGCGGCCGGCCGGAGAAGTGGACGAAGAGGGCTCGGCACCCGCGCTTCATCATGCGATAGGCTGCGACCGGCGAATCGATCCCACCGGAGATCAGACAGGCGACTTTCCCACTGACACCCACCGGCATGCCGCCCGGCCCCTGAACCTTTTTGCTCGCGTAGTAGACTTCTTTGGAGAGGAGTTCGAGATAGACCGTGAGGTCGGGATCTTTCAGGCTGACTTTTTTGCCGGTTCCTTCACAGATGGCCGCGCCGACGTCCCGCGCGACCTCCATGGAGGTCAGCGTCAGGCGTTTGTCAGCCCGCTTTGCCGATACGCGGAAGGTGGAAAATGATTCCGACCGGAGCGAGTCGATGACCGCTTTGCTGAGCGCTCCAATATCTGGATGGGCCAGATCGAGCGGCAACCCATGGGCCAGCGAAAAATTGGCGACCCCGAAGACTCGTGTGAGGCGTTCTTTGATGGTCTGGTCCGGAACTGTGTCAGGCAAGACCACGCGGATCCGGCTGCGAAGATTCTCGACGCGTCTGACGCCGAGGTCTTTTAGCGTCCATTGGATATTGCGTACAAGCCGCTCCTCGAAATATTCCCGGTTGCGGCCTTTGAGGGCGAGTTCGTGGTAATGGACGATCGCGCATCTCATGGGTGTGAGGCGTGAGGGGTGAAAGGTGAAATGTGAAACGTAAAATGTAAGAGGTGAAGACGATTCATGGGATTCAACGCTTGGTTTTCAAGTGGCGAATAAGCCCGCTCAGCATTTTATCCACCCGTTCAAGCAGATTGTTCAGCGCTTCACACTCTATCTCTCCGAGATACAAGCCGTCTCGCGATCTCTAGTTGAGTATCCAGCTCGCTTAACGAGCCCTTCGAGATATGGGGAACTGAACGAACTCATTTTTTGTTTGTCTGGCAGCTCCTTCGGCGATGTTGATGGGAATACTTACCGCTGCTCGCCGTATTTGGCTTGTAAGACCGAATTGTTCATTCGACGGAAATCTTTCAGTGACCCGATATATCTGTTGAGCTAAATCGACAGCGTCGGTCCAGGCATTGAGCTTTTTGTGAGGTTTGTTCACGCCCAGGTTCCTGCTGCGAACGTTTTACC
>JBDSDL010000234.1:0-10868 GCA_039920585.1 Nitrospiraceae bacterium | reverse complement strand
CAGGATTCGCCTGTCGTCACCGGAACACTCAAGGAACTGGATTTGCCCAAGATGAGCGGAAAGATCACAACAGATCTAGGTCAGACGATCGCGTTCACGATAAAGAGTCCGGAATTGTTTAAAGGTTTGTCGGTGGGTGAACACATCGCCGTCCGTCTGGATGATCAGGGACAAGTTATTAAAGTCATGGAAACGACCCTCCCGGAATTGCAAAACCCCTGAGCAGTAAGCCGATCATCACCAACTTATTCTGACGAGGTGTTTTCGACCATGCCTGCTCCTTCCAGTGATCAACGCTTCGTCCGCTTAGGGCCACTTCAAGTTTTCCTTCACGTAGAACACGACTATGTGATTTCCGCCCGCACATTCCGTGAGTTCGAGTTTCAAGGTCGAGACCTGGCTTTTTTAGATCAGACGGCGAACTCTCCAGTTTCACAAACATGTCGATGCAGAGAAAGAAATCGATTATGACCAAGTATGACAAGAGTGCACAACGATCGGTCAAGAGGGCGATGCATAAACTGAATGAAGGTAGTTTAAAGAGCGGGAAGAGTGGCAAACGAGTCATCAGCAGAAAGCAAGCCATTGCCATTGGACTTTCTGAGGCCAGGCGCAAAGGAGCCAAAGCGCCCACCAAATAAATTCCTCACTAGGGCGGTAGGGTGTAAAGTTCGATCCATAGGAGGCCACATCGTGGAGACACAAGTCTGCGGCAAGAAAGCTGTACATATGTTGGCGTTCGGAGCCCTCGTCGTCGTGCTGGCGACTGTATTCAGCTTTTCGGCTCATGCACGCGACAAGAGTGGCGTTTTGAAAGCCAGCGATCTTATCGGCATGAACGTGCAAGGCACGGACGGCAAAAATCTGGGGAACATTAAAGACTTGGTCATCGACCCGGATGAAGGTGGTGTCGAGTATGCCGTACTCGAATTCGGAGGATTTGCCGGAATCGGAGACAAGTACTTTGCCGTACCTTGGGAGGCCCTTCAGCTGGATCAAACGAACAAAAAGCTCTCGCTGGATGTGCACAAAAAGGAACTGAAGAATGCGCCGGGTTTTGACAAGAATAACTGGCCGGACCTAAGTCTCGAACAGGTCATCATTTACGAGTTTTATGAGGTTCCCAAACCTGCTCGAACGCACAGCTTGCGATCGAAGCGATAGCAAGCAGACAGGACAACCGAAAAGTTGTCGACGAATTCCATTATTCTGCGGATGATGGGGGGAATCTTATCGGAGGACCCCGGATTACGACGTGGCAGCGACAAACGGAATACCGTAGAGAAGACCAGGACAGATCACGAGAAACGTCTTCCACGCATGCGTCGATCACGCAGAGGGACCGGTAGGTGATTCTTCCCACCGCCATGATTGTGTCGACGTCCCTTACGTGACGTTTTGGGTGATCTGCCTCATCAGCGCGCCATAATTCTGGTCCGCACTAAAAGAAGGGGTCATCATGCCGCATTCATTATGGAACGGAGCCATCAGCTTTGGGTTGGTCAACATCCCTGTAGTCTTATATTCCGCCGAGAACCGCAATAGTTTCGATTTGACCATGTTGGACCGCCGCAACATGAAGCCGGTACAGTGGGAGCCTTTACGAACTGTCCTTCCAGGTGTCCCTCGATCGAAATTCAGCGGGCTCGTGTTGCAACCTGCTCCGGCTCTTAATTGTGCGGCGCTAAAGTCCGAGCTGGAAACTCATGTTGTCTTCATTGGGGGCGCATGTGATATCCGCACCAGCTCTTGAGCGATATCCTCCGGCGAAAGCACAAAATCTATATACCCGCTTTCTATGGCACTTTCGGGCATATCTGGCTTTACGGCTGTGTCCGGCGCCTGTGCGATCGTAATACCACCAACTTGTTTGATGCGGCTCAGTGCGGCTGCTCCATCCCCATCTAGACCAGAAACAATGACCGCGACTATTTTTCCGTCCCAGTGCTGCGCCAGGGAACACAGGAATACTGTAATCACGTCAGGCCATCCCCGGGGCTTCGATATCGGCTTGAGACGGAACTCTCCACTGAGAACGTGTAAGTCGCGATTCGCCGGGATGATAAATACATGGTTAGGCTGAATGCATAACCGTTCCGTAATCAACTCAACCGGCATTGTAGTGTGTCCGGGAAGAATCTCATGGAGCATGGTGGGCATAGTGGTCATGTGGTTCACGATGACGATAGCAACACCCATATCGGCGGGCAGATGTGTGAGTAACCGGATATAGGCGTCGAGGCCGCCGGCCGAGCCGCCCACACAAATAACTGGAAAATCTTTTGTAAAAGGATTCGTTTTGATCGACATGCGCCACCCTTTCTGCTTCGCAACTTCACGGTAACACACACCTTCGCCGACTCACGGAATATCTCGCCTAGCGCCGCCAACGGTATTTCCCACAATCAGAATTCTCCCACATGTTGGCTCCATGGTCTCGTCATGCCGCTAGCTGCATGACGCACTTTCCCGTCCCGCCAACATAATTATCAGCAGGGGACGGAACACAGGGGATGGCTGCCAACAACAAACCTGCGAACACGCTGCGATGCGGCAGCAAAAGGTTGGCGATATATCTACGGACATGGCATATGCAATTGAATCTACGAGTTGACGCCATTAAATATGAACCGAGCACTTTGCGATGCTGCTGCTAGCCGCCGAATGTCTTGTCTTGGTTTTTGAACCACGCGATGGCGTGCTCAAAATGCTGCGGGTCAAAATCCGGCCAATATTCGTCCCTGACATAAAAATCCACATAAACCGATTGCACCGGAAGAAAACCGCTCAATCGTCGTCCTCCTCCCCAACGCACAATCAAATCCAATCGTGAAACTTCATCTGAACGGAGGCCGCCATTTTTTAGACCGGCTAGGTCCCATTCCCAGCCATAGTTGACGAGTAGAATTAGTCTTCATTCCGACGCCTTGACGGCGCCGGAATCCTTTCAATACCTCGGGAAATTGTGTCGAAGTTTCATCACCGACAACCAGAAGTGCCGCTCCACGCCGTGCAACCTCGAGCGCAAACGTAACGCAGGAGTCACTAAACGCCTGTTTCTGAATAGAAGACCGCTTGGCGTTATCCTGGGTAAAACAATAGATGGAAATTTCCTTGATCCCGTATTCTTTACACCGGTCGTACAGCAGCAAGCCCGGCTTGATGCCATGAGCATAGCCGGCTTCTTTGGGCAGGCCGTGATCCACAGCCCAGCGGCGGTTGCCATCGGGAATGAACCCCACGTGACTTGGAATATTATTTTTCAAGGACACCCAAGTGGTAGAACGCATGCTGTCCTTGCTGTTCCAGTTGATCAGCGTTCATGGATTCTTCTCCCGTCACCCTGAGATGGCCCTGTCTTCCTTGATCGGATCTCCCTATTACTTTGGCATCATGGCTGGGGGACCAATAGCGGTCTGGTCGAAATTGCTCACGTTGGATAATTGCTTATAGCGAACAGCCACTGAGGAACTGTATAAAAGGAGACAGCGCGCAAGACGGGACTGGCTCATCTTGGGTAAACGGCAAGGGAGAGTATGATGAATCAGCGATGCCCAAAATGTGACACTCGGAATGTCGCTCATTTGGAGTTCCGGCAGCTCTCCCCCACGAAATTGTGGACTTGTCTGAATCCGGTCTGCATGCACCGGTGGGCGAGGCAAGGCGTACCTCTCGAGACCCTAGTCTTATTGCCTTTGAGTGAGTAATGCGACCAGAAGTTAAGAGTTTATGGAGGCCTGCGAAACTCACACCGGAGTGGCTCATTAAAATTAGCTGACCCGCGAAAGCGGGGAATCGTCGTCAAACTTGTCAGAGCCTTGGAACAGGAAGTCGTTCCGGTCTCTCCACGCCGACCAAAGAGGACGCTCCTCCCGTGGTCGCGACCTTATGCAAGATGCCCCTGATTGACTGATCCCATCTAAATTGCGCGCCAGGCCAAACGAATTACCGCCGATATTGATTTTTCGGATGAGTCGTTCACGTCGACGCGATACACGGTAAGACGGGGCGCAAGAGTGCGCTATTCCTCGCTTCAGCCTTCTGATCAGACGGAAAGGACGCACACGTAGCACGTTCTTGCTCGCGCTTAAAACGCCACAATCCCAACCAGCCACAGCACCAGCACCAGAGTTAACGGAACTCCCAATAACCATAAAATTATTGGCATGATGATCTCCTCAGAATAAATGGTGGTTTCCGCTCGGCCCATGGACCTTTGCTTTTCCCACACGACTACATACAGGGAAGCGTACGTGTTTCGTGTTTTGCTCGCTGAGCAATTTTGACCAGGCCACGGAAATTTCCTATTTTTTGGTCCTGCGTGTCGGACAGGCTATACCTAAGATCACCCATATATTCTTCAAGGGCACGGGATCGCTCGATGCGGAGGCGAAGGCCTGCTCATAAGTTGCGCATTCTTGCTATGAGCAATTCTGATCAGACCGCAGCCAGTTTTCTCGCCATAATAGTCGGTAACGGGAGAGGACTTGCAGCAGGCGTCAGTGTCACGATTGGAAGCCATGACAGAGAAGGAGGACGATACGCCACCATATCTCATGCCTCTCTTACGGTCCGGCGTACTCCGCCCCTGCGGACCATTGACACGATTCGCTAAGGTGCGATGGCTCTGGCCGATTATCGTTCGATGGCCTGACTTGTCTCGGGTGGGCCGATCCTCTGCTCGACCAGTTCTTCGCTGAGAATGACTTCTTACCGAAGGCACGCCCTCCCATGCCATTAAAAAACCGGTAGTTTTTACCCCCACCAGGCAATATTTCCGGACCGATTTTACGATAGTGATTGTCTCGCTGCCCTCGCGAGAACTTGTGACAGGCCCACTCACCGGTTTGAGAGCACCTTGAGCATCTATTTCCCTATGAGTTGATGCTTGTGGCTTAGGCGCTCCAATGGGAAGCCTCCGGCCATCCGAAGGCTTCCCATACGGTTGAAATATTGCTGCACGCGAATCAATAATATTTATGCCAACCCGTCAAACCTGGCCTCGCCATGACCCTGTCTCGCGACCACGCGTCTCGATAAATTCCTTAAATCGGTCCAGATCCCCCTGCACGCGCATAGACACCGCTCCCACTGCATCTCCTACATTTT
The DNA here is from genome assembly GCA_039920585.1 of Nitrospiraceae bacterium. Taxonomy (GTDB): domain Bacteria; phylum Nitrospirota; class Nitrospiria; order Nitrospirales; family Nitrospiraceae; genus Palsa-1315. The sequence continues at coordinate 5,759 of JBDSDL010000234.1, read as the reverse complement.
CGACGAAACCCTGAGGTTCATACTCCAATTGCAGCATGACCTTTGACGAGGCATCCGAGAGTCGATGAAATGTTACGACCCCTCCATTGATGGCGCCGCCTCGACTCGTCCATGCGATGCGCTGGTCCGGCGTCTGCTCGGTGATCTCCGCATCCCACTCCTTTTCCTGGCCTGCGATCTCTGCCCTCCAATGAAGATGTGTGGCATCCAGCTGTGTGACTTCTTTCACACCCTCCATGAAGCGAGGGAATTCCTCAAACTGCGTCCATTGATTATAGGTGGTCCGCAAAGGCACGTTGACTTCAATGGATTTCTCAATGATCGACATGTGTTCCTCCGTTACGTCATTTAGGTAAGTGGATTGCTACTGGCCCATCGAACCGGTCTTGCCTGATTCGAAAGAGGAGTCTTGGGGACGGCGGGTTTCATTTCCATAACCGGCATCAGTTCCTCGGTCGAGCAGATCGAGCTTTTGCGTGTGATTCTGATCGGTCACCTTCGCCTCAATCTGATCACCCTGCTGGATGGTTTTTAGTATTTGAGTGTTGTTGTCGGTATGCAAACGCACTTCCTTCCCGTCCGCCCCCTTGATGAAATAGTTGTCGCCCTCGACGCGCAACACTTCGCCTCTGATCGTTCTGCCGCCTTTTGACTGCGCGCCCTTCATCGGATCATTCAGTTGTTTTTCCCGAACTTCCTGGTTGCCTTGCCTACGATCAGATTGGTCAGCTTTCATTTCGTCTGCAGCTGAAGCCGCATTCCCTCCCTGCGCGGCATTGGACAGACCCAGGCACATTAAGAAACCACACGACAGGACTCCGATGATTTTGGGAATAGATGCCATGGAAACCTCCTCGGTTCGATAGTGAAAAATCATTGAGCGAACTGTATGCGCTTCGGGTTTTGCTCGCTGAGCAATTGTGACCATCCTGCGAAAATTTCTTAATTTGTTAGCGAAGGGCCCCTAGCCCGGGAACGAGACAAGCAAGTGAGTGGAAATTTAGTTGGCGTCTTAAGGAGGATTGTGTGTTTGAAGATTCCGGCGCCGCATTAACCCCTCGGTCCAGCGAAGACGCCTCTCTAATCTTCTCCTGAAATGCCAAGGCCAATCCAGGCTTGCAGGAAGTCGTGTCGCGTCACGGGAAGATTCAAGGGGACCTTCTCCTCTATAATCTTCTTCGCTTCCCGCTCCAACGATGCGCCAATCTATGGTTCAACGTCGCGGCGATTCGATGGCTTCTGACTCTTGTCTCGAAGCCGATCCAGCATCTCAGCGACAATCGTTCTCATATTGTCAGGGGCCAGATCCCGGATGGCATCTTTGTACATGCCGCAGTTCTCTTTGGCCTTCACTGGATTATCTTCGTTTTTCTGAAGGCATACCCGGTATAACTTGACTATTTCCGCCACTTCTCGGTAGATCGCGTTCTCTGCAACGTTCTTGGAAGCCTTTGTGTCGGAGTCGTCTTCACGCCCAAACCTGATGCACCCTGGAAGTCCCACGAGCAGCACAGCCCCCATCAATAGGGCCAGGGCTCTCATAGACTTTCCGCCTGTCCTCCCCATGACCGACTCACTTCTGCTCGCAACGTTCGAAATTATAGTTCTCATTGCTCCTCCTCAATGCCGTGGTGTTGAAACATGAGATCCCCTGTGTGCTCAGCCATGATTCAGGCCGGTTGAGATTTCAACTCTCGCGCCCAATGGCGATGCTGGGCCACCGCGTCGATAAACTTAGATGCAACCTTGCTGCTCTCTCCCTCACGACCGATGATAAGACCCGCATCCTTTGTGTTCCGATCACCTTCATGATCGGACCCGTCGCGTCCGAGGCATGCCATGCTCAAGAGCCGGCCCCCTGCGCCAGTCGCAGCAATTGTCTTGCAATGTTTATAAGCCTCTTTCACAAATTCGACTGCGTCCTCTTCTTTTTGGAGAGCGTGAGCGCTCCCCTCTCCGCCGGGAATGTACACGGCATCAAAGAGCACTGAACTGGAGGTCAGAAAACTGAAATCAATGTGGATCTGCGTTCCTCCGGCGCTTTTCAACATTCCGAGACGAGGGGCCACGATCTTGGCCTGAGCGCCGGCCTCGGTCAATGCTTTCTTTATACCCATAAGGTCCGCGTCATCGACTCCATCACCTGCAAGGATCGCGACCTTGCGCGTCTTGATCCCCTTTTTCCCGGTATTGGCCATCGTCAACGCGGCTGAGCCGCCCGGTGCTTTCTTGTCGAGCTTGGGCTGGTACCGTGCTGGATTCCCATCCGCCGGTACGCTCTCATTCAAAAAAGTGGGGGGCTTTGTGGGCGCGCTCAGCCCAAGGCCTTGCGCCACGCGTGTGGCCAGGGAGGGATCGACTCGCGTGAGCATGCCGATCATTCGCTCTCGAATGGCGGGGGTTTCCAGCTTGCCGAGCTCGAACCTGAAGGCTTTCACGATATGCGCTTGCTCCGGCTCAGACTGGCTGAGCCAGAACAGCGCCGCCTGGCTGAAATGATCGAAGAAACTTTGACTTCGCTGCCGGACCTTCGCAGTTCCCATCTTTTCCGCGTAGCTGACAAACCCACCGAGGTCGGCTTTTGCCTGCATAGGGCAGCCTCCGCCAAGGGAGTTCGGCTGATAGCTAGTCCGCCCGTCATTGATGGTCTGACGCATATGTCCGTCGCGCTGGTTGTTGTGAACAGGCGCGATCGGACGATTGATCGGAATCTCATGAGAGTTGGGACCACCTAACCTGATCAGTTGCGTATCGGTGTATGAAAAGAGACGACCTTGTAAGAGAGGATCGTTAGAGAAATCAATCCCGGACACGAGATGACCCGGGTGAAACGCGACCTGTTCCGTTTCCGCGAAAAAGTTGTCAGGGTTGCGATTGAGGATCATTTTGCCGACTCGCTGTACAGGGACCAATTCTTCGGGGATAAGTTTCGTGGGATCCAGCAGATCGAAGTCGAACTTGTGCTCATCCTTCTCCTCCACAACTTGTATCCCAAATTCCCATTCGGGATACGCGCCATTCTCGATCGCTTCCCACAGGTCACGCCGGTGAAAGTCCGGGTCCTTTCCCGAGATCTTCTGTGCCTCATCCCACACAACCGAGTGGAGGCCGAGCAGGGGCTTCCAATGAAACTTGACGAAGCGGGCTTGACCTTTGTCGTTCACCAGGCGGAAAGTATGAACGCCGAAGCCTTCCATCATCCTGTAGCTCCGCGGGAGCGCGCGATCCGACATCACCCACATAACCATATGCATGGATTCGGGCATCATGGAGATGAAATCCCAGAAGGTATCGTGGGCGGCAGCCGCCTGGGGCATCTCATGATGCGGCTCGGGCTTCACTGCGTGCACGAGATCGGGGAACTTGAGCGCATCCTGGATAAAGAACACCGGCATATTGTTGCCGACAAGATCGTAGTTCCCTTCTTGCGTATAAAACTTCACCGCAAACCCACGGGCGTCGCGGGCAAGATCGGATGAGCCGCGCGAACCCACGACGGTCGAAAACCGCACAAAGACGGGCGTCTTGACTGACGGGTCCTGAAGAAACGCAGCCTTGGTCAGGGGCGCCAACGATTTGTAAACTTGGAAATACCCATGGGCTGCGGAACCACGCGCATGCACGACACGCTCTGGGATCCGTTCATGATCGAAGTGAGTGATCTTCTCGCGAAGATGGAAATCTTCCAGCAGAGACGGGCCCCGCTCACCCGCCGTGAGAGAATTCTGATCGTCATTGATTCGTAGGCCCTGATTGGTCGTGAGGTACTGGCTCTCGCCGTTCTCATTAAAGGCTCGGAGGTCAGTATCCTTGGCACTCGGCTCTTCACGTTTTTTCTTCGCCATCGATCGACTCCTTTTCACGGGAGATCCGTTCCCCCTCCGGTCGGACAAGTACTCAAATTGGTACGGTTAGCGCCGTCCCGTTCTTGAAGTGTGCCGATAATCCTTACAGAGAGATTGCTCTGTTCTCCGCAACCTCTCTATTGTTCAGGGCATTATGTCGGGGAGACCGGCAGGATTCTGACCAAAATCGCTCACACTGGAAAAAAATTGATAAGAGCGATCAGCTAACTGTCCTCCTCCACGGCCTGCCGCATCAGGATCTCGCGGGGTAAGGGGGAGACACAACCGGCCGTGAAGAGCAGTGATAGGAGTATTGCCGGGCACCATCTGCATCGTCGCAAGGCTGGTCTCTCCTTCTAGTAAAGGGCCATAGTCAGACTCCTCCACGAGATTCTTGGCAGGATTGGAAACAGACTCGCTTCCTCCTTGTCATACGAGGGACACCGCTCGCGCCGATCTCAACTGTTACTCCCGCTGTTATTTCCTCTCCGGCATGGCGGCAGACATATCTTCCAGCCGGTCGGTCATGTATTTTATGCAAACCATCGCATCTCTCAGCTGGGCTGAGTCTTAACATAATCCTGCTCGCACCTCTTGCTCTCATAAGTCTGTTCCCCGAAACGAGGCAGTGTGTGGCGTCGAAGACTTTCTTCGAACAGATCCCGGTTGATGGCCTGCCCGGCGATGGCGCCTTGTCCCGCCGCGACGATCATTTGACAGTTCGCCGCAGTCACGCAGCCTGCCGCATAGAGACCAGCCACACTGGTCCTCAGATAGGCATCGACGATGATCTCTCCATCCGTGTCGATCGAGGCTCCAACGTGTTCAGCCAAGTCATTGTGATAGACATCGCCTCGGGTCGTGAAGGCTGCATCGAGCTTCATCGGGTCGCCCTGTTCGAAGGTCAAGTCTCGAAGATGTCCCTCGTCATGCTCCACCGTACAGATTCGATCCTGACGAATCGGCACCCGATACTCCTTCAGCCATCCGGCGTGATCCAAATCCCATGTGGGCACTTGACCGTTGGTCGAGATCATCACGCTCGGAGAGAAAAACATCATGGCCAACGCATAGTCCGCCGCTTCATTGTTTCGTCCGATGATCACGATGCGTTTCCCTTGCACGCGATACGCATCACAGTCCTTACAAAAGAACAGGCTTTTCCCGAGGCAATCTTTTACACCGGGAATATCAGGTGGAAGATGGGTGAGTCCTGTTGCGATCAGGACTCGTTTCGCACGATATTCCGTCTGATGACCCAGAAGATAAAACGTGTCGTCATCCTTTGTGAGGGTCCGAACCTCATCCTCCATGATCTCCACTTGAAAACGAGTCACCTGCATGTGGCCACGCGTGAGGAGATCTGTACCGTCGATGCCGTCGGGAAACCCGAGGTAGTTCTGCACGTCAGCTTCCCACTTCGCCATGGATCGGCCCGAGTGGATCAGCAGCGTATCCCGCCTGCTTCGACCGAGATACAGGGCCGCAGACAGCCCTGCCAAACCTCCACCGATGATGATGACTTCTCGTACGTCTGTCATACTGAAACTTCCGTCTCTTTGTGTTGACCTAGATTAGAGGAGGAACGTCAGCTCATGTCTGCTGCCAATTTGACCACGGGCTTCGTTGGTACAGGTGAAGATGAAGCGAACCGGGAACCACGAGAATGCGCATAGACAGCCGTGAACTCGGCCCCGAACAAAAATACTTGCGACGCATAGTAGACCCAGATCAAAATGACCACGAGGGACCCAGCCGCCCCATAGGCGATGCCGACATCGCTCTTTCCCAGATAAAGGCCGATTAAAAACTTTCCGATCGTGAAGAGGAACGAAGTCATGATCGCGCCGATCCATACATCGCTCCAGCGGATAGATATGTCAGGGAGCAATTTGTAAATCATTGCAAATAAGA
>JBDSDL010000233.1:0-13370 GCA_039920585.1 Nitrospiraceae bacterium | reverse complement strand
CACCCGGCAAACACCAAAAAAAATGTGCCCAGCGCTTCCGCCGCGAGTCGTTGCCCCATCGTGCCCTCCCCCAACCGTGTGTGTCTGCCCCGCACTATGCCGGGGGACGTGCCAAAGTGCAAGCGGCCCGGAAGCATGGCTTGCCGCGGCCGTCGTTGTGCTTACAGTCTGGCTTCCAACATCAGATTAAATGGCGTCTGTGTCGCGCGTCGGAATCGTGTGAGCCCGCCTTTCATGATCACGTCTCGCGGTATATTCGCCGCATTCTTTGCCAGTTGTTCGCGGCTGTCAAGATGGAGCGAATGGAGTAGAATACGGCGGTGAATACGATCTCGAAGGGGCGAAGGAGAAAGCGAGCATGAAAGAGTATCGCGTCAAGCCTAACTCACAACTCAACTTGGACGGGTGTGACCCTGACGACACCGGCGACTACAAGAAGACCGATCAAGGCAAAGAGAAAGCGAAGGCTGTGACGGCAGAATTGACCGGACGGCTAGGCGAACTCCAAGAGAGGCTCTATGCCAACGGGGCTCGATCATTGCTCATCGTGTTGCAGGGAATGGATACCAGCGGCAAGGATGGAACGATCAAGAGCGTGATGTCCGGTGTGAATCCGCAAGGCTGCAAAGTCGTATCCTTTAAAACACCGTCATCGGAGGAGCTGGGCCATGATTTCCTGTGGCGCGTGCATCAAAAGGCGCCAGCCAAGGGCCAGATCGGCATCTTCAACCGCTCGCACTACGAGGACGTGCTTATCACGCGTGTCCACGGGTGGGTATCGGACAAGGTGGCGCAACAGCGGATCAAACAGATCAAAGAATTCGAGGAGCTACTCCATGAGAGCGGGACGACCATCCTTAAGTTCTTTCTGCACATTTCGAAGGATGAACAGAAAGAGCGGCTGGAGGAACGCATTCGCAATCCAGAGAAGCGCTGGAAATTCAACGAAGGGGATCTCGAAGAACGGAAACTATGGAAGAACTACATGGATGCGTTCGAGGACATGATGGCGGCCACGAGCACCGACCATGCGCCCTGGTATATCGTGCCAGCCAATCGGAAATGGTATCGGAATCTCGTGGTCGCCGATCTAGCCGTTCACGCGTTGGATGAGATGAAGCTGAAGACACCGCCCGCTCCCGCAGGGGTCAACTTCGATACGTTGAAGATCGTGTAACGAGGTCACTGCGACACCAACAAAACCGTCTTTCCCGCCCAGAGTAAATCTGAACGAAGGCCCGCGAATCTATGTCCATGTACCCCGTTCTGCAGTCAGGTTTAGTTCATATTGGGAAAGGCCGTTTCTTGACACCTTAGGCAGGGCTATATTAGCATGCGCATCCAGATCGATAGGCGCGTAGCTCAGGGGGAGAGCGCTACCTTGACACGGTAGAGGTCGACGGTTCAAGACCGTCCGCGCCTACCACCTAGCTGAGGTATCCGTTTGCCTCTTGTAGGCGGGATGCCTTTGTTGTTTCTAGTGCTCGGTCGATTGTGTGCATGTTATGAAAATTACTCTCAAAGATGGCAGCAGTCGGGATATTCCAGCCGGCCAGACCGTTGGGTCCGCTCTGTCAGCTTTCGGTCTGATGCTTGGCCCGGATATCCTCGCAGCTAAGGTGAATGGCCAGACCGTCGATCTCTCGAGCGCCTTGACAGACGATGCTGAGGTGATTCCACTTCAATTCGACAGTGCCGAAGGCCGTGAAGTCTACCGCCATAGCAGTACTCATATTATGGCGCAGGCCGTCAAAGAGGTCTTCCCTACGGCGCAACTGACGATCGGCCCGGCTCTTGAGGATGGGTTTTTCTATGACTTTGCCTTTGAGCGACCATTTACCCCGGAAGATCTGGAAAAAATTGAGGCTCGAGCGAAAGACATCGTCAAGCGCTCCCTTCCTGTAAAACGGGCAGAACTGTCGAAGCAGGACGCCGTGAAGTTTTTCCAGGAACGAGGCGAGGCCTACAAGGTTGAGTTGATTCAAGGACTGGCCGATGGGCAGACCATCTCAGTCTACAGCCAGGGTGAGTTCACCGACCTCTGCCGCGGCCCGCATCTACCGACGACGGGTCATGTTGGGGCATTCAAGCTCCTGAACACGGCCGGAGCGTACTGGCGTGGCGACGAACGCAATCCCATGCTGCAGCGGATTTATGGGACCTCCTTCCCCACCCAGGCTGAACTCGATGCGCATCTCGCGCGCCTAGAAGAGATCAAGCGACGAGACCACCGAAAGGTCGGCAAGGAACTCGACTTGATCTCAACCCAAGATGACATCGGCCCAGGCCTGGTGCTCTGGCATCCGAAGGGCGCGACGATCCGGCTGTTGATTGAGAACTTTTGGCGCGATCAACACATTCAAAACGGGTACGAACTAGTGTACTCCCCCCACATCGCCCGGTTAGACCTCTGGAAAACTAGTGGCCACGTCGACTATTACCGCGACAACATGTTCGCTCCCATGAAGGTTGAAAACAGCGAGTACCAGCTGAAGCCGATGAATTGTCCGTTCCACATCATGATCTACAAGTCGCATCTGCGCAGTTACCGAGATCTCCCGATCCGCTATGGCGAACTGGGAACAGTCTATAGGTACGAACGGACAGGTGTCCTCCACGGCCTGCTGAGGGTTCGCGGCTTCACACAGGACGATGCGCACCTGTTTTGCCGTCCGGATCAGATTGAAAGCGAAGTCAGCAAGGTTCTAGACTTCACGTTCTTTATTCTCGGCACCTTCGGGTTCACCGAATTTGAAGTGTACCTCTCGACGAAGCCAGAAAAGTCTGTCGGTTCGGAAGAACGATGGGCCCAAGCCACGAGTGCGCTCGAAGCGGCATTGAAAGGGCGAGGAATCGCCTACCAGATCGATCCGGGCGAAGGCGTCTTCTATGGACCCAAGATCGACATCAAGATCAAAGATGCCCTGGGACGCTCTTGGCAATGTTCGACCATTCAGGTCGATTTCAATAATCCCGAACGGTTCGAATTAGGCTATATTGGGGAAGACGGTAAGGTGCACCAGCCGATCATGATTCATCGGGCTCTGATGGGATCGATCGAACGGTTCTTCGGCATTCTGATTGAGCACTTCGGCGGCGCCTTCCCGACTTGGCTCGCTCCGGTTCAGGCGATGGTTATGTCCATTACGGACAACCAGCGGCCCTACGTTGCCGAGGTCGTGACCCAACTCAAAGCCGCAGGGTTTCGCGCCGAGGCAGATCTTCGGAATGAAAAAATTGGGCTCAAAATTCGAGAAGCGGAGAAGGCGAAGGTTCCATTTATGTTTGTGGTTGGCGACCGAGAAGTGCAGAGTGGGACGCTGGCCATACGGGGCCGGAGCGGAGCCAACCTCGGCAGCATGACCATCGCAGGGGCGCTGGACCTGCTCCGCGCGGACCTCAAGCCAGCAGGAAAGCAATACTCACTAACTCAATAAGAGGTGTCTTATCGTCCCCAAACTACGAGTGAACCGGGAAATCAGAGTGCGCGAAGTCCGGGTGATCGGTCCGGAAAGTGAACAGCTCGGCATTCTCCTCACGGCGGATGCGTTCAAGCAGGCACAGGAAAATGGCTACGACCTTGTCGAGGTCGCGCCCACGTCGGTGCCTCCCGTGTGCCGCATTATGGACTACGGGAAATACAAGTTTGAGCTGAGCAAGAAGGACCATCAAAACCGGCGCCATCAAAAGTCGACGCAGGTGAAGGAAATTAAGTTGCGTCCTCGGACAGATAAGCATGACTTGGAGATCAAGATTCGACAGATTAAAGGCTTTTTGGCCGATGGTAACAAGACCAAAGTCCTCTTGACGTACCGCGGTCGAGAGATGGCAAATCAGGAAATGGGTCGAACGCTCATGAATACGGTCATCGCAGAGTTGGGAGAGACAGGTACGATCGAGTATGCCCCTCGCATGGAAGGACGGAGCTTGATCATGATCGTGGCGCCGAAGTAACATAGTCGGCCAGAATGGTATTAACCTAAGGAAGCACTGATATGAAGAATAGGAAAATGAAAACCCATAGCGGCGCAAAAAAGCGGTTTACCCGCACCGGCTCTGGAAAATTGGTCAGGCGAAAGGCAGGGAAACGCCATATCCTCACCAGCAAGACGCAGGATCGGAAGCGCCGATTAAGTGGGACGGTTCTCGTGGATAAGACCAAGACCCAGGCGCTGGATCGCTTATTGCCCTACAGTTAGATTAGAATGTCCCAATCGCGTTAACCAAAAGGAGCATTGTTCATGCCTCGCGCAAAAGGTGGTCCCAAAACAAGACATCGGCGGAAAAAGCGGCTGAAACTGGCTAAGGGGCAGTATGGAGGAAAGAGCCGGCTGTTCCGCACTGCAACAGAATCGGTTGATAAGGGTCAGGCCTACGCCTATACCGGCCGGAAAAATCGGAAACGGGATTTCCGCGTGTTGTGGATTGCGCGCATCAATGCGGCAGTTCGGGCACATGGACTGACCTATGGCCGGTTTATCAGCGCTCTGAAGAAGGCCAATATTCTCTTGGACCGGAAGGTCTTATCCGATATGGCCATCAAGGATGCCACGGGATTTGAGCAGCTGGTCGGTCTCGCCAAGCAGCACCTCGCTCCGGCTGCCGCCTAAGCGCAGTCGCCTATCGAGAGTGTTCTTCGTAAAACTGGCTTGGACAGGACGTAGGTCTTGAGGAATGCGCCGACGAGCGTATGCCTCAAGACCGTTCGGCTAGTTCCGTCAGATCGATTTCAAACGCAACAGCCGGAACACTAATCTGCCAGCGTTCAAGCACTTCGGGGTGCAGTTCTCCAATCACACCGATCTGTTTTCCCTCAGACACAATACCGCCCACGCGTCCAGCGAGAAACGAAGGATGCTGGATCGGCTCCAGGCTATAGGCTTGGTTCACGTAATAGAACAGCGTGTCCAGGCAGGAGTGGGCCTCGGAGAAATGCGCATCGGCATGGGCGATCATCCCGCCAAGCACTGTCACGGTGCGTGACCCTAGGGGCTGCGTGGGATCGCGACGTGCCACTTCGCCGGCCTCAAATATCCGATGGGGATAAAAGGCCCGATTTGATGCAGTTTCTACGCGAAGCAACGATGGAAGCATCCATTGGCGAAGTGCGGAAAAGTTCTGAGACATCACATTGTCCACCTCGACAAGTTGCCCCCACTCAGTTCCTTCTAGGCGCATCGCATCGCGGAGATCCTTGGGCGAACCGAGAATATTGGAAATGATTTCCTGGAAACCCAGGCCGACCATGAGGGTTCTTGCACGGTCGGAGACCTCTTCGACGCGCGACAGTCCCCCGACCGTAAATTGCGAGGGCATCACCGGCGTAAAGTCTCCGTACCCACGGCTGATCGCAACATCTTCGACCACGTCCATCGCGTGCATGAGGTCTTGTCGATAGAAGGGAAGTGTCACCGTCACACTTTTACTTTTCGTCATCACCTCATAGCCGTAGGCCGTGAGGGCCTTCGCTACGTCGTGGGCGCCGAGCGCCTGCCCAAGGGCCTGTTCGATCGTGCTGACGGGAAGCTTCCGTGACTTCCCCAGATCTTGCGGAGTCATAATCGCCATGCCGAGGGCTGTCTTATAGGGATACCGTACTTCGATCGGATCAATCACTGCGCCACGATCCGCAAGATTGGCGGCAAGAATGTTGAGGGTTAAGATGACCATTGAGAGATCGGTGCCGGTCACCTCGACGAAGAGAGCATCGTCTCCCACCCTCACTTCTCCGGCTTCACGGCTATTGATAATCGGAGGGAAGGAGAGAGCCTGACGCTTTGCATCGCATAGGAAGGGTAGACGATCGTGTCCTGCGAGAATCCCGCCGAACTCCACACCCTTGGGATGGATGAGCAGCATCTCTCCAAGCGTCATCACCGTATCCATGCCCAGCGGCGTGAATGATGCTTCGTCCGGTTTTACCAAATCATAGGTAACCGGAAACTCGATCGCTGCGAGCCGATAGAGTCCGATCGACACGGTCCGGCGTTTACGGCCGAACATCTCGGCGAGTTTCTCCTGCGTCTGGATCAGCTGCGCGAGGCCTTCCTGGGTGACGAGGTAGCCAGTTGCCGTGCAGGCCGCCACGTAGGGTCTGACCTTCTCCAGGCCGGGAGTCACGTTCAGTTGCTTGGGCGACTTTGATTTGGTCGTGAGAAAATCGTACTTCGCGAGAGCGCCCCGCCTCTTCACTCGAATCTGTCTGGCGATTCCTTCGCAACACCAGAGATCGGGACGATTACTATCTTGCAGTTCAATGCGAAGTTCGCCCGTGTCGGAATTCTGTCCCTTCAGTTCACCCTTTACGAGCATCAACGACTCTTCGAGTTGCTCTATGGTGATCGGTTGGGGAGCCTCTCCTGACGCTACAAGCAACCCTTCGAGATCCTGCTTGAAAATAGTAATCGTGGGCATGTGAAACTTAGTAGGCTCCTCTCGTGGAGCGAATCAGATCAAGATTGTCGGTGAACAACTCACGAATATCGTGAATGCCGAGGGCCACCATCGCCATGCGATCGAGCCCCAATCCCCATGCGATCACCGGAACGGTCACGCCCAGGGGAAGGGTGACTTCCTGCCGGAACAATCCGGCCCCACCAAGCTCCATCCATCCAAGCTTCGGATGGCGCACATGCAGCTCGACAGACGGTTCGGTAAAAGGAAAGTAGGCTGGGAGAAATTTGACTTCCTTGGCTTGCGCCACTTCACGGGCAAAGAGATTGAGCAGGCCGAGCAAGGTGCGAAAGTTGATGTCTTCGCCGAGGACGATCCCCTCCACCTGGAAGAAATCGGTTGCGTGCGTCGCATCGACTTGATCGTAGCGGAAACAACGGGCGATGGAAAAATACTTTCCCGGCACGGCAGGTTGTGCCGCCAATGTATGGGCCGAGACGGCTGTTCCCTGGCTCCGCAAAACTAGCCGGCGCGCGCGCTCCGCATCGAAGGGATAGTCCCAACCGGTTGAGCCAGTTGCACCGCCGTTTTGGTGCGCTTGCGCAACTCGGGACAAGAATGGTTCTTCAATTGACGAAGCATGGGTCGGTTCCTTGACAAAGTAGACATCATGGATATCGCGCGCTGGATGGAACTGCGGCATGAAAAGGGCATCCATGTTCCAGAATTCGGTCTCCACAAGTGAGCCACGCATTTCCTGGAATCCCATGCTCACGAGTTTTGTCTTCACCGTATCGAGAAACTCGCGATAGGGATGCCGCTTGCCCGGCGCGATCCGTGGTGCGCGAAGACTGATCGTGTACTTACGGAAGCGCTTCGCCCGCCAGCTCCCGTCTTTCAGCAGTTCGGGCGTCAACTGGGAAACCTCTTCCGCAGTCCCTTGCCGAGAGAGTTGCTGGGCGGTCTCGATGCCGGTTACGGAAAGCTTGAGCGCTCTGGCCACCCGATCATCGATGCGGAAAGGTTCCCGTGCATTCCCGCGTTTGACGGCATGATCCTGAATGACTTGCCGTTGTGCCTCGGGAAACGCCTGCAGCCCACGAGGCAACCCATGAAGCTGTTGCAGCAATCCTCGTATCGCTTCCGCCGTCTGGCTCGGCCGGCCGGTCGATTCGATACAGCCGCCTTGAATGATGAGGAGTGCGCCTTCTTTCTTGAGCCGTCCGATCGCGCCGCTCACTTCCGCCGGTTCGAGTCCCTCACGGGATTGAACGTCTTGAATGGTCAGGCGTTTGCCGGTTTTGGCCGCATCTCGAGCGGCAGACAGTACCCGTTCGATCGGTGAGTATTTTTCAAAGTAGAGTTCGCCGATTTTGGTGAGCGAAACAATCGGCGTCACGGTTTCCGTATCGACCGCGAGCAACGACTTAGCGAGCAACCATTCGACGGCCATACTGAGCTGCGAGGGCTCTAACCCGGTGGACTGCACGAGCTGTTCCGTCTGGAGAATCGCGGAGGGATTTGCCGCAAAGGTCGATAGGACTTTGACTTCGAGAGGATGGAGACTGTCGATGAGGGACGATATGTTCACCCGCGAGGCCTATCGGTGAGCGGAGACGCGCTGCGGCGTCGTGGAAGAAGAGTGGCCGGCTGCACGCATCGCAGCGATCGTCGAGGCATAGTCTCGACTAGAGAAAATGGCCGACCCGGCCACCAATACATCAGCTCCTGCAGCCAGCACCTGAGCCACATTGTCGATCTTGACGCCGCCGTCCACTTCGAGCAACGCGCGGCTTCCGATCCGATCAATCATGGCACGAGCCGAGGCAGTCTTTTGCAGACAGGACGTGATAAACGTTTGACCACCGAAGCCAGGATTGACCGACATGATGAGGACTAAATCGACGTCTGGGAGGATTTCCTCGATCGTACTGAGCGAGGTGGCCGGATTCAGGGTCACCCCGGCCTTGACGCCATGTTCCTTGATCGATTGCACCGTGCGATGAAGATGTGGACAGGCTTCCACATGAACCGTGAGATAGTCCGCTCCAGCTTCGGCGAACTCCGTGATAAATGTGTCGGCGTTGGTGATCATGAGATGGACGTCGAGCGGCAACTTGGTGACTTTTCTGAGAGCCGCCACGATCGGCGGACCGATGGTCAAATTAGGGACGAAATGCCCGTCCATGACATCGATATGGAGGAAGTCGGCCCCTGCTCGTTCTACGGCTGCCACTTCCTCGGCCAGTCTGGCAAAGTCTGCAGCTAAAATCGAGGGCGCAATATAAATGTGGCGTGCCATCACAACACCTTTCTCAGTCGTGCGGCGTAAAATGCATCCATCGAGAACCGGTTGCCCACTGTCGAGAGGGCGCCTTGTTCAGTGACGAATCTCTGTGCCGCAAGCGGGAGCCAGGGGACGACGGACTCACGCTGGAACTCCGCATGGGCATGACAGAATCGCTCGATCACGTCTTCGTTTTCTTCCGGTTCCGTCGAGCACGTACTATAGACTAGCACCCCGCCGGGCCGCAAGCATGGGGCAACCGCTTCAAGGATCTGACACTGGAGCGCCTGATGTCGAGGGAGCGCTCGCTCATCTTTCCGCCACTTCGCTTCAGGATGCCGCCGTAACACACCGAGCCCACTGCATGGCGCATCCACCAAAATCCGATCAACAGATGGTTCGACCATTCTGGACTTCTTCATGGAGGGATGCCCTGCAGTCTCAATCATGGAAACCCACTCACGGGGCTGTCGAATGTCGCCAACGATCGGCACGACAATCTGGACCCCGAGCCGATGACAATTGTCTCGCACTCGATCCAGGCGGACGCCTTTCCGATCGACGGCGTAGATCGTTCCCTTGTTATGCATCAGATCGGCCACATGAGTCGATTTCCCTCCCGGCGCCGCACAGGCATCGAGCACGATGTCACCGGGCTGAGGATCGAGCAGGGGGGGAATCAATTGGGCCGCTTCATCTTCCACATAGAACGCGCCTTCGTGAAACCCGGGGAGCGAGGGCACAGGGCCTCCTTCTTCAAGCACAATGCCGAATGGACTCACGCTGGTCGGCTTGGACGCAATATTCATCTGTGCAAATTTATCGAGGAGTGCTGCCCTGGTCGTGCTCAGATGATTCACCCGAAGCGTCAACGGTGGTATGGCGCTCACCCCCTCGCAGGCCGCTTCCGCAGAGGCGACGCCCAGGCGTTCCACCCATCGACGGCTAAGCCAGCCTGGAACAGAGTACCGCACGGTAAGAGCCTGTGCGGCATCATGATCCATGCTGGGCCAGGGCGCAGGTGGATGGCGCAAGAGAGCGCGCAACACCGCATTGACGAACCCGCTCCAGTCCCTGCCTAACGTGCCGGCAAAGGCCTTGGCTAGATTGACCGATTCATTGACTGCGGCAGACTGTGGAATGCGATCGAGAAACAAGAGTTGGTAGGCGCCAAGTCTGAGCGCCATTTGTACAGCGACGGGAAGTCGAAGCAGAGGCTTGTCCAGAACCGGTTCGAGCCGCCAATCGATGGTCGCAAGATGCCGCAAGACACCATAGATCAGTTCCACCGTGAGGGCCCGTTCCCTGCTGTCGAACGAACATTGCGCGAGGGCGCGCTCTAATAAGACATCAACCCGTTCCTCGCTCTTGACGGACTCCACTAGCAAGGAGAGGGCGATCGCACGCGCCGATGGTGAGGTTTGTGTGGTGAATAAAGATCGAGAGCCAGAAGCCATAGAAGACAAACCTGGCCTATCTGGCCTGTTCGGTCTGTCTGGTTTGTTTGGTTGCATGAGATTAACCAGAAGGACCAGACAGACGAGAGAGACCTTTAGAAGAGAGCCGTTCCCCCTAGCTGCATTCCAACAGTGGTGGGATGGCCGGCCAAGTATTGAGAGACGGCCATGCGGCGGCTATTAGCCGGCTGTAGTTCCATCACGGCAAGGACTCCCTTCCCGGTTGCAACATGAATTGCCTCGGTGGTGACAGCGACGACTATTCCCGGAGGCTTTATCACGGGGCCTGGAAGTGCCAGGGCTCGCCAAATCGTCCAACGATCTCCTCCGGTCAAGGCTGTATAGGCCCCCGGCCATGGAGAGAGTCCGCGGACTCGATTGGCCAGGACGGTGGCCGGCAAGGCCCAATCGATCGCACCATCTTCCTTCTTCAGCAACGGCGCCAAGGTCGCCCGCGAAGAATCTTGAGGCTGCGGTACGAGAGTACTGGCCTTGAGTCGAGTAATCGTCTCGACTAACAGTCTGCCTCCGAGTTCAGCCAAACGTGGCGAGATGGTGCCCGCGGTATCGTCAGTGGCAATAGGGATGGCCTCTTGGAGCAACATGGCGCCTGTATCCATCCCCTCATCCATCAACATGGTCGTAATCCCTGTTTCCGTCTCGCCGTTGATGATGGCCCACTGGATTGGACCAGCGCCACGATATTTGGGAAGCAGGGAACCATGCACATTGATACAACCGCTGGGAGGAAGTGAAAGGACCGCCGGAGGCAAGATGCGCCCGAACGCCGCGACTGCAATCAGATCCGGTTTCCACCGGGTCAGAGCCTGGAGAAATTCCGGATCTTTCATCTTGAACGGTTGCAGCAGAGGAATCTGCTCTCGCTGGGCCAGAAGTTTCACCGGTGACGGCGTAAAGATTTGTCCGCGTCCTTTCGGTCGATCAGGTTGGGTGACAATGCCGACAACGGAATCGTCCGACCTCAACAAGGCATGAAGCGAAGCTGCCGCAAAATCAGGCGTGCCCATGAATACGAGTCGCATGGTATCGCTTTAGCATTGCAGGTGAGTGAAAGCAACTCTGCTGTGTGGACGTTGACTTGACTTGCCGCTCAGCCCTTTGTTAGCATCCGCTTGCGGGGTGGAGCAGCCCGGTAGCTCGTTGGGCTCATAACCCAAAGGTCGAAGGTTCAAATCCTTCCCCCGCAACCAACCTTCTCTCTTTCCTCTCAACAGCTTATAGCGGATTCGCTCCCGGCCCCGACCACAGCATAATTAGCCGACTGTGCTAAAACTGTGCTAACGCCTACCGGAGCACGATCCAAGATCTCGATGCCAGCGCGTAAGCTTTCTGGATGATGATGTGCATACCGCATCACCATCGAGATCGTTTTCCATCGTCCGAGCTTTTGCACGGTGTAGATGTCCGCGCCGGCTTGCACGAGTCGAGTGGCAAAGGTATGGCGCAGATCATGAAACCGAAAGCGTCTCACGTCTGCTTTTCTCATGACTGGATAAAAGACACGCAGGAGGTCCCGCGCATCAATCCGGTTTCCGGCCCCGTTGTAGAAGACATAATCCGTTTTGAGCGATCGGACTTTCGCCCTGGCTTTTAGCACGTTGAGCGTCTTCACATTCACTGGAAGCGTGTCTCTGCCTCCGTTCTTTTGTTCCAACAGAGTGATGGTCCTCCGGAACATGTCCACATTGCACCATTGGAGGTTCAGGATCTCACTCTGCCGAAGTCCCGTGTTTGCTGCGAAGACAATGATCTCTTGCAGCCATCCGGGAGAGGCCGCTAAGAGACGCCCTTCTTCTTCTGCTGTCAGCCATCGCTCAATCAGATTGCGCACCTTTTCCTTGGATACCTTTTGCACCGGATTCTCCGCCACCCATTCCCATTCCTTCACCGCGAGCTGAAAGGCATGGCTCAAGAGTGTGAGTTCATTATTGATGGTCTTGGCCGCTGCTCCGTCAGTCCGTCGCTTCGACTTATGCGCTGCTAGAAGAGAAGGTCGCATCTCCCTCAATGTCAGATCCCCGAAAGCGCGAATGAGATGCTGCGCACGAGACTTATCACTGTGGTGCGTCGTCGGTGCTTTATTCGGAGCCGAATAGTCTGTGAGATACCGTTCCAAAAGTTCTCTCACCGTTTTATCGGCCCCAGCTTCAGGCGGATACCACTTGCCTTCAGCAATTTGGACCATCACCTTGTGATAAATCTTCTCCGCGAGCTTCTTATCTGTGATTTCCGTGGATCTCCTGACTTGCTTGCCGTGATAGGAAAAGCCCATCCACCAGACGCGGCCTCGCCGAAACAGAGCCATGATTAACCTCCTTGTTTGGCCCTGACTTCGTCTGGTTTCTCGCAGGCGGGAGTATAGACCTCGCGTTTTGCGCTCGCAATCATTCTATCGAGGTCGAAGTGGTCCGTCCTTCGTTTCCCTATCTGGAGAGGTCCGGACTGTGGCGGAGAGAAGGAAGACAGCCAGCGGTCAATTTCAATTGCATCGAACCGTACTAATCCATGAATCTTCCGGCAGGGAATCTTGCCGTGCGCTGCCCAGGAATACAGTGTCGCAGGCTTAATTCGCAGCTGTTCAGCCAGGTCTTTGATCGTCAGCAGCATAGAGACACCAACCGGGGGAGTCTCACGACACCCCCCTCCCCCCACGAGGCGCCCGCATGGTGCCGGCGTCGGAATCGGAATGAAATCGCAGCGGGTGCGAGCTGGCGCTGAAGAGCAGCGGCCAGGCCTTCCGGGTACCGTCCCGTAGGGCCCCTTCCGTTCAGGCCTGCCCCCCGCGAGAGCGCCATCCCGCCTTCTTCTTCGACGCCCCACCCCCTGTGTGGTGAAGGGTGGGGCTAAACATCTTGATGAAGAAGGAGGCGGACATGGCCATTCACGGTTCACAGGGCAGCTTGAAGCTTATTCGGCAGCCGAAGCCGAGGAATGAATACGCGGTGCCTCGATACCGGGTCACGCTGGTGCGGGAAGGCCGAGCCACGGCGACTGCTTCTCCACTTCTGACCTCGGTCGCCGCTGCGGCCGTCCTGAGACCGTGCTTTGCGGGACTGGACCGCGAACAATTCCTGGTCTGCGGACTGGATGCGAAGAACCACATCATCGGGATCAATATCGTCTCGATCGGCTCCCTGACGTTGGCCATCGTCCATCCGCGAGAAGTGTTCAAACCGCTGATCCTGATGAACGCCGCCGGTTGGATTTGTGCG
>JBDSDL010000232.1:0-21151 GCA_039920585.1 Nitrospiraceae bacterium | reverse complement strand
TTGGTATCGACTACACGGAGCCAGATGATGACCAAGCAACTCCAACCAATCTTCGACGGCAAGACCCGCTGCGGATGGGTCGGTGGCAAGCCGCATTTCATCGCCTATCATGACCAAGAGTGGGGTGCGCCGATTCACGATGATCGGAAACATTTCGAAATGTTGTTGTTGGAGGGCGCCCAGGCGGGTCTGACGTGGGAAACGATTTTGTTGCGCCGGGAGGGCTATCGGCGAGCGTTTGCGGAGTTCGATCTGAAGAAGGTGGCGCGATTCACGGCGAAGAAGCAAGCCGTGCTGCTGAAGAATCCCGGCATCATTCGCAACCGGCTCAAAATCGACTCCGCGGTGACCAACGCGCAGGCGTTTCTGACGGTGCAGGAGGAGTTTGGTTCATTCAACCGCTATGTGTGGTCGTTCGTCGGTGGAACACAGAAAGTGAATCGCTGGGCTCGCATGTCCCAGGTTCCTGCCACGAGCCTCGAGAGCGAGGCGCTGTCGAAGGATCTCAAGAAGCGGGGCTTTCGCTTCGTTGGCAGTACGATCGTCTATGCCTACATGCAGGCGATTGGGCTGGTGAACGACCACACGACCGACTGCTTCATACGTGCTCGGCGTTAGCCCGCATTATTCATGAGCGCTTCTGCTGCAATCGCGGATTCGCTGCTGCGACGAGCCTTCGGCGGGCAGGCTCGCCGCTCGCTCCCTCGACGTACTGTTCAAGTACGCCTCGGGGCTTCGCGGCTCCGCATGCCCGTCTCGCAACGCGACTGCGCGATTTCGCGACGAACCGTCATGAATAATGTGGGTTAGCGATTGGCGCATGGTAGCAGTCCTTGTTTCCTGTCAGCAGGGAGAGGCTGCCTGATGATGAAGACGATGTCGGTGCGTTGCTGCATTGCGGGAGGCGGTCCTGCCGGGATGATGTTGGGCCTGCTCTTGGCGCGCGCAGGCGTCGACGTTGTCGTGTTGGAGAAACACGCCGACTTTCTCCGTGATTTCCGGGGCGACACCATCCACCCATCGACGCTGGAAGTCATACACGAGCTGGGCGTGTTGGAGCGTCTTCTTACCTTGCCCCACCAGAAAGTGTCGCGGATCAATGCTCAGTTCGGCGACCTGGCCTTGACGGTCGCGGATTTCTCGTCTCTCTCGACGCATTGTCGCTTTGTCGCCTTCATGCCGCAATGGGACTTTTTGAACTTTCTGGCTGAAGAGGCAGCGCGGTATTCGACATTTCAGTTGCGGAGACAAGCGGACGTGACGGGGCTTATCGAGGAGGAAGGTTCTGTGGTAGGGCTCCGGGCGAACACCTCGGATGGTCCGCTTGAGGTACGTGCCGACCTTGTCGTGGGAGCTGATGGGCGACACTCGATCGTTCGTGCGAAGGCTGGCCTCTCGATCGAAGAATTCGGCGTACCGATGGACGTCCTCTGGTTCCGTCTGTCCAGGCGGGCGAACGACCCAGGAGATCCCGTAGGCCGCTTCGACGCGGGTCGTATCTTTATCATGCTGAACAGGGGCGACTATTGGCAGTGCGGCTTCGTGATCCCAAAGGGATCGCGAGATCAACTACAAGAGCGAGGGCTACCGGCATTTCGTGGTGCTGTTGCACAGCTCGCGCGGTTCATGGCCGATCGTGTCGGCGAACTCCACGACTGGGAGCCGATCAAGTTATTGACGGTTCAGGTCGACCGCTTGCGCCGGTGGTATCGTCCTGGGCTCCTCTGCATCGGCGATGCGGCGCATGCCATGTCGCCGGTCGGTGGTGTCGGGATCAACCTGGCTGTCCAGGATGCGGTCGCGACGGCGAATCTCTTGGCCGCTCCGCTGGGCGACGGTCGGGTTACGACCGAAGATTTGCGCAAGGTCCAGCAGCGGCGTGAGTGGCCGACCCGCATGACACAACGAGTGCAGCTCATGATTCAGAATCGAGTCATCAAGCGCGTCCTCAGCGGTTCGGACAAATTCTCGCCGCCCTTCCCAATCCGGCTGCTGGCCCGGTTTCCATTCCTCCGCCGGATTCCCGCCCGGATGATCGGACTCGGATTCCGACCTGAGCATGTGCATACGTCTGCCGCAAAGACTGCGCAAGTGTCGGCGGAAGTCGATCGCACTAACGCCTCTTAGCGAGATTCCACTCTCCCTCTGTCGAGCAGGCCATGGTGATCGTGCGGGCCGCAGGTTCTCTGGTTCGTCTGGTTAGTCTCGTTCAACCAAACAGGCCAAATAAATTAGAGAAACCAGCCGGTTCTCGCGCTTCATGCGGCACGACTTGCGTCCTTTTCGGGCATTCTCCGTCTATAGAGATGAGGGGAGGCATGGTGCTTTCCCATTCATTCGAAAGGAGAACCCCATGAGACCCCATCTTTCTCTCGATGTTCGTAACGTGCCGGTTTCCGTCGAGTTCTATCAGAAGGTCTTTGGTGTGGCGCCGCAGAAGCAGACGACGGACTATGCCAAGTTCGATCTGACGGCGCCGATGCTGGACTTCTCGCTGGTGTCATCCACAGAAAATGTCAGCAGGGTGAACCATCTCGGCATCGAAGTCGAATCGGTCGATGATATCGCGGGGTGGAAACAGCGGTTGCAAGAACAGGGCATCCTCGAAAAGGTCGAAGAGGGTGTAGCCTGTTGCTTTGCGAGGCAGGACAAGCTCTGGTTTACCGACCCGGATGGCAATCCGTGGGAGGTCTTTATGGTCCATGAGCAGTTGGCTGTCACAGGAACGCTGAAGAATAGTGGTTGTTGTGTGCCGAAGAGCAGCGGTGCGTCCGAGCCAGCTGCTTGCGCTGCCTCATAAAGGGAGCTACCGTATGGGCAGACATCAGGGCGAGATGAGCATGATGCCAGACAGTCAGAATATCTGGAGCGAGGTCCAAAGCGGTCTTCGAGCCTTCATTGCGAAACGTGTGGCCGATGAGGCCTCAGTGGAGGATCTGTGGAAGGAGGTCTTCGTGCGGATGCAGCGAGGGCTTGGTGGGCTCAAGAAGGAAAGTCGGCTGGTGTCGTGGGTCTATCAGATTGCGCGGCATGCGATTATCGATTATTACCGTGCGCGGGACCGGCAGCTTGAGCGGCCGGTCGGTCTTGCGAGCGATCTTGAGAGTTTGTATCCTGCCTATCTGCCTGTGGAGTCGCCTGAGGGCTCCGGTCAACTCCGCACGGAGTTGGCCGGCTGCCTCCGCCCCATGATCGAGCGGTTGTCCGAGGACTATCGGCAAGCGATCACCTTAGTCGATCTTGAGGGCCTGGCTCAGCATGAGGCGGCGGCGCGACTTGGTCTGTCGGTCTCGGGGATGAAGTCGCGTGTTCAGCGGGGTCGGCGTCAATTGCGTGGCATGCTGGAGGCCTGTTGTGTGATTGCACTCGATCGGCGAAGCGGAGTGGCCGACTACGACCTGCGGGACCAGCAGGCTAATTCCTGCCGAGACCTGCCGGGATGCTGAAAAGTCCGTCAGCTTCTTAAGCACATGACGCGCAAGCCTTGATTCATCGTTTCCCGCCTTTCCCGCCAGGCTCGCCTGTCTCGCGGGGCGACCCTGCGGGGAGCCTCATTGGTCGGATCTCTCCGACGAACCGATGAAGGATTTGCGGTAGCCGGTCACTTTTTCCAAGTAATTGCGGGTCTCTTCATACGGCAGTTTTTTGCGCAACTGGTCATAGACGCCGGCCGGCTGGAGACTATTGATCTGGTTGGCCGCAGTGGTACGGTCACGCGAAAAGGTGCGGAAGACGTTGCTCGGGCCGGTATTGTAGGCTGCAATCACACAGTACTCGCGTGACACATTGTGGTCCACGGCTTCCAGCTGATTAAATATCAACACATTCAAATAGGCGGTTCCCAACTCGACGTTGTTAGCCGGATCGAATAGGTAATCTCGTGAAGGGGCCACGTCTTGGCCTTTGGCTTTTCGGTAGGCCTCACGCCCCCCGCTGGTGGGAACCAGTTGCATGAGTCCATAGGCGGGGGCCGAACTGACGGCATAGGGGTTGAAGTTGCTCTCTGTGCGGATGACCGCGAAGACCAGGCTGGGGCTAATGCGATATTGTTCTGCAAACTGGTGAACCAGCGTTCGATATTTCTCTGCCTGCTTCATCGGGAGATTGGACACCATCGCTATCGTGACATAGTGAACGGTCTTCTTGGTTCCATCTTGATAGACCACCCGCGTGGCGTACTTTTTTTCAAGGAGATAGGCGGCAAACGGCTCGGCTTCCGCAGGCGTGCGGACAGCTTTATTCTGCTGATCCAGGACGAGGCCGAAGAGGTAAGGGTCTTTGTCTCCGGTGAGGACGATTTCTTTGTCGGAAAATAAATCGACTGCTCGTGGATCCTCCGGGGTCAGGAGCGTTGTGACGACAGCATTTTTGAGACTGCGTTGAGGGTCTTGATCGTCCAGCGTCTCGACCAGGATCTCGCCTGAATCGAAGTCGACGATCGCCCGGCACTTGTAGTTTTGCGTGTACGTCACATATTTTTTGCTTCGGGCAGTTGGACTTCCTTTTTCCCCCAGGTCTTTCCGACATTCACCCCTAGGACGGCGAGGATAGCCTCAAAGTCTTTCTTGGCCTCGCGCAGATCTCTGAGCAGCGCGTCGGGGTCGCGCGCATATTGGTCGAGACGCCTCTTGGCAATCTGTGCTGGATCTTTTCCCGCAGCGAGATCAATGATGGCCTGACCGGTCTGTCCCCTAGCGACTCGCCCATCCGTTGTTAGGGCTTTATCGGTCGTCTCACAGCCGGAGACTAGCAGGGTGGAGGTGAGGATCGGCAAGGTAAAGAGCGAGGCTGATGGACGCATGGGTGCATTGTACAGATTTTTCAGTGGTCTACAAGGACATAGGGACACCGCTTTCTCCAGCCCCTCCGGTCTGCGAATTTATCAAAATACGTAGGTTCACTCCATCTTTGAGGTTATATTTCTCTTGTTCACATATTCCTCTCGCAATGAGTGCGACAAGGAGATGCAACCATGAGCATTCTGATTGTCGACGATTCCGAAGAGCAACGTGAATTGCTCGCGCTGATCCTGAAGACAGCTGGGTATCGTTCTTTGCTGTTTACGGAGTCGGCCGATGAGGCATTGAAACGGTTAGGTATCGGTGCTGACCCCCATCCATCCGAACGAATTGAAATCGTGCTGATGGATTTCCTGATGCCTGGCATGGATGGGCTGGAGGCCTGCCGTCGTATCAGGTCAGAGGAGCGGTTCAAGCATCTGCCGGTGATCCTCGTGACGGCAAAGACAGAGCCGCCCGATATCCTGGATGCCTACACGGCCGGCGCGACGGATTATATTCGTAAACCGGTGATCCCTATGGAACTTGTGGCGCGTGTCTCGATGGCGATGACGATGAGGGAAGAATACGAAAATCAGGAAGAGCACGCGCATGAGCTTGAGGCGAAGACCAAAGAATTGACTCGGACGGTGGACGAACTGAAAACCCTTCGAGGTACACTCTGCCTTTGCGCCAAATGTAAACGAGTCCGGACGACTGGCGGGATTTGGCAACGGATCGAGGATTATCTGGAAGAAAATCTCAGTGCCAAGATTACGTCATCGGTTTGCAATCGCTGTGAGAAATGAGGTGTTTTTCTCGATATCCGTGAATCGTGAGAACTGGCCAGTGCTCTAGTGAGTCTCGTTCAACCAACCAAACCAAATAAACCGGACAAACCAGAGCTGCTAAGGCTGGCCGGCCTGTTGTGTCTGTTTCCCCTCGAGTTCGGTCCAACGGTTATAGAGCCGCTCTGCAGCCGTGCGGGCTGTGTCTAGCGCCTCGGATCGTTCTTGTAGCGCTGCCGCGTTGGAGGCGATGGCAGGATCTTCCACTGCGGCTTGACAGGAGGCGATGGTCTCCTCAGCCTGCAGGATTCGCTGCTCCATCTTTGCCCACTCCTTTTGCTCACGATAGGATAGGCCTGTTCGCTTTGCCTTCGGAGTCGATTCCAATTCAGACCTGGATGCCTTGGAGGGGCGCGACGTCGAGGCGCGAGCCTGTTCCGCAGTCTTTCGTTCTTGTGCGGACTCCCATTGCGCATAGTCGGCGAACCATTCGGTCTGGCCTGTGCCGTCCAGCGCAAGCAACATAGTAGACACGCGGTCTAAGAGCCATCGGTCGTGCGTCACCAGCATCAACGCGCCGGGGAATTCCAGAAGACTGTCTTCCAGCACATCGAGCGTCGGAATGTCCAAGTCGTTCGTCGGCTCATCCAGGATCAAAAGGTCGGCTGGTTGCAACATGAGCCGTGCGATAAGAAGCCGCGCCTGTTCGCCTCCGGAGAGGCGGGAGACCGGGAGATCCAACTGCTCAGGCCGGAAGAGAAATCGTTTTGCCCAGGACACGAGATGTACTGAACGGTCTTGATAGACGACCGAATCGCCGTGCGGGGCGAGGGATCGACGGAGCGAGGATGATTGGTCCAGGGATTCACGGTGCTGTTCGAACGTGACCACTCGCAGCTTGTCTGCACGGGCGATGGTGCCCGCATCTGGCTGGAGTGTGCCCGCCACCAATTTTAGAAGTGTGCTCTTGCCGCTTCCATTCGGACCCAGTAATCCAAGCCGCTGTCCCGGTCCGAGCAGGAGGTCGAGATTCTTCACGATCGGCCGCCCGCCGAGCGATTTGCAGAGTTGGGTGGCCTCGACTAACTGTTTCGACCTGCGTCCCGATGAGGTGAAATTGATGCCAGCTGTGCCTTGATCTTTCCGGGCATCGGCGCTGTTCAGTTCCTCGATCAAGCGGCCGGCTGAATCGATCCTGGATTTGGCTTTCGTCGTGCGGGCTTTGGGGCCGCGCCGGAGCCACTCCACTTCGCGGCGGACGCGATTGGCCAATGACGCTTCATAGTTGGCTTGCGCATGCAGCGCGGCATCCCGCTGTTCCAGGAAATCGCTGTAGTTTCCTTTGGCTTCGAATACCCCGGTGGGATAGCTGCGATTGAGCTCGATCATCCGCGACGTCACGGCTTCCAGAAAGCGCCGATCGTGGCTTACGACGAGAAAGGCGCGAGCTTCAGCCCGTAACAATCGCTCCAGCCACAGGATGCCTTCGACGTCCAAATGGTTGGTGGGTTCGTCCATCAGCAGGACATCCGGCTCCAGCATCAGCGACCGGACGATGGCCAGGCGTTTCTTCCATCCCCCGGAGAGCGTGGCCGTGGATTGATCGGTTGCGGGAAACTCTCCCAAGCTGAGCGCCGCGGCCGTGCGACTGCTATGGTCGTGGGGGTCATGACCTTCGTCGATCAGGACCTGTGCGAGGACTTCTTCGATCGTATGCGTTCCGTCAAATGACGGGTCTTGCGGCACGTAACCGATGCGGAGTTGCCGGCGCATCGATCTGGTGCCCTCGTCCGGCTCTTCGAGCCCTGCCATGATTTTCAGCAAGGTCGATTTGCCGGAGCCGTTAGGCCCGACCAGTCCGACATGATCGCCCTCTGCCAACCCAATCGACAAATCGGCAAATAGCGGTTTCACGCCGTAGCTTTTGCTGATGGACTCGCAGCTCAAGAGAATTGTAGGTGGCATAGCGCTACCGAACGAATGACTCAATGATTGATATGCTGATAAACGATCGGGCAGGACTGTTCAGGCCAGGCTGGATCGCGAGGGTATCAGTGTACGGGTTGGAGGGGAGAAACTGCAAGAGGGGAGGCGAGGGTAGCCTGGTCGTCCTCCTGCTCGCGGAACGCGCACGATCAGAATGTGCTCGTTCGATGCGCGCAGTTGAGGGCAGCCTT
Organism: Nitrospiraceae bacterium; assembly: GCA_039920585.1. Lineage (GTDB taxonomy): Bacteria > Nitrospirota > Nitrospiria > Nitrospirales > Nitrospiraceae > Palsa-1315. Next base: position 13,408 of record JBDSDL010000232.1, on the reverse strand, counting down.
GGCCGCTCCCTTAGAGAGAGATGAAGAGGATTGGAAGGCCCTCGTTCGGGCTAATGCGACGGCTCGGCGTGCCAGTGGGTGGGCGGGTGAGAAAGTCGCGCGCAGTAGAAGCTCAATCAGCCCCCATCCCTAAAGAGATAACGAGCAAGCTTGGAGGGATCATCTGTAGATTCGTTCGATGTATGCGTTGAAAGCCGCGACGTCGAGCGGGATACTTTCCCGCTCGATCTCATGCGGACGTATCACGCGGAGTTACTTGGTCGCGATGATCTCAAGAAGTTCGATTTCGAACACTAATGTTGCGCCGGGCTTGATCAGGGGGGGCAGGCCCTTGTCGCGATAGGCGAGACTCGACGGGCAGACCAGCTTGCTCTTGCTGCCGACCTTTATCTGCTGCATCCCTTCCACCCAACACTTGCTCATTTCATTCACTCTCATCATAGCCGGCTCGCCCAATTTGGTGGAATTATCGAACACTGTCCCGTCGATCAAGGTTCCTTGATAGTGCACCTTCACCATATCCGTGACTTTCGGAATGGCGCCGCTCCCTTCCTTGATGGTCTTGAGGATCGCGCCGGACTCGGTTTTCTTGGCGCCGGATTCTGCCGCAGCTTTCGCGAGGAACGCGGCTCCCGCTTTCTTCTCCGCTTCTGCGATGACCAAGGCGCGGGCCTGTTGTAGTTCTGAAATCTTCAGGCCAAATGCTTGGAGGTCCACCTTGAGGGGCCGTTTCAAGAATCCATCGGTGATGCCGGACTTCACGATTTCAAACTCAGTCTCGCTCAAGCTGAAGTTGCTGAGCGATTGGTTGATGGCTAATCCCAAGGCATAGAGGGCTTTTTGTTCATCGGTGGTGGGCTCTGGAGCTGCCGCGAATGCCGTAGCGGTTCCAAGGCAGAGCAGGGTCGCCAAACAGGAGAAAATGAAGCGCATGAGCTGTCCTTTCTTTGTGTGTGACTGCGACGAGTCTGATCTCGTAAGGCTTGAAGCTCGGTACGTTATGCGATGTTGCGCATGGGGATCAAGACAAATTTGTCGCTCGGGGTACATCTCACAGGAGCGTTCCCCGCATGGCGCTCACGGCCAAGCTTTTCGTCGAAGTCGAATGGGCGGCTAATCGAGGTCGAGCGGGACATGTTCCCGCGCGACCCCATAGAGAACGACAGTGAGGACTTACTTCGCAGTAGCGACGATCTCGAGGAGCTCGACCTCAAACACTAACGTCGCGCCGGGCTTGATAGTGGGGGGCGCGCCTTTGTCGCCATAGGCGATAGCGGACGGGCAGACCAACTTGCTCTTGCTGCCGACCTTCATCTGCTGCACTCCTTCCGTCCAGCACTTGATCACTTGATTGAGTCCGAACGTGGCCGGCTCGCCCCGCTTGACGGAACTATCGAACACTGTTCCGTCAGTCAGAGTTCCATGATAGTGGACCTTCACCGTGTCCGTGACTTTCGGGGTTGGGCCTGTCCCTTCCTTGATGGTCGTGAGGATCGCGCCGGACTCAGTTTTCTTGGCGCCGGATTCTGCTGCGGCTTTCGTGAGGAACGCGGCCCCCGCTTTCTTCTCCGCTTCTGCGACGACCGAGGCTCGGGCCTGTTGCAGTTGTTGAATCTTGGGGCCGAACGTCTGGAGGTCTACCTTGGGAGTCTTTTTGAAGACCCCATCGGCGATGCCTGACTTTACGAGATCGAGCTCAGATTCGTTCAGGTTGAAGGTCCCGAGCGATTGGCTGATGGCCAATCCCAAGGCATAGAGAGTTTTTTGTTCATCGGTCGTGGGCTCTGACGCCGCAACGAATGCCGCGGTGGTTCCAAGGCAGAGCAGGGTTAGTAAACAAGAGACAATGACACGCATGAGCTGTCCTTTCTTTATTATGTATGGCCGCAACGGGGCTGTTGCCGTAAAGCCCAGATCTGTCGAGGGTATGCGATGTTGCGGTGTGGATCAAGACAATTGTGTCTGGGCATAAAGCGGACGAACCGACGGCGGTTCGATCTTGCTACCAACCGTAGTAGCTCCGGTAGCGTAGTCCATAGAAGGGCGGGCCAAACGCGAACGGAGGATAATAAAATGGAGCCCCATACATCCCAGGACTCCCGAAGTTGAGACTGAGTCCTAGTCCTACAGGGGGATACGTGTAGAAAGGAGGAACTGCTTGCACGACCGCGGGTGGTCGTGCCAGTTGGCGTTGCAGGTCGGCATTCGCGGAGGCCTGGCGATCGAGCTGACCCTGTAAGCGCTTGACCGTTTCTTGTTGAGTTTGCAACTTTTCTTGGAGTGCGGCGATCTGGTCTCGCTGCGATTCGGCGAAGGTCTCCACGCAACGGGTGTGGGCGTCGCCGGTATAGTTCGAACATTCCCACGGTGTCTGCGATTCGTTCGCGTAAGCGGGTAGCCCGGTCAACGCCATCGCGATTCCGATCGCTCCGATGAAGAGTTGTGGCCACAGCTGAGTTGTCTTCCGAGAGGAGCGTATCCCCTGGATTGCGCGATTGTTCATAGGCCTCCCTCCCAGTACAACTACTATTAGCCTACCATGTGATTGATCGAGGGAACAGAGGCCTTGTGGGTCTTTCTTGTTTATTTGGTCTGTCTCGTCTATTTAGTTGAACCAGATGGCACTTAGGAGAATACTCCTGCAGGGTGATCAAAAAGGCTGTCCAGCAAGGCCGCAGGCGAGTCGAAACCGGAGGCGTACCCTCTGGGGTACGTTGAGGATTTCGATGAACCGAGAACGAAGCTGGCGGACTTTTTCAGCATCCTGCTAGAATCCGCCCACACATATGTCTATACCTCCTCCATGATTCTCGGATTCGTCATTCTCTATTTACTTGTGTCGGTGGGGATCGGGCTGGCTGCCGCCAGGCGGGTCCATAGCGCGAAGGATTTTGCGGTGGCTGGTCGGAGCTTGCCGCTGCCGATCGTGATCGCCACGGTCTTTGCGACCTGGTTCGGCGCGGAGGCTGTGGTGGGGATGCCGGCGATCTTTGTCAAGGATGGCTTGCGCGGAGTCGTTGCCGATCCGTTCGGCGCGAGTTTGTGTTTGATCCTGGCCGGATTGTTCTTTGCCCCACGGTTGTATCGACTGAACCTTCTTACCGTCGGAGACTATTACCGGCTTCGGTACAACCAAACGGTAGAAGTACTCTGCACCCTCTGTGTCGTGGCGTCGTATCTGGGGTGGGTCGCGGCTCAGTTCAAAGTGTTGGGTTTGGTGTTCAACGTCGTGACAGACGGGGCGGTGAGCCAGCCACTCGGAATGGTGCTCGGTGCGGTCATCGTGTTGACCTATACGACCTTCGGCGGCATGTTCTCCGTGGCCATTCTCGACTTTGTCCAAATCAGCGTCATCATGGGTGGCCTACTCTATATTGCTTCTGTCGTGAGCGGGCTAACGGGCGGGGTTGGTGCGGTGGTGGAACATGCGGCGCAGGCGGGAAAGTTGGATTTCTTTCCACCGGCGAGTCTCAACGCGTGGATCCCCTTCATCGGCGCAGGTATCACCATGATGCTGGGATCGATTCCCCAGCAAGATGTGTTTCAGCGCATCGCCTCGGCGAAAGACGAGCGGACGGCGGTGCGTGGTTCAGTCCTTGGCGGAGGGATCTATTTTCTGTTCTGCTTCGTACCGATGTACCTCGCCTATTCGGCCACGCTTATCGATCCGGAAAAGTTTGGACAACTGCTCGCGGAAGATGCGCAACTGGTGTTGCCGACACTCATCCTCCAACATACGCCGATCGTCGCGCAGATTCTGTTTTTCGGAGCGGTACTTTCGGCCGTCATGAGCTGCTCGAGCGCGACGTTGCTCGCCCCCTCGGTGACCCTGAGTGAAAACGTCATCAAGCGCGTGTGGCCAGACCTCACCGATCGAGAGTTCTTGCGGATCATGCGCCTGGTTTTGATGACCTTTGCCGCGGTCGATTTGACGATCGCGCTGATGTCCGATGCCAGCATCTATTCGATGCTCGTCAATACCTACAAAGTCACGTTGGTGGCGGCCTTTATCCCGCTTGCAGCCGGCCTCTATTGGTCCCGCGCGACCACCCAGGGCGCCCTCTTCGCCATTGCGGCCGGACTTACGACATGGCTGGCGCTGGAAATCTTCAGTCCCAGCGATTCGATCTGGCCGCCGCAACTGGTCGGGTTTATCATGGCGGCGGCAGGGATGGTCGCAGGCTCGCTTCTACCTCAGAAGATTGGAATTCGTAAGGCGTAAAAACAATTGGTTCTTCTGGTTTGTTTGGTTTGTTTCGTTTATTTGGTTGGACCGACTAACCGGATCAACCAGGCGAACCTGTCTGTTTTTCAGTTATGCTGTGGTGAGGGTTTAGCCCGCATGATCCATGAACGCTTCTGCTACAATCGCCGATCCGCTGCTACGACGAGCCTTCGGCCAGCGGGCTCGCCCCTCGGACCTTCACCGTACTGTCGGGGACTGGCGCCCTTCTTTCTGGCGCCTGTCCCCGCCTTGGGAGCGGGACAGGTACCGCCGCAGATGGCGGAGCCAGTCCCCCGGGCTCCGCGCGCTGGTCTCGCGACGCGGCTTGGCGATTTCGCGACGAACCGTCATGAATCATGCGGGCTAGAATCGTGAATAGACCTGCACGATGGGTCACATATTCGAGCATGGGCCTAGCAGGCTTCGTTGCCGTGTTTGGCCTCGTCGTTGTGGCCTACGGCGCGTACTTGGCAACCTTTCTGGCACTTCCCAAGAGCGACGAGCATCCTCCGCTGCGTCTATACAGTGGTCCCTTCCTGCTGCAACCAGACCTTTCGCTTACGCACAGCCGTCTTCTTGAGCGGCTGCAACGGCTGGGCTATCGTCGAGTGAATGTGCCGGTGCAGTCTCCTGGCGACTATCAGCTGACCGAAGAGGCCTTGACGGTCTATCTCCATGCGCAACCGGAGGCCTATGTCGGCGCGACCATGGTCACGTTGCCGTTGGATCAGGGGCGAGTGGTGGAGGTCCTGTCTCAGCTTGATGGGACGCCGCTCTTCTCCGTCTTTCTGGAACCGGAACTCCTGAGCGGGGTGCGTGGTGAGTCGCGCCAGGTTCGCGAATGGGTTCCGTTGGCGCAGATTCCTCCACGGATCGTTGAGACGGTGTTGACCATTGAAGATCACCGGTTCTACTCCCATTTCGGCATCGATCCTGTTGCTGTTGGACGGGCAATCTGGACTAATTTCACTAAGGGCGGAGTGGTGCAGGGCGGCAGCACGATCACGCAGCAACTCGCGAAGAATTTATTTTATTCGCCGCAGCGGACAATGGGGCGAAAATTCAAAGAAGCTCTGGCTGCGCTGGTATTGGAAGTGAAGTATACGAAACAAGACATCCTCGAAAGCTATTTGAATGAAATCTATCTCGGGCAGGCGGGATTCGTCTCGATCTATGGAGTGCATGAGGCGGCCCATCGCTATTTCGGCAAGACCCTTCAAGAATTGACGGTCGAAGAAATCGCGATGATCGCCGGTTTGATCAAGGGGCCCAATAGTTATGCGCCGACGAAACACCCCGAGCAGGCGAAGCAGCGGCGCGATGTCGTGTTGCGGAGGCTGCGGGAGACAGGTCTCCTGACGGAAGAGGTCTGGAAACGTGCGATGAATGAACCGGTGCGCGTGCATCGGTCAGAGGACGTCCTGACCGATGCGCCCTACTTCGTCGATGCCGTGCTTCGCCAGGTAGAGGAGGCCGGTGTGGTCCCCTTGCCGGAGGGTTTGCGGATCGACAGTACGCTCGATTCGATGATCCAGCAGGCCGCCACCGAATCGTTGGAAAAGGGGTTGGCCAAATTAGAGACCGTTCATCCCCATCTCAAGAGTACGTTAGAACCGGTGCAAGGGGCGGTCGTGATACTCGATCCCAAGACCGGGTCGGTGCTGGCGTTGGTCGGAGGCCGGGATTATCGGCGGAGTCAATTCAGTCGCGCCATTCAGGCGCGCCGGCAACCGGGCTCACTCTTCAAACCCTTCGTCTATCTTGCGGCGCTGGAAGCGGCCCGTGAGGGTCAGACCGGTCAGTTGACCGCAGCGAGCTTGTTGGTGGATGAGCCGGTGACCTTTGAATCGGAGACCGGTTCCTGGTCTCCGCAGAACTACGACAAACAATTTCACGGGCCTGTCACTGTGAGGAGCGCGTTGGAGCAGTCGTTCAATGTGCCGGCGGTTCGGGCTGCCAAGACCTTGGGAGCTAAGCCGATCGTGCAGCTGTTGCATCGTCTTGGTGTGACGAGCGCCATCGGTGATGACTTGTCGTCGGTGGCCTTGGGTAGTTCATCGGTGTCGTTGATGGAGATTACATCGGCGTATGGAGCGGTCGCCAACGGAGGAATCGCCGTCAAGTCGACTACGGTGCGATCGACCAGGGACCGACAGGGGGATATCGTGTGGAATAACCTGCCGGATCGGCAACAGGCGGTCTCGCCGCAAGGGGCCTATGTGTTGACGTCTCTCCTTGAAGGCGTCATCCAACGGGGCACTGCGAGCAAAGCCAAAGTGCTCGGTCTCCAAGGGTCGGTCGCCGGGAAAACCGGCACAACGGACGGTTATCGCGATGCCTGGTTCGTAGGCTATACATCCGACGTGGTGATCGGAGTTTGGGTGGGATTCGACGATGAACGGCCTCTGCGTCTCACGGGGTCGCAGGCGGCCTTACCGATTTGGATGGATCTCGCACGGCGGATTATCCCGCCCACTGTTCCGGCATTCGTGATGCCGCCCGGTGTCGTCGCCCGCGCCATCGATCCGAAGACCGGACAGTTGGCCACGTCTCAGTGTCCTGAGCAGGTATCGGAGGTATTCATCGAGGGTACGGAGCCCAGCGTTTATTGTGAAGTGCATGGAGAGGGAATATGGGAACGGCTCAGGCATACTTTTGGATTCTCCTAGGCCTCGCCACAGGGAATGGTGTAAGCTGGCGTCAATGATCGGGTGTGAAGGGGGGATGACAGATGAAAAGTAATAGCTTTTCGGGAGATGACAACATTACCCTTTTGGCCAAAGGAGTGGTGTTGAAAGGCGAGATTCATGTTGAGGGAACGGTGCGGATCGATGGCCGCCTCGATGGAGAAATTCAGACCAAGGGACATGTCATCATTGGCGAGGATGGGTTGGTGCAAGGAACGATTACGGCCGGCACGGTGGTCAGCAGCGGTCGCATCAAGGCGAAGGTGACCGCGAGCGAGCGAGTTCAGTTGCTGAAGTCGGCAACGCTCATCGGAGAAGTCCTGACGCCGATACTCATCATGGAGGAAGGCGCCAAGCTCCAAGGTGCGACGGACATGGGCGTGGCCGCTTGGTCCGACGAGCTTCCGAAATTGCCGGGCAGCGTCAGCGATCTTTCCGCACACCGGGCCAAGCAGGTTGTGGTGCTTGATAAATAAAAAGTCTCGTGGCGAAGCGCACCGATAGGTCTGCCGCTTCTCCCCTGTGCGCATCTAATCCATGACGAAGCGGTAGCGCTTCACGCCCTATTCGTATCTCTCCTTGTCTTGCCCTTCTACTCGCGCACCAGTGCCATCCCTATTCCAGCGGGATGGTGATGGTAATCCCGCCCATCACATCGTTGAGCTTAAAGTCCCGTTTCGGGCTGAGTCGATGCCCGTTGTGGCAGTCGATGCAGGCCTGTGAGACGGCGAGGTCTGGATAGATCGCCTGAAAGTACTGTTTGGCCCCACTGCTCACGATCCCGGTAACCGGCCTGGCGGGATTCTTCCGGAGAGACTCCAACGCGTTGCGCTCCAGGTCGCTCGCTGGAGCATTGCGTTGGTAAATAGGCCAGAGACCGATCAGTCGATACCGGATGCCGCTTCCGTTCTCGGCTGCCAGCTTGCCCGAATGCTGGAGAAACTGGGCAGGCAACATGAGGGCGTTCTCCTGCTCCCAGTGTTCGGATGCTGTGGTGACGCCTTTCGCCTGAAGTCGATTGACAATTTCCGTCGTGTACAGCGTGCGATCGGCCTTGATGACGTCATAGATATAGGCCGCCGCTTTCTCCGGTGGAATGCCGGGCGATTCAGGACGATCCTTGGCGGATAGGGCATAGGAGCCCCACCAGAGTCCGGAGATTAGGACGATGAGGACTGCGGCATAGAGCGAGACGCTGACTCGGTGCATGAAGCCTCCTGTGTGGGCATCGAAGTAGGAATTATCGGGAGGGTCACGATGCAGGAGGCGCCGCTCCCTTCCTGGCTTTCAATTCGGATATCCCCTCCAAATTTCTTGATGATCCGGCGTGCAACGGTCAGGCCGAGTCCGGATCCTTCGCCTTGTCCCTTGGTGGTAAAGAACGGATCGAAAACTTTCGACAGATGCTGTTTCGGAATACCGGGGCCTGAATCCGTGATCGTGGTCACAACGGATGTATCGGTCAAGGAGGTGGAGAGAGATAAGATACCGCGGCCTTTCATCGCTTGTACGGCATTCATCAACAAGTTCGTGAATGCCTGCCTGAGTTGATCGGGAAGGGCCAGCACACAGGTGTTTCTCGCGTACGTTCTCTCAATCGTGAGCCCTGAGGCGTCCATGCCGCCCATAAGTGTTGCGATGGCCTGATCGAGTTCACGCTCAAGGTGAACAGGTTGCCGTTGGTCTGACGTCTCGCGAGCCGTGACGCCAGTGAAGTCCCGAATAATATCGGCCATCAGACGACCGTGCTGGACGATGTCGCGGGCATAGGATCTGACGCGGTCTGGGTCGGCTTCTTCTCCGATGGCTTCTCCCAGTCCGAGAATGCCGAAGAGCGGATTGTTCAACTCATGTCCGATTCCGGCGGTGAGGGTCCCAAGGCTGCCCGATTTCTCGGCCTGAATAAGCCGGTCTTGGAGGAGGCTGTCGTCAGTGGTGTCTCTGAAGACAAGGCCGATCCGATCCTCTCCCTGATTTCTCCCTCCCATATGAAACCACTGATAGTGGTATCGCCGGGAACCAATCTGAATCTCCTGTCGGTTGCTTGGTTCCGCCGTTCCCAGCACGGGGGCCAACGGATCACGGGCGCGGTTGACGTCGTCGGTATCTTCTGTCCCAGATGTTGTCGCGGCATGGTCTCCGCTTCGCGCACGTCTGAATTCTTTTCTCAGGTGCGCTCGTGCGGAGGCATCGACGGGCAGTATGTCGAACAACGGGATTGATGTGGTCGAATCAGGCATGGCCTGAAAGGAGTCTCGTCCGACCCGGTTGATGTACTGTACCTGTTCGTCCTGATCGACCATGATGATCGGAGTTGGGACTGCATCCAAGATTTGGTCTGTGGAGTGAAGCAGGGACTCCACTTGTTGCGTCTTGATGGTCACTTGATCGGTCAGGCCTGCAAAGGCTGCTTCTAATTGGCGATTCATTCGATTGAACTCATCTGCCAAATCTTGAAGTTCATCGCCGGTCTGAATGTCGATGGGTTGCCGAAGTTCACCGCGCCCAATCAATTGTGCGGCTGCCTGTAATCGGCGCACCGGCATGACGATACGATGGGCCGCAAGGTAGCCGAGAGACGTCATCAGTCCGACCGCAATGAGACTGAATACGGCCATCCAGGTGAGGAAGTGCCGAATCGGGGCAAAGAGTTCGTCAGACGCTTGCCACACGAAGGTGTGCCAAGAGCCCTTGCCTAAATCGCTATTCGTGGCACGGCTGGTTTCCGGCACCGGAGCGAATCCGATCAGCGAGGTCGATTGTCCGCCGTGGCCATCGCTCGGCGCGCTGACCCAGCCTGGCTGAAGTGGCGTGATGAGGGGAATAAGCTGTGCATCGGAGAGCGGGACGCCGGTCGGCAGAATGGGGCAGCTCATGACAATGCCGCGATGGTCGATCAGCATCACATGTCCGGTCTTGCCGAAGCGAATGGGGGAGATCGAAGGCGAGATCAATTCTTTGGCGTCGATCACGCGATGGAGTACGCCGACTGTTCCATACCGAATGCGATCCATAATGGGAAGCGAAATACTGATAACATAGCTCTGGGCGCGTTCGTCGAAGTGCACATTTTCGATGAAGAGCTGGCCGACCCCGCGGTGGAAGGCGCCTTTCCACCAGGCGGTGTCTTTATTGGCAAAGGGAGGCATCGTGGTCGATGCGGCAACCAGATTGCCCTCAATGTCGGTGATATACAGCATCTTGGTGGCAGACCGGACCACTTGCGGTATCAGTTGATCGGCTTCGCTCTTGGCTCCCGAGAGATACTCCTGAATGGTGCCGGCTATTTTTCCTTCCGTGATGGTGTGGACCGCCGCCGGGTCTTTGACCTCCCAGCCAGTCTTGAGCTTATCCACTGCCCGCAGCCGCTCATCTTCTGTCATACCCAGCAGGGCATCGCGCCGTTGCTCAAGTTCAAGGATTATCGAAGGGTCTACCGCAATTCGTGAGGTTCGGGCGACTTCATCGGACATCAAGAGATCGATTTTTCGCGCAGTCTCCTCGGCAAGAGCCTTGAAGCTTTCGCCGTTGACGACCTGGATTTCGCGAGAGCCTTGCCAAAAGGCGAGACCGAGACCCACCAGGAGGGGAACCACCCCCACGAGCAGCATAGACAGAATCAGTTTGAGTTGGAGCCCCCATCTCGTTTCAGAGCCGGATGGGGAACGTGCGGGATTCATGGCAGATATCCTTGGCTGCCCGGCTCGGCGTTGGGGAAGGTCAAGGTAAAGGTCGTTCCTTTATCGACCTGACTGTCGACAGCGATCGTGCCGTGCATTTTGCTGACGATGGTCTTGACGTTATAGAGTCCCAGCCCCGTGCCTTTGCCGGGAGCCTTTGTCGTGAAAAACGGCTCGAAGATCTCGGGGATTTTGTCCAAGGGGATGCCGCATCCCGTATCGGATATTCGGACACCAACCTGTCCGTCAAGGAGTATGGTCTCAAGCGTCAGTGTGCCGCCGACGCGTTCCATCGCATGAACCGCATTGGTAATGAGGTTGACGAAGGCGTGCAGTAACTCATCCGGATTGCCTTTGACCGCAACGTCTGGCTGATAATGTTTGATCATCTCAATATCATGAAGATTTGACGCGTAGCGTGCGATTTTCAGCGCTTCGTCCAGCTTTTCGTTCACCGACACCAGCATATCTTCGTGGGGGGATGCGCGCCGTGAGTAGCGGGTAAGGTCTCGACAGATGGCACTCGTTCGTTTGACAGCTTCAATAATGTCCTGGGCTTGTTCGTGAACGGTAGTCAGGTCGCGCTCCTCTGCGAGGTTTTCCGCCAGGCCCAAAATGAGTTGTAGGGGGTTGTTGATATCGTGCGCGATTCCCGCAGCAAATGAGCCGATTCCCGCAAGTTTTTCTGACTGGAGGAGTTCGGCTTCCAATTTGGATTCATGCAGGACCAGCTCCCACAGCAGCCGGGAGGCCGATCCGCTGAGGATATCTGCGGCAGGAAGTTTGTGGGCATGCAGATACGTCTCCATCTCCGGATCTCCCGTGACGTCCATAATCAGGCTTACGCCATGGTTGCCGATCAGATCCGGCATATGGGTGATGACGGGAATCCGAAGTTCACGCGCGCGTTGCAGCCCTGGCGCCGCAGGGTTACGGTCTGCAATGCCGACGATCTCAATCGACGGGATGTGGTGCAGCAGCTCTAACAGTGCGTGGCCGCCACGGCCCGCTCCCAGAATAGCGACCTTGGTATGGTCGGAGCGTTCCATTCAGACGATCTCCGTATGTCTGGGACAAGTCCGGTCTGTCTGGTCTATTCGGTCTGTCTCGTCTATTTGGTTGAACGATACTAACCAGACAGAGTAGATGGACCAGATCGACCAGACAGACCGAACAGACCAAATGAACAAGAGAGGAGGGAGGCCCGTGGTCACAGCCGTGCAAGTTCCCGCTGTTCTATCGCTCGTGCGACGGCCGCTCTCAGTTTCTCCCCTTCGACCGGCTTGACAAGATAATCCACGACGCCCTGCCGGAGGAAGGAGGTCGCCATATCGGTATCTGGGAAGCCGGTCAGCACGATGAGCGGGACGCGGGGATAATTCTTCCTAAAGTAGGCGACGGCTTCGGCTCCATTGATTTTGGGCATACGAATGTCACAGATGACGACATCCAGGAGGAGCCGGTTTTCGCCAGAATTAATGACTTCGATCGCTTTCTCACCGTTTTCTGCTTCAAGGACTTCATAGCCAGCTTTCTGCAGAGTCATCTTCACGACTCTGCGAATATCTGGCTCGTCGTCTACCACGAGTACCCGTCCCTCGCAGGCCTCTCCCCCAACAAAAAACCCAGACTTGAACTCATTCATGGCACCCTCCTTGGTATAGGTAAATATGGTTGCGTCATGGTCGGCTCGTGTGTGCTGTCTTAAGTAAGGCGCAATGTCTGTGCCAGCATGGCCATACAGCAATGGCATAAGTTTCCCAGCAAAGTGCTGTCTTGTCGTGACGAGATGCAGATAGACATGGTGGCTATCCACCAGCATAGGCTGAAATCCACCACCAGCATCCGAGAGCGGGCGTGAAGCGCGAGACATGCGCGAAAGGCGCGACGTAGATAAATTGTGTTTCTGGCTCGGCTCGCCTGTCCCGCCAGTCTCGCTCGTCTCGCAACGAGTTTCGGTTGGCCCGAATTGCCTTTGGGCTTACGGCTGGAGTATTCTGGCAATGGAATGAGATCGGAGGCGCTATGTTATGATTACGCCAGATGTACTGACAGAATATGTGCGCAAAACGATGCCGGATGCCGCGGTCACGGTCTCGGATCGGACGGGCACGATGAATCACCTCAAGGTCGTGGTGATCTCCGCAGCCTTCGCAGGGAAGAATTTGCTGGATCGGCATCGAATGATCTATCAGGCGTTGGATGCCCCGATGAAAGACGGGCGGATTCATGCTCTCGAAATCACAGCCAAAACCACCGATGAAACTTAGGAGGCCGGGCCATGACAGATCCCATTCAAGAAGAAATTAACAAGGAAGTCGCCACGCACAAGATTTTGATCTACGGCAAGGGCACCAAGCAAATGCCAATGTGCGGGTTCACGAAAGAGACGATACAGTTCTTCGACAAGTACGGATACCCGTTTGAACTGATCGATGTCCTGTCTCAACCGAGCAAGCGAGAGGCGCTCGCAAAAATGACCAACTGGCCGACCCTCCCCAAGGTGTTCATCGACGGGCAGTTTTACGGCGATACCGATGTGCTTGATCCGATGGCAGTAAAGGGTGAAATAGAGCCGCTGCTGAAAAAAGCGTTCGGAAAATAGAGCAATCGAAAAGATCAGGAAGGGCGGCTGTCATGCTCTTGTGCTCGCGCACCCCTCACCTCAGAAGGTGATCGGTGCATGCGCGCAGTGAGAGCATAACAGCCGCCCTTCCTATTTTTGTCACTCAGCGGCTTGGGAGGGGAAGATAAGAGGGGCCAGGCTTGGTCCTCCCTGCGCACGTCGAACCCCCACGGTGAAGCAGTGGTCGTTC
>JBDSDL010000231.1:0-10449 GCA_039920585.1 Nitrospiraceae bacterium | reverse complement strand
CAAAGGAGTCGAGAGGGCACGCAGGACTCGCGGATGCACCATGCTGGGCCCAGGGCCAAGGAGCAATCGGTGGGGGGGGATAAAGCTCCGAACTGGCATAGCACTCCGAATCTAGTTCATTTGGTCTATTTGGTTTGTCTGGGTTGTTTGGTTGTAATCAACTAACCCGACCGGATAGACCAGACAGACCGAGCCCTTTAAGAACGCTCCACAGTATAGCGGAGTTCAGTCGCCTTCAGCCACGGGTATTCTGAGCGGTTTTATTCGTCGCCTAGTCATTTCGAGGGGGTTTCGAGCCAGAAAAACAGCATGTTATAGTCTCTTGGATTATGGAACCTGCCACGCTCGCTCTCAATGAACCGCATGAGTCCAAGTCCTGGTGGCGAGCTACAGACGTGCCGCCGACGGTTGGGGTCTACTTTGGGCGGTTCTCATCCACGGTCACACTGTTGTCCGCGCTCTTTCTCACGGTGGCTCTGGGGTCGGTGGTAGGGCTGTCGACATCGGGGTCTAAACTGGATCGGATCGAGTCGCCTGAGCAAGCGCTCAGTCTGATGGTCAGTCGCACCAGGGATGTGGAGGAGGGACTCAAGCGCGCGCCTCAGTGGGAACAGCAGTTCTTGGCTTGGGCCTCCAGCGGCGACGAGGCTGAACGGGCGCATGAGATTGAATGGTATCAAGAACTGGCAAAGATCTCCGAAGACCCGTTGGTCCCTCTTCAGTTGGCGATCCTCCAAGCCGAGGCTGGCCATGTTTCTCAGGCGCTCCTCTCCGCGCATGATTGGGCCAGGGCAGAGTATCCACTTCCTCAGTTTGCCGATCTCGTGACGGCCGCCTATGGCGAAGGACCGGTGCATGACGCAGACCAGTATGTCGTGTGGCAAGCGGAGCTGGCAGAGGCGGTGCCTGCCGGCTGGTTTTACGATCGCCTGGCTGAACGATTAGCACGCCGTGGCAACGATGCCGCGCTCCTGGCCAGGGTTCAGGAACAAGCTGCTGTGCGTGTCGATCGCCAGTTTATCCGGTCGCATCGCGTGACGTTCGTTGAGCTCGGCGCGATGGCCGGCGGCACCGTGGTGTGCGTGCTGCTCTGGCTCAGACGGAATGAGCCGTCCAGTTTCATTCGCCTGCATGAACCGGGCGTGCCGCCGCCGTGGCCTGGCGGCATTGGCGCGGCAGTGTTGCTGCGCGGGGGCGCGATCGGCGCCATGATCACGGCGGTGTTTTTACTCTATGCGCCGCCCGACAATGCTTCGCTCCGGGCGCTGGCCATTCCGTTGACGAATGTGCCGCTGCTCCTCTTGGCCTACCATCATCTCTTCCGGCCATCCGGCATGACGTTCGATGCCGGCTTTGGGCTGGAAATCGGATGGGCCAATGCCGGTCGTTTGGTGGCCGCGGTGTTCGCGGTGGTGGCAGCCGGTTTGTGGGGCGGGTGGGTCATGGATCGGTTATCGGAACCCTTCCATCTCACGAGTCACTGGGTCGAATGGTTCGACGCAGATCTCGTCTGGGCCACGCCTTCCCTGACGGCCATAAGTTTAGTCGAATACGTGGTCTTTGCACCGCTGTTCGAAGAACTTGCGTTTCGCGGATTGCTGTTTGCGATTCTCCGCCGCAAGTTCCGCTTTCTACCGGCTGCATTGATCAGCGCCGGTATCTTCGGCATCGCACATGGCTATGGATTGGTGGGGTTACTGAGTGTCTGTTGGAGCGGCGTGCTCTGGGCTTGGATTTATGAAAAGACCGGAAGCCTCCTGCCTGGTATTTTGGCCCACGCGATCAACAATTTGCTGGTGTGCTTGGCAGTAATGGCCCTCCTCCGCTAGCAGGATGGTGAAAATGCCTTCCAGCTTCGTTCTCGGTTCGCTGGAATCCTCAACGTACCCCAGAGGGGACGCCTCCGGTTCCATCTCGCCTCGGGCCTTGCTAGAAGCCATTTTGACCATCCTGCGATTCTACCCCTTTTCCTGATTCAATCATTGCTAGAGCTTCGTATAAGTCTGGATGCTGTAGGACGTAGCCTAACTTTGTTCGAAGCTTGGCGTTGCTGATTCGTTTTCCCGAAGAGAGGTCTTCTTTTACTGTTGTCGCTGTTACACTCCATCGCTGCTGCGCAGTTGCGCAGATCTCATTCCAGGTGCGTGGCGTGCCGTCGCTGACGTTGTAGGATTCGCCTGGTTTTCCTTTGTCTAGCGCAAGCAGGCAGATGGCGGCCAAATCTTCCGCGTGAATCAGATTCACATACTTGCGCGATGGGCCGACGCGGCCTTGCCTGATCCAATCCAGCGGGTTCCGCCCCGATCCGTAGATGCCTGCCACGCGCAAGATGATCGCGCCACAGTTGGTGCGCAAGAACTCTTCTCCCTGCACACGCGACTTGGATAGGTCGATCGGGGCTGATTCGTCAATCCAGGATGGAGGATATTCGGCGTGATGATCGGCTACCTCGTAGGCGGACGTGCTCCCTAAGACGACAATGCGTCGAGGTGGCGCGTCGAGCGTGCGCGCGAAGGCCTGTACTTGTTCGAGCGGTATGGCGGGAAAACACCAGATGAGATCGGCGCCCGCGGGAATGTTCCCCCAGGTCGAGGGGTCTTCCAAATCGAACCTCAGGCGCTGTTCCGAAGGAATACCTGCGAGATTGTTCAAGGGATTCCTGCTGGCAGCACGGACAGTCCTCCCCTGGGAGGTTCCTATTCTATGCAACACCAGTCCTGTGTAGCCAGATCCCAACACAATGAGCGGTGATGTCGTCTGTCGCGTCACTCAATACTCCCCATCTGTAAGGCTAAGCCATCTTTTCACAGTCGCGCAAGATGGCACAACTGTTGTGCTTGACTCTCCATCATAAAATAGAAGTAGCTTTGACAGCCTTGGCTAGCTGTCGTGATATACTTCTACCGTATGATGTCTAAGCGGTGCATCACCATGTTAATTGGCTGCTGCTTGTGCCTGTGGCTGGAAGCGCCTTTTTCAGACGCCACGGAGCTCGTGCGTGAAGAGCCTATCCCGATTCGAGCAATTATCGCGGATCCTCAAGCATTCCACCTGCGGGCGGTGCGACTCCAAGGGATCATCCAGGCCTTAGAACGATTCCCGCTAGCAGGTGGCTGTGGACGTTATGATGGTTATCATTTTGTTCTTGGTGACCAAACCGGGCAACTCACAATCAGCGATTTCGGGGCATGTCACGGTAACTCCTCGGTGAGGCCTCCAATGATTGACTTCGCACTAGGAGACAATGTCGAGGTAATCATAATTGTCTCCGTGCTGCCTTCTCCAAACTTCGCATCATACAGCTTGGAAGGAAGGCTCCTAGGGGTCAAACGAATATCTGAGTTAGCAGGCGATGGATCACATCCGAACCGGTGACCTCATTGGCTCCCCGCAAGATTCTACGTCTTCCTGCTCTTGCAGTCGGTCGGTGATTAACACGAATTTTTCGAGAGCTGGCAAGAGCACACATATTTCATCCCCTTGAGATCGATCATAATTTCCTACGTGCTGAATGGTGTGCCTCCCAGAGAACAGATAGGTTTTTGACGTTCGAGAGACATCATGAATGATCGTAATTCCGCTGTCTGAACCGCGCGCAAATGGAACGATGATTTCTAGACCAGATTGGCCATCCGTGTTCGTTAGCAGCGAGTCTTCTACTGCCTGCCATAGGGAGTCAGTGTAGATCGCCAGTTCGTCTCCTCGGTCTCGGATCACACAGACACACAAGACCTCATTGTCAGGATTTCGGCTCTCAAAAAGTACTTCTTTCCCAGGCGCTCCATCCGTATCCGTGACCGCCTTGATCTGCACTGTCGTCCAGGCCACATCACTATACTCTCTCACGGTCCTATCACGATCACGAATGAGACATAGACACTGAAAATTCCCATCATCGCCTCTCACCTGGAGAAGAACTTCTGCCCCACCAATCCCATCCGTGTCCTCAAGGGCCTCAACTTTAGCAGAACTCCACCTCTGTCCCCTGTAGAATTCAATCGATTTGGTTTTATCATGAATGATGCAGACACAAGCGAGTTGGCCTTCACGTGTATGGGCGACCGTCACGATTTCAGCGAACGCGTTGGTTCTCAGCTGCTGGGGCTATGACTGTAGTCTTGAGAGATCAAAGTTGACGTGTTGCGGTGGCAGACATCTCCAAGGTGTTGGCCGAATGGTGTTCTGTGTAGCCCAGATTCGAGCACAACCAGGTAACGCAAGATGGCACATTTGTTTGCGTCATTTAGGAATTCGTAGGAGAATGCCCTATATGAAATCTATTGCGTCTGTGTTGTCGATCATTGCCCTTGGGTTTGGACTCATAGGCTGTCCAAACAGTGGGGGCGGTGGCGGCGGCAGTACCCAGGCCTTTGCAGTATCGACGACTGCAGCCGATTTTGGTGTGGTCGGCAACGCCTATACTTCGACCCTTGCGGTCACTGGAGGAACGGCTCCCTTCACCTGGACGCTGTTTGGCGGGGTCTTGCCAACCGGCTCACCTGCCTTGTCCCTCGACGCAAATACGGGTGTCGTGAGTGGCACGCCAGACGCAGCAGGCAACTTTACTGCGGATTTCATTGTGACGGACAGCACAGGTCAGACCGCGACTGGTTCGGTGCTGTTTGCCATTCATCCAAGGACAGATCGCGTGTCGGTCAATGGCAGCGGTACCGCAGGGAGCGGCGTCAGTTCGATTCCATCTATCAGCGGTGACGGGAGCCTCATAGCCTTCATATCACAATCGGTAAATTTTGTGACCGGTGTCGGCGGCACGCAAATCTATGTGCATAACCGGCAGACGAATCAAATCGAGGTGATCTCGCGCGACAGCGACACCACTGTGGTGAATGAAGGGGATGGCATTAGTAGCGACCCAGCCATCAGTGCCAGTGGGCGCTATGTGACCTTTGTCTCACAGTCAGGCAACTTGGTGCCGGGTGTCAGTGGACAGCAAGTCTATCTCAGAGATCGTCAAACCGACCAGACGACTCTGGTCTCGAAAAGTAGCAGCGGGATCACCAGTAACGGTCTCGTTAATAGTTCTCCTGCGATCAGCGAGGATGGGCGGTTCATCGCTTTTTTGTCGAATGGTACCAATGTGGTCACTGGAGTGACAGGGCAACAGATTTACCTCCATGACCGTGTGACTGGCAGCACCAGTTTGATCTCGAAAAACAACAATGTGCCTCCAGTACCTGGCGATGGCAACAGTGTGACCCCCGCCATCAGCACCGATGGGAGTTCTATTGTCTTTGCTTCTGTTGCGACAAATCTCGGTACTGCTGGCGGTAACCAACAGATCTATGTCCATGATCGCCTCATAGGTGTAAACGGGACTACCAGCCTCATTTCCAAAGACAGCAGCGCAACAGCAGGAAACGGCAACAGCAGCACACCTTCTGTGAGTGGTAACGGGCGTTTCGTTGCATTCGTCTCGGGGGCCACCAATATCGTGGCTGGGTTTACTGGGCAGCAAGTGTATGTCCACGACCGGAACACGGGTGCGAACGGCACCAATAGTCTCATTTCACGAGATAATAGTGGGACGCCAAATGCTGGAGACCAAAACAGCAGCGTACCGTCCATCAGCAGCAGCGGGCGGTATGTGGCCTTTGCCTCGCTCGCGACCAATTTAGAGACTGGCGTGAGTGGTCAACAGATCTACCTGCATGACAGGAATGGACCCACGACGAGTCTCGTTTCCAGAGATAATACGGGATCTCTGGTGGAGGGGAATGCGCCCAGCGATACTCCATCTATCAACGACAACGGCGGGTTTGTAGCCTTCGCTTCTCAGGCTACTAATCTTGTAGCGGGCGGCGGCGCCCACGTCTACATTCGGGCGATGCCTTAACTGGCAGAGCTTCCTCTCGTGGCGTGGTACGATCCCTGCGCCCTGTCTCTCTCTCGATTTCATCCTCCCATTTACGAATGGTTCACGTCGTCAGTCGGAACTCCTATTGATGTCCAGGCTCAGGCTTAGCCGGCCATTCAATCCAGTGCTGCTTCTCACGACATTAGACTATCTGCTGGCGATCCGTTGAATCTCGCAGGAGTGATCCTGCCGGGTCTGCGCGTGCCGGCTGTTTCCACGAACCTTCTCGTGTTTCGCGATGGAGTGGTTGTGCAGTCTGTGATTGGGCGAGAAGCGAGAATATAGAAGTGGGGGGCTGACTTTCGTGGCAGCCTCCCCGCTGTAGCTCGTTCGAGATAAGCCTCTACTGCGCGGAGGCCAAGGGAGTGGACATGTCGCGCAGAGCGGCGACGACTTGCTGGGGCGCCGCGAAGTCCATGGCGGCGAACGCCGGGTAGCGTGCCTGGATCAAGGCGAAGAACTCGGCTTGTCGATTTACCGGCACGTTCAGTAAATTGCCGACAGAGGAGAGATATTCACCCTGCCCACTGGCCATGTCATGGCGAAGATTCTCTTCATTCAACGCGATGAAGGCCGTAACTTTGAAGTCGGGTTTCACGATGCCTTCTTCGGTGAACCATGTGCGACCGGAGGTCGTGCCTGTCACGTTGGAGGTGGTATCCGTGGTCTCTTTGATCGTGGCCTTGAGTGTGCAGCCTGATGCCAACAACAGGAGCGCCGGTAATATGGTCCAAACAGTGACCCGTTTCATTCCTATACCTCCTCGGTGTGGAAGGGAATGGCTCCCTTCATCGTTCGGCTCCACTATACACCACAAGCGTACTAAAGTTTAGCCGGATGTGTGCCGATAGGAAAATTACGCGGTACGTCGTAGCGAGGCTATTAATCGAGGGGACGCCTCATGTCCGTCCGAGCTTTGACCCAAGTCGACCCGACACAGTTCTTTCACCTGCCGTCTACGAATGGCACGGGGACTCAGCTTTCAGAAGTACTTGAACGGACAGGGTGACGCGGCCCTCGCGAAGACTGCGAAACTGGCTGAGCGGTTTGGAACACTGTCATCTCTCTCAGGTTTGGACCTCAGTGTGGATGTGGAACGGTCTGTTACGGTTCTTGCCGCGCAGGTTGCCTCTGAGGTGACCGGTCGTCCCGCGTTGCCGACGGGCCAACAGTCACAGACTTCTGTTACGGCATCTCCAGCGGTTACCCCGGGTGGGGCGCCTGCGACGGCTGCGGCGATCCCTCAACCGTCCACCGGTACCACCACGGCGCCCACCCCGCCATCAACCGCTGCGCCGGTTGCGAATTCAGCCGATGTCACGCACCTCAGTGTCCCTGCGCAGGAGGCGCAGAAGCACAGGTCGCTAACTCAGCAAGTCTTGGAAGCCCTGGAAGAGACCAAAGTGGAGTCGCGCAAGGTCAGGAAGTATCTCCCGGACTTCCTCAAGAAACCGCGAGAGGATCTGAGGAAGGAATTGCGAGGCAAGCGGGAGCACGATCACAATCAGCCCGCAACCCAGGTGCAGACACTGGCTCCCACGGGCACCAACGTGGCCTTTGCTTATCAGGCACTGAGTCAGACGACATTCTTTCTCTCCACTCATAGTTAGGACAACAGCTTCAGCCACAGGGATGGCGTCGAGTGTACGGCGAGACGTGGGTATCCCACGCCTCGCCGTTGTCGTTTCAGCGATGAGGGGAGTGGGCAGGCATCAAGGGGTCGCACGGCCAAGTTCAGTCAGGCTGCCCGCCTAATGAATGACTCTGCTCCAAGGTGGACTTCATCATCCTGATAGTCCGGCTCACCACTTGAAAGCACCAAGACCTTCTCCTGTCGGACCAGGTGATTCTGCTCGATCACGGAGTCGTGGATACGACCGCAATTCACACAACGCAGGCTCGTTGTCCACATCTGGCCGTATCCGCCCTCCATGTCTAACAATTGGTCTTTTACCATGAGACCTTGGCAACGTGAGCAATGCATGATCAACCTCCTTGTTGTAGGCCTTCTCCCTTGTCTCTCATGAAAAAGGATAGCGCGCGCCACGGCCAACGACAGACCAAAAGGAAGTACCTCGGAAGTAGGGCTCCTGAGTGGAGAAGGAAGGATGGTCTCGGAAGATTGTTCAACTCTCTGATGGTTTGGCACAACCCGCCAGAAAAGGCGTTCTGTGTGAAACGAGGGAGCAGCACAAGGAGGTAGCAGCGGCGGCTATCGTGGCCGGCGATCGTAGAGATCGCGATCCATATCGGGTCGGCCAAACGTCCGCTCAACTGGGTCGATCGTCCCATCCTGGTTGCGATCGAGTTCTTGGAAGTGGTCGTGAGTCAATTCAGGATTGTGCGGATCAGGAATCCTGGCGCCACGATGATTCCGGCGAGGATCATAGCGCTGGGAGCTTTCCAGTATGCCGTGGTACATAAGATCCGTTCTCGGCTGCACGACGGCTTTTGGCGCCCTATTCCCATGAACTTTCATACGTCGATGGCTCTTCGGATCTACCTGGTTAAGCTCAGCCAGTACCGGCTTGGCCTGCTTCTGAATGGCCTCCGGTTGGCGCCCCGTGGCAGCAGAGACGGAACTCTTCTTGCCACGCTGGATCGACATGGTTTGCCCTTGCTCGGATTGTTGTGGGGTGGGTTTAGCTGCGAGGACGACCGGAGCCGCCTCTTTCTCTTTCTTGGTTGCCGCAGATCCATCTTTTACGGCAATCCACATGAATGCCACCAAACAGGCGCAGACGACGGCCCTAAAACTGCAGCACACCCTCATCATAACCCTCCCATCTATAAGAACCCTTACAAGTGTAGCAGGTCATAGGAGAGTCCGCGCACTGAACTGCGGATGGAACGTGATAACGCTTTCCAGATGCCGACTCAGGCTAAGAAAGCCTCGTCGAATTGTTTATTGGATTGTCTGACAATATCGCTCGAACTGCCCAGTAAAGGCTAAGAATTGGTCTCCCCCCTGCCCACGGAATTCCTCATCCGATACACCCTCCTGTCGTTCACGCCTCAGCCGTTGACAGGCCTCTCGTTCTGCCCACTGGATTTTTGATTGCACCCGAGCTTGATCATCCGGGGAACGGCCTGCAAGATTTTCTTGCATCCGTTGCATGGAGAGATAGTGATCGTACAGCTTCGGCTCTTCCGTCTGAGTCGGCAGCGGGATTCGCTTCCTCTGAGTACACGACAACAGGGCACAGCAAGACCACAAGCAGAACAACCTTATTCATCCTACACCTCTTCATATCAGTCTTATGCCCTGTTGGGCTGGGATCGTATCGATGAGATTGAAATTCGTTCGCACAGCAGCAATCGCTTCACCGCGCTGCTCGATCGATCCGTCGGCAATCGGTCCCAGCCAGTTATCAGCCCTCTCCAGATACGGCACTTTATAAGGGTCGATACCCATAATCCGACAACAGGTCGCATCGACCGCAGGAAGATTGCGGCCCATCACCAAGACACCGACTTTCTTGGGATCACCCATGATCGGACCGTCGCCATCCATCCCGACGATGCCATCGACAATGGCAAACTGCGGCTTCAATGTCGCATTGATGTCCAAAATAGAATTTTCAATCCCGGCATGATGCAGCACATTCTTTGGCCAGCCATAGTAAATGCCCGGCATGACTCCGAACAGGTTCTTCATCGAGAGCGTGGCTCCAGTTATATGGTGCGTTTTCATCTTCGCGACAGATACGATCCAATCCACTTCCCGAAAGAGGGAGGGGAACGTCAGTGTCCGCATGGAGGACTGACGTCCGGCATTCGGCAATTCGTAGCCAGTAATGTAGTTAAGATCGTGAAACCGAATGCGATCTTCCGTCAACACATCGGCCAGGCCAGATTCCTCATAGACCGCTAGCGTGTCACGACGATGGCCTGGCCCCTCGGCAACCATGACCGCAGCGGCCCCAAGCCGAAGAAAGGCTTCGATCGCACCGCGCAAGACCAGAGGATGTGTGTTGATATGCGGCGCTCCTGAAGCGGTTTCGACCAGGTTCGGCTTCAAGAGGATGCGCTTGCCCTTCAACTCATCCGGAGAGACACCCAGCTCCCGAACTCCTCTCGTAATAGCATCGGCAATATCCAACTGGTAGTGGGCCACCTTGGTCACAAATGTCTGTGCCTCTTGTGGCATCCGAAAGTACCGTTTCGGGACCAGGAGCACTCCTGAGCCGAGCAAGAGACCGACCGCCCCTGCTCGAAGCAGATCGCGGCGCGTGATGCCTCCTGTCGATTTCGGGTCTGAATGATCGGACAAGGTACCCCTCAATGAGGACGAACCGCCGATAGGTGATTATGAGTCA
Source organism: Nitrospiraceae bacterium (assembly GCA_039920585.1). GTDB lineage: Bacteria > Nitrospirota > Nitrospiria > Nitrospirales > Nitrospiraceae > Palsa-1315. The sequence continues at coordinate 255 of JBDSDL010000231.1, read as the reverse complement.
CACGCGGGAAAAGTGTGTTCTTGACGCCGGCTTCTCCCTCTAATGCGGCAAGAAGGAGCAGAGAGAGCGCCGACGTGTCGTATTCACCATAACGGGATTGATTCGCTAAACAACGTTCGACCAGTGCTGCGCCGTTCGACGGCCAGAGGTCCCAGGCCGCAAGCCCGAGCAAGGCCCAACCCAACGAAACAGGCGTGCGTAATCGATCGACCTCACCCTGAAGATAGTCGAGGCTTCGAGCGACAGATCCCGGCT
>JBDSDL010000230.1:0-26400 GCA_039920585.1 Nitrospiraceae bacterium | reverse complement strand
GGTGGCGCAACCGTTCCAAGAACTCGCGTCGATAGGGTGAGAAGAGCCGTACATAGGGGTCGATCGTCACAGAAGCCTGGAGCAACGTTGGATGCTCACGCGTGCCTAGAACCAAGTACTGTGTCGTCGTTTTCTCGTCGCCGGTTTCGTACAGGGCGCTGGATTCCATATTTGTTTTCGAGGACAGATTCGCCACATTGAGATAGAACTCCAATACCGGCTTCAGCTGCGCTAAGGTGTGGCGGAGGATTGGATAGGGATTCAAGTCAAGCCCGGACGAAAAGGTAAAGACGGTTCCAACCAGCGCGCCATCTTCATCGAAAAAGTAGGACTCGTCGCTATGTGATGGACTTCGGTTGGCAGGGAGAACTAACTCTTGCCCGGCGCCCCAGTCTTGTGGTTTGAGGGCAGAGGCAGGATGTGTCTTGAGGAAGCTGGACTTTGAAGTGCAGAGGGTCGTCGGCTTCAGGAGGACCAGGTCGCTTTCAGACGGCGGGAGGTTCGGTCTTGGAGCTGGAGTTCCGCACGCGTTCAGCAAGAGGCTCAGTCCAAGCCCACAGACCACCCACGGTCGAATGGGCACAACGCGAGGCGTATGCGTGTTAGGTGAATTCCGACTCACGAATGGAGCATACACGAAGGGTGGAAGAGTTTACCAACGGGGTGACAAGGCAAGGCCCGCTGTCCTCACGAAAGCGGGCCTTGCCTTTGAAAACGATGTGTGCAAAGAGTTATCGCCGTTGGCTGTCCAGCATCGAATCCGCAGCCGTGTATCCGAAAAGGTATGGCATCTGGCTGGCAAGCGCGTAAATCGGTCGGTTCACGCCGTAATCAAACGCGACTCCGAGAGGGTGCAAGAAAAAGCCAGCCCACCGCCAGGGGTTATCGTTAGGAGCTGCTCCGGCCGCCACATCGGTGTAGACCAAAGATGTGGAGTCCATCACGCTGTAGATGCTAGCCGGTGGGGCATAGCTTCCATCTGTACCGGACGATACCTGCTGGCTGTTTCCAGCACAACCGACTGCGGTGGCCAAGAGGAGAATTCCCATTGCAAGAGCTGTTGTTCTCATAGATGACCTCACTTGTCTTGTACGGTTCAGAGTCGATGATCTCTCGCTAGACTGAAGTGTAGCCGAGCTTCAGGATTCTGTCCAGGATTGGAGAGGTTCAGGGAATATCATAAAAACCATCAGTTTAGGCGTGGGGTATAGGTCTGGAGGGGAGAGGTGGAGAATATGGTAGGCGATACTGGTATCGAACCAGTGGCCTCTTCCGTGTGAAGGAAGCGCTCTACCCCTGAGCTAATCGCCTACAGGATGAGAAGTTTAGCATGGGGTCGTAAATCGGATCAACCGTGACACCGGCATCACGTGCATCGAAGTTGCCTTGACATCCCCAAAACGCAGTTCCTACAATGCCCCCGCTCGCAATCCTTCTTCGCGGAGTGGTACTCGCATGCGCGACGACATTGTCATTATCGGAGGCGGTCTGGCCGGGTCTGAGGCGGCGTGGCAGGCGGCCAATCGTGGAGCGAAAGTGACGCTCTATGAAATGCGCCCCAAAGAGATGACGCAAGCGCACAAGACCGGCGGTTTGGCAGAGCTGGTCTGTTCGAACTCGCTCGGCTCCACGGATCTACTGAATGCCCCCGGCATCTTAAAAGAGGAAATGCGCCGCCTCAACTCGCTCATTATCCGGGTGGCGGATGAGGTGCGGGTGCCGGCAGGATCGGCTCTGGCCGTCGATCGCGAGCAGTTTTCAGTCAAGATTACCCAGACGCTGGAAGGGCATCCGAACATTCGCATTCTGCATGAGGAGATCATAGAGATTCCAACGGACTGTCTCTGTATTCTAGCAACCGGCCCGCTGACATCCGACAAACTGTCTCAGGCGATTGCGCAATTGACCCATACGAAACATTTGTATTTTTACGATGCCATCTCTCCGATCGTGGATGCCGACTCCATCAATATGGATGTCGTATTTCTGGCGTCCCGTTACGGCAAGGGCGGGGACGACTATCTCAACTGTCCGATGGACGAGCTGGCCTACAACGCGTTCTATGACGCGTTGCTTGCGGCAGAGAAAGTCCAACCGAAAGAATTTGAAAAGACTCCCTACTTCGAAGGCTGTATTCCCATCGAAGTGATGGCCGAACGGGGCCGGCAGACCATGCAGTTCGGTCCATTGAAGCCGGTGGGTCTTGAGAATCCCAAGACGGGTGCGCGAGCCTATGCCGTGGTGCAGCTCAGGACGGAAAACACCCATCGCTCCTGTTACAACCTCGTGGGGTTTCAGACTAAATTGACGTATGGGGAGCAGAAGCGCGTGTTTCGCATGATTCCCGGTCTGGAACAGGCGGAGTTTCTTCGCTACGGCAGCCTGCACCGCAACACCTTTATCAATTCTCCCCAACTGCTGCGCAACACGCTCCAGTTTAAGGCGCGCGGTACGCTTTTTTTTGCAGGACAGTTGGTCGGCGTCGAGGGTTATACGGATTCCGCTGCGATGTGAGGGTTGGCAGGAATCAACGCCGCGCGTGGTCTGGCAGGATTGCCGTTGGTCACGCCCCCGCCCACCACCGCGCATGGCTGTCTGCTGTCGTACATCACGACGACGGACCCTCGTCATTTTCAGCCGATGAATACGAATTTCGGGCTCTTTCCTCCCCTTGCTACACCGACGAGAGACAAGGAGCGTAAACGACGGCTCACAGGACAACGGGCGCTTGAGGATCTGACGGCATGGATGACGCAATTCGAGCTTTCATGACGTTCCTTGAATTGGAACGTCATGCGTCGCACGAGACCGTGCGCAACTACGGTTCGGACCTTCGACAGTTTCAGACGTTCATGAAGGCGGAGCATCCCGGTGTGCCCACACTCGATCCTGCGACCGTGCAAACGGAGTCCATTCGGGCTTATCTTCACTGGTTGGACCGCAAGCATGAGAAAAGCACCTCGATGGCCCGGAAGCTCGCCTCCCTTCGCAGTTTCTATCGCTATCTGCAACGAGAGAGCAGAGTGGGCCTCAATCCTGCCGAGGCCATCAGGACGCCGAAACAGCCGAAACATCTTCCGCGTGTCTTGACCAAGGATGACGCGGCAGCACTGATGGAGTTTCCTTCCGATCAGGCAGGGGGGTCGCACCGCGATCGCGCCTTGCTGGAGACGCTCTATTCGACCGGGGCTCGCGTGAGTGAACTCGTGGGGATCGATCTCGACGATCTCCGTGCGTCCGAGGGGTTGCTCCATCTGCGAGGAAAAGGCCGGAAGGAGCGCATCGTACCGATTGGAGAGGTGGCTCTACGAGCCATTCAGGCATATTTGGCTCAACGGCCTCTGCCTCTGACGGACTCTCGAGATCTGGCGACGAAGATGAAGCGCGTCTCGTCACCGGTCTTTCGAAACAGCCGAGGGGGACGGTTAACGACTCGGAGCGTCGCTCGCATCGTAGCCCGCTATTCAAGCCGGCTTGCCGGTGGTTCCGTGAGTCCCCATACACTACGCCATTCTTTTGCCACCCATCTCCTCGATGAAGGGGCCGATTTGCGGTCGATTCAAGAGATGCTTGGGCATGTTTCACTGAGTACGACACAAAAGTATACACATCTCGCCACGGACCAGCTCCTGGCCATCTATGATAAGGCGCATCCGCGGGCAGGTCGCCCGACCGGCTTGCGCGTCACGAAGGACGATAAGCCATGATCCTCTGTATCAGACGCAATCCGAAGTTCGGGGTTCGAAGTTCCGAAAACCTCGAACTCTTACTCGTCCCGCGTTTCGCGCCGTTCACGCTTTTCTCGCGATGGGAGTGAAGATATGAACAGACTGATTAAGAAAGCCAACGTCCTGATCGAGGCCTTACCGTACATCCGCACGTTCAAGGGCAAGACGATTGTCATCAAATATGGCGGTCATGCGATGTCCGATGCACCGTTGAAAGAGCGGTTTGCCCAGGACGTCGTGCTCCTGAAGTATGTGGGTCTCAACCCGGTCATCGTGCACGGCGGGGGGCCACAGATCGACAAGATGCTCCATCGTTTGGGTATCGAAGCCAAATTTCGCCATGGTGTGCGGGTCACCGATGAAGCCACGATGGAAATCGTAGAGATGGTGTTGGCTGGCAAGATCAATATGGAAATCGTCGATCTCTTGAATCGCCATGGCGGCCTTGCGGTCGGCTTGAGTGGAAAGGACGGCGGGCTCATGCTTTCTCGGCCGCTCACGGCCAAAGCCTGGGCAGCCAGCTTGGAAAAGGATCTCGACGACGGCGAGGGGGATGAGGATTTTGGTTTGGTTGGAGAGGTCCAGTCTATCGATCCCACTCTGGTGCGGAAACTTCAGCAGGATCATTACATTCCTGTCATCGCCCCGATCGGCACCAACCGGGAAGGGAATACCTACAACATCAATGCCGATCTGGTAGCGGGGGCGATGGCCGCTGCGCTGGGTGCGGAAAAGCTGGTGATGATGACCGATGTGAAAGGAATTCGCGATGCGAACGGGCGCCATCTCTCGACGGTTTCACGCAAAGACGTGCAGCGGATGGTGAAGAAGGGCACGATCGGCGAAGGGATGTTGCCCAAGGTCCATGCTTGTTTGGATGCGCTCGGAGGCGGTGTCGGTAAAGCCCATATCATCGACGGTCGAATCCCCCATGCCATTCTTCTCGAAGTGTTCACGCGCAAGGGTATCGGGACCGAGATCACAGCATAACAGGCGAGGGGCAAGTGGCACGAGGCGAGAGGAAAGACATTCCTTCTGATCGCCCCCTAGCCTCTAGCCCCGCGCCGCTCGCCTGAACATCGGCGATTGCAGCAGAAACGTCCATGAATAGTCCTGGCTAGTTGTGATAACCCACCGCCTGCGAATCAACCGCCATCTTGAGGCCCTCGTCGGCGAACGCCATCCTGAGAGCAGTCCTCGCGCGCTGCAGAAGGCGGCGCATTATCTGACCACGCAGTTCGCCAAGTCAGGGTGGACCACCAGAGGCCCGCTTGTGCGTGCTTGGGATAAGATCTATCGCAATGTGGTGGCGATCAAGTATCCGGACAAGCCAGGCCGCGGAGGGGAGTTGCCTCCGCTCCTGATAGGAGCCCACTACGACACCGTGTCCGGTTCGCCGGGCGCGGACGATAACGCGAGTGGGTTGGTGGTCCTCCTCGAAGTGGCGTCGCGCCTCCGCGCGCGACCTCTCGCGCGACCCATCTGGCTCGTGGCATTCTGTCTTGAAGAGCAGGATCGACTGGGGAGTCAGGCCTTCGCGTCCCGCTTGAAAGCCGAGCGCCGTGAGTTGGCCGGTGCGATTATTTTGGAATGTGTTGGGTTTGCCAGGAGCGAGGCAGGTACGCAACAGAGCCCACCAGGTGTGCCCATCGCAGTGCCGACCCAGGGGGACTTTCTCGCCATTGTGGGCAACGAGTCATCCCGATCTTTAGTGCGCCAGCTTGAACAGGAGGCCCGGCAGCAGGCGGCTCAGCTCAAGACCCTGTCATTGGTGGTGCCGGGCCGAGGGGAGGCCATGCCTCATACCCGTCGTAGCGACCATGCCTCGTTCTGGGATGCAGGCTATCCAGCTGTGATGCTGACCGATACGGCGAATTTCCGGAATCCACATTATCATCGTGAGACCGATACAGTGGACACACTGAATCTCGAATTTATCTCCAACGTAACAGCGACGGTAACTGCAACCGCGATACAGATTGCTGGAGTACGACCATGAAGGTGAGTCGCATGAAACTGCCCCTCGCAACCCGCTGTCTCATAACCGAGGTCTATGGCCGTCTCGACTATGAGGCGCTGGGGCCGGTCTACTGTTATGAAGGCGGCGATGAGTTCTGGCGGGCGAAGCGGGGGATCTGCAACCGTCTCGGGAGTCTGGTCGCCGTGGTGTTGAGGCGAAAACTAAGACGGGGTGGCCGGAGCCTCTACGTCGGCGCCGGGGTGGCGGAACTTCCCGCATTGATCATGGAAACAGTAGAACTGTGTCGGACGGTGGAACCCTATAATCTTAGGAGAGCCGAAGTCTCAGCTCTCAACCATGCGTGCGATTCGATTCCCGTCACGTTCCACGCAATTGATGCGGCTAGAGCGAAGGGCCGATTCGACCATCTCTGGATGGTCAGCGTATTGAACGATCCTGAGCGATTTCCGCATCTGTCGCCTCTGTCCTATGGACGAGGCAATCCTCTTACCCTTGACCTCCTGAAATTCGAGAAGGAGCGCCGCATCGTGCGTGCCTTGGTTGCCCATTGTATGGGAAAGCTCATGAGGCCTGGCCTCGTCACGACCACCACAGAAGAAGTCCTATGGATTGCAGAATGGTGCCACCGGCATCGAGTGCCCTACTTGGTTGGGAAACGCTACTATCCGACGGCGCTGGTGGGAGACCCAATCTGTTTCATCCAAATCGGAAAAAACTCTCAGCAGGCTGCTGAAAAAGTCCGCCAGCATCGTTCTCGCATCGCTTAGACCCTCAACGTACCCCAGAGGGTACGCCTCGGGCCTTCGCTCGCTGCGGCCTTGCTGAACGGCCTTTTTGAGCAGCCTGCTAAATTCTAAAACCCGGTTTAGCTTTTGAGGTATTGTCCAAATACTGGCCTGCGTACTTCACGTAGTTCTCCGCAGACTTCTTAATCCACGCGAGTTCGGCTTCTGACGTTGCGCGCCGAACACGGCCCGGCGACCCGAGGATTACGCTCTTCGGAGGCACAATCATGCCTTCCACCACCAGCGCACCGGCTCCCACCACCGAGTCCTCTCCGATCACGGCTCCATCCATCACAATGGCTCCCATCCCGATCAGCACACGATCTTTAATCGTGCAGCCGTGAAGTATAGCCCCATGGCCGATGGTCACCTCGTTGCCGATGATCAGCGGATGGGTATCGTGGGTGACATGGAGCATACAGAGATCCTGCACGTTCGTCCGGTCACCGATTCTGATAAAGTGCACGTCCCCGCGCACGACCGCATGGAACCAGACGCTGCAATGCTCGCCGAGCACGACGTCGCCGATGACGACGCCGGTCTCTTCGATAAAGCAGGACGTGGGGATGGTAGGTTTGACACCTTGGAATGTGCGGATCATGCCGCGCACTGTAGGGGAATCGGCCAGCAACCTGCAAGGGGGAAGTGGGCCACTGAGCGAGACTGGCGAGACAGGCAAGAAAAGCGGGACTGGTCGGAGGTGCCATCTTCGCGAGTCATGCCTGTCTCGCTCACGAGTCACGCAGAACCGTTCATGAGTATTATGGGTGAGATAACCGCGCGTGAATCTGTTTGATCGAGTGCAGCAAAGATTGATGGGTTCGGCATCCTGCAATGAGCATCGCGTCGGAGATTGTTACCGGCTTATAGGGTGCTACAAACCGGTCTTTGAGGCGGGCGATTCGAGCAATCGACAAGTCCAACCGTTCGGGAGAAATCGTGCCTGACGCCACTGCCTGCTCCACGGCTTCGAAGGCGGCAACTTCCCGATCCCGATCTTGACAAATCAATAAGACGTCGCATCCTGCCAGCACCGCACGAACTGCAGCGTCTTCTACGCCATAATGGTCGATGATCGCGTGCATTTCTAAGTCATCCGTCAACACCACTCCGTCGTATCGCAACTCCTGGCGCAAGAACTTCGTGATGATAGCTGGCGAGAGCGTGGCCGGCAATTCAGGGTCGAGAGCCCGGTAGAGCACATGCGCGGTCATCATCGACGCGACACCCTGCTCAACCGCACGGCGGAACGGGGGAAACTCGACGGTCTCCAATCGCTCCCGCGATGCCTCGACCACCGGAAGTTCCTTGTGAGAGTCGGCATTCGTATCCCCGTGACCGGGAAAATGTTTTCCGCAGGCCACGACCTTGTTGCTTTGCAGTCCCGCCACCGTCGCCATTCCTAATTCACAGACCACATCCGGCGTCGTGCCGAATGCCCGATCGCCGATGACCGGATTGTCCGGATTACTATTGACGTCGAGCACCGGCGCCATATTCATATTCACGCCCACCGCCCTCAGCTCTTTGGCAATGGTGGCCGCAGCTGCGTAAGCCAATTCGCTTGAATTGCAGCGGCCCAGCAGGTCGCAGGGAGGGAAAATCGTAAAGCCCTTCGGAAGACGGGAAACCCGGCCACCTTCCTGATCGATCGAGATCAATAGCGGCGAATGGGGGCTGCAGGCTTGCAGGTCGTTGGTCAGGCTGACTATCTGCTCGACGGATTCCAGATTCCGCGAGAACAGAATGACACCGCCCGGCTTGTACTCTTTGATGAACGAGGCCAGATCGGGCGTCACGGACGTGCCCAGAAACCCGACCATGAAGAGCTGTCCGATCTTGTCGCGCGAAGTCATGAAACCCTTCTAGCAGGATGCTGAAAAAGACCGCCAGCGGCGTTCTCAGCTCGCAAGAATCCTCAACGTACCCCTGAGGGTACGCCTCCGGTTCTTGCTCCGCCTGCGGCCTTGCTGGACGGCCTTTTTGAGCATCCTGCTGACTACTCAAATGCGAGCGCCATACGTATTATCACGGCAGCGCGTCTAACGCTTCTCGACATATCCCATTCGCCCTGAGCTTGTCGAAGGGCCAATGGTTCCGATCACTTCCGTTCATGCTTCGACAGGCTCAGCACGAACGGTGCGTAAAGCCATTTCTGATGCACTGCACTAGGGCTCGGTGTCAGGCCGAGGCTAAGCAGACTGCGTGTCTTTTCGTTCTGAGCCTCAACCTCAGCCTTGACCTGCCTATAAGCTTCGGTCGATCAGATACTGAATTAATAATCTTGTTCCAATCGCGGTGGGACCCTTCGGAATGTAGGCTCGTTCCCGTTCGCTCCAATCCGTACTGGCAATATCGAGATGCACCCACGGGCAGTCCCCCACGAACTTGCTCAGAAAGAGCGCCGCGGTGATCATGCCGCCGCCACGGCCGCCGATGTTGCGCATGTCGGCGACATCGCTCTTGAGCTGTTCGAAATACTCCTCCCATAAGGGCATCTCCCACACTCGCTCGCCGGCCTTCTGCCCCGACTTCCGAACCTGCTCTTTGAGCGCCTGGTCGGTGCCGAACATCCCGATTGCAAATTGTCCAAGCGCGACGACGCAGGCCCCTGTGAGCGTCGCAATGTCGATCAAGGCCGCCGGCTTATAACGCATCGCATAGGCAAGGCCGTCGGCCAGGATGAGCCGGCCCTCCGCGTCCGTGTTCTGCACTTCGACGGTCTTTCCCGACAGCGTCGTCACGATATCGCCCGGTTTCATCGCCCGGCCACCCGGCATGTTTTCCGCCACGGGCAGGATACTGATGAGACGCAATGGGAGCTTGAGTCTTGCCGCCGCTCTGATCGAAGCCAGCACCTCGGCCCCTCCGGTCATATCGGCCTTCATGTGTTCCATATTTTCGGCAGGCTTCAGCGAGATCCCGCCTGTGTCGAAGGTGATCGTTTTCCCGACCAGCACGACTGGACGCGCGTCTTTGTTCTTGGCTCCATTGTATTCAAGGATGATGAACTTGGGCGGTTCCAGGCTTCCGCGCGATACGCCGAGCAGCGCCCCCATCCCCAAGCGCTCCATCTCGTTCTGTTCAAGAATCTTGATCGAGATCTTTTCAGTCTTGGCGATAGCCTTCGCTTCGTCGGCGACCCTGGTGGGGGTTAGGACGTTGGAGGGATGATTACAGAGGTCGCGGACAAAGACGGTGGCCTCTGCCGTGGCGACGCCGCGCCGAATCCCCTCGGTCACCTGCCGCAACTGGCCCTTCCTCTGGATGAGAATATTCATACCTGCGACGTTGTATCCTGAGGCAGCCTCGCTCCGATAGACGGTGAACTGATAACTGCCCAGGATCGCCCCCTCAACCATCGCTTGCGCCACATCGAGCGATGACATTCCATGAGGCGTCACGGTCGGCAGCGCCACAGCAAAGGACTCGACCTTCGACTGGCACACGCGCTTCGCGGCTGATCCTATCGCTTGCCGGATCGTCTCCAGTGTCACCTCGTTTTTCTTGCCCAAGCCGACCAGCACCAGCCGCTTGGCAGGCACCGTACCTTGCGTGTGATACAGTAAGACTTCGTTGGCCTTGCCTTCGAACTCCTTGGAATGCACCAGCTTGCTCAACGAACCTCCGAGGGCTCGATCGAGCAGAGCCGCATCCTGTCTGGCCAATGCCTCTCCTTCACAGTGCGTCAGCACCAACGCCTCTACGGATGCCGTCTCCGCTCGCCCAACCTGTACCGTGACCCGCATGATCTTCATTGCGCAAACTCCTTGTCAGTGGTCAATGGTCAACGGGTACGGAGGCTTTCCCTCCAATGACCCTTGATCAATGACATTTCTCATACCCCTCGCATGTCCGGCGCCCAGATGTACTTGTGCATCTGCAATTGAAAACGGACCGGTAGGCGATCGGCCAAAATCCATTCGGCCAGCTCACGCAGATCGAGCGAGCCGAAGACTGGACTGAAATGTACCGTACAACGGCTGGCTAGGTCATGCCGGGCAAGAATCTCACGAGCCCAGTCGTAATCGGCTCGATCGGCCAGGACAAACTTTACCTCGTCTTTGGCTGCTAGCCGGGAAAGATTCGGCCAGTGCATCCGATTGGTCATATCGCTTCCTGGGCACTTCACGTCCAGGATGACATGGACACGCGGATCGACCGGCGTGATATCGATAGCGCCGCTGGTCTCAAGAAGGACCGTATACCCGGTGTCACACAGTCCGGTCATGAGCGGGAGGCTCTCGGGCTGGGCAAGCGGCTCCCCTCCCGTGACCTCCACGAGATGGCAGCCATAGGCGCGTACCTTCTCCAGAACTTCTTCGAGCGAGCACTCCTGCCCTCCATGAAAAGCATAGTCGGTATCGCACCAGGTGCAGCGGAGCGGGCATCCGGTCAGCCGTACAAACACACAAGGCTGTCCAGCGTAGCTTGACTCACCTTGAATGCTATGGAAGATTTCGGTCACTCGCATGGCTCAAGACGTGAAACGTGAAACGTTGATCGTGAAACGCGAGATGGAGGCCTGTGAAAACTGTACGACCGTGGAAACGGTTAACGTTGAACGATTCACGGCACTACTTCCACGTCGCGACCGGCCAGCCGAGGCGTTGCGCCGTGCGAGCCATGCCACGGATTGGGTTGACCACTAGGGGGTGCCCGACCAGTTCAAGGAGGTCGTGATCGCCGGGGCTGTCGCCATAGGCGTAGGAGCCAGCTAGATCGAGACCCATTTTTCGAGCGTGGGCGAGGATCAATTCACGCTTGCCCTGGCCATAGGGTAACGGGGGAATCAACGCACCGGTATAGACGGAATCCCGTTGCTCCGGCTTCGCGGCGAAGACCGTGGTCACGCCCAAGAATTCCGCAAGGGGTTCGATTAAGAAACCGGGTGCGCCGGTCACAAGAATCAGCTGGTGCCCGGCTTGTCGATGCGCGTCCAGCTTCGCGCGGCCTTGTGAGGACACCTTGCCGATCATCTCGTCCCGACAGAACTCCTGTGCATAGGACTCAATATCCGCAGGCCGCTTGCCCGTCAAATACACTTTTCGCTCTCGAAGCGAGTGCAGTGAGAATGGGGGCATGTGTCCCACGAGCCAGGCAGCGCTTCGAGTCAATTCGCTCCATCCCACGAGTCCGTGCCGCCACAGAAACCGGAAGAATCGTACCTCACTGGCCTCTCCAGGCAAGAGCGTGTTGTCGACGTCGAACAACGCAGCGATCGACCCCTGTGCCCGTCGTTCGACGACATCATCGAGCGTAGAAGTGGGACTATGGAGACGTTGCACAACGTTGGAGGACTCGGTGAGCATGAGCGCTCGATTCTACCGGAGCCTCTATTGATTGACAAGGATTTTGGCCCACTTCTATAATGCGGCTCCCTCGGGCTCGTCGTTCGTGAAACGTGAAGCGCAGGCACGAGACAACGTGACCGTCTATTTGGAGCATACTGAGTTGCAGGAGCTTCAAAAAGCCCTGCAAAAAGGCCGCAGCGAGCGAAAGCCCGATGCGTACGGGTGAGTACGTTGAGGGTTTGAGCGATGCGAGAACGCAGTTGCGGGGGGTTTTCAAGTTCCTGCTAAGTGCCGAAGTGGTGAAATGGCAGACACGCACGTTTGAGGGGCGTGTGGCGCAAGCCGTGCGGGTTCAAGTCCCGCCTTCGGCACCAAATTACACTCGCTCGTGCTGGCGCCTCTTTCTTATGACTGAATAGCCGGCGTCGTAGAATTCCCGATTCTCTCCGAAGTTATTCCGCATCGTACTTCGCTCCTACCTTCCAGTTGGACCTAGCAGGATGCTGGGCAAGTCCGCCGGTACCACAGGCCATGGCCGTGTCTTGTGTGGCGATCCTGCCAGAGCTACACACCTTCGCATCGCTGTCGCTATTGCATCGGCACTGAAGATGACGTTTTGTTTGTTTGCCCGCTCACCAGGGAGATGGCACAGCCCGGAAATACTTTCGAGCAGCATGCTGAAGAAGTCTGCAAACACGAAGAAGGTTGAGGCTTCGGTTAATGTTGAGATAAAGAGAGTCTATTCTTCGCTCAATCTCAACCTCGACCTCAGCCTGTTTCGCTCGTCTCGTGTGGGGCCGTGAGGTCCAGAGTCATTCACCGAAGCCGAGGTATAGGATGCCGTCTATTCTTGTCGTCGATGACGAAGACCAAATCCGTCGATTGATTCGCGAAACATTGGAGCAGGCAGGCTACCACGTCACGGAAGCGCGTGATGGAAAGGAGGTGCTCCAGCAGTATCGGCTGGCCACGGCGGACCTGGACATTATGGACATTCTGATGCCCGATCAGGATGGCCTGGAGACCACCGTCACGTTGCGGCGGGAATTCCTGAATGTAAAAGTCATTGCGATCACCGGCGGCAGTGACGTGATCGGCATTCTCAATTTTCTCGACGTCGCCAAAATGCTGGATGCCCACAGCACGCTTCAGAAACCCTTTGACATGAAGACCCCCCTCGACACGGTCCAAGCCGAATTACAAGACTAGCCCGTCCGAGGCGTAGAGCGTAAAACGTGAAAGGTGAACCGTAGGATTGCCGAGGGCTCTTCCTCCGAAACCTTTCACCTTTCACGTTCGACGTTTCACGGATTGCTGGTGGAGAGGGCCGCGCTTGACCATCAGTTGGAGAATCGCTAAGGTGCGTGGTAAGAGCCAGAGAGTCAGAGAGCTGTGAGAAAAGGGCCTGCGCGCATATGCCTCGTATCAGCAAAAGATCACGATCACAATCTCGACAGCAAGGAACGGATCGTCCGCATCCCTTGGTTGGGGTGTTGGGTGGGAGCAAATCCGATTTCCCGATCTTAGAAAAAGCCGCGGCGATTCTTTCGGATCTCGGAATTCCACACGAATTGATGGTCGTGTCTGCGCACCGGACCCCGGATCGTTTGTTCGCCTATGCAGAACAAGCTCCAGGCCGGGGGATCGAAGTCATTATTGCCGGCGCTGGGGGGGCTGCCCATCTTCCCGGGATGCTGGCTGCGAAGACGCATTTGCCGGTCATCGGGATACCGATCCCGACGGAGAATCTTCGCGGACTCGATTCGCTCCTCTCAATCGTGCAAATGCCGAGAGGGATTCCCGTCGCCACGGTGGCGATCGGAGGGGCGGAGAATGCTGGTTTGCTTGCGGCGCAAATCCTGGCAGGCCGGTATCCAGCGATTGCCGCTCGCGTGAAATTATTCCGTCAGACACAGACGGACGGTGTGCTCCAGTCTCCTGAAGCGAAGGGTCTGGTGACCGGAACGAAAGATCTCGGCCGTCCGAGTCGCCGATCGTGAAGGCCGGCGCCATCGAGCCAGGATCTGTCCTGGGTGTCCTGGGCGGCGGACAGTTGGGCGCCATGTTCACCATGGCGGCATGCCGCCTCGGGTATCACGTCGCCGTCTGGGATCCAGATCCAGAGGCGCCGGCTCATCGTGTTGCCACGTATAGTTTTCCCGCTCCGTTCACCGACCAATACATTTTTTCGCGCTTTGCCGATCTGGCCAGCGTCGTGACCTATGAGTGGGAAAATATCCCGGCGGAACTCTGTCGAGCATTGGAGCAGCGGAAGCTGGTTCGTCCGTCGAGTACCGTTCTGAGCGTGATTCAAGACCGCCTTGAACAAAAAGGGTTCTTGGCTTCCAACGGATTTCCTGTTTCCCCCTTCGCCGGCCTCACCGCTCCAGATCAATTGGCGAACACCGCCCGGCAGGTCGGCTATCCCGCCCTCTGTAAGACGGCCACGGCGGGTTATGACGGCAAGGGACAATGGAAAATTACCCGAGAGTCCGATGTCCGTGAAGTGGAGCGCGCGTTATCGGAATCATCTCGTCCCGGCATGCGATGGATCGTGGAGTCCTTGATCCCGTTTGAACGGGAACTCTCGATCCTGGTGGTCCGTGGAGCTGAGGGACAGAGCTGTACGTACCCCTTGGTTGAGAATGAACACGAAGAGGGGATTCTTCGGACCACCAAGGCGCCGGCCCCAGGACCGCCAGCTGTGGCCGAGCGAGCGGCTGCTCTTGCTTGTCAGGTCGTCAATCGGCTGGAAGGGGTCGGGGTATTTTGTCTCGAATTGTTTCAAATGCCTAGCGGGGAATTGCTCATTAACGAGATTGCCCCGCGGCCTCATAACTCAGGCCATTACACGCTGGATGCCTGCAGCGTGTCCCAGTTTGAACAACAGGTTCGCGCCATCTGCGGGATGCCGCTTGGTGAAGTGCGACTGCTGAGCCCAGCCGTCATGGTGAATCTCATTGGGGCCGATGCCGAAATTTTTATGAAGGGCGCAGGTTGTCAGACCCTGCTGGATATTCCTGGCGCGGTGCTCCACCTCTACGGCAAGCGTGCGATTCGACCCCGCCGCAAAATGGGACATGTCACGTTCCTCGGAGAGACGCTCAGTCAAGCCCTCGATCATGCCAAGCAAGTTCGGCGGACAATGCACGACCATCTGCGTCGTTCGTGAAGCGCGAAGCGCAGGACCTGCGTGACAGGAAGTTCTGAGTGCTAAGTTTTGAAAACCTCGAACTTCGGACCTCGAACTCTCCCTCATCTCGGTTTTCTTATCCGCCTCTCACTCAGCACTCAGAACTTCCCGTCGCGCACACCCTGCCATCCCGCAGTCGTTCTATTTTGTGACTTGCTGTAGGGAGTGGGATCACAGGATTCAGCTCCTCAGGGCCTAGCCTAGTGGGAAAACGTGATTCCGCCCTGTCGAGATATCGGTACAGGACTTGCTCCCCTCCTAGCGGGCTGCGGGAAATCCCTCCTTCATCGTTCGTGAAACGTCCGAATCTGGAAACGAACGACACTTCACGCTTCACGAACGAATCGCTCGCCCAAACAGGAGAACATACAGATGAGCAGTCTTGCCGTACCATCTGAGAGTCAGGTCGAGCCGGCTTTGGAGGATTCGAGTCGTGATAGTGCGATCTCGCGTCCACGGTATGTTGTGCTGCAATCGCTGGTCGGCGTCATGTTGGCCTATCAATTATTGTTTGAGGCGGAACTGATCGCAAGCCGTCCAACGATCGGGGTGATGGTCGTGGGGTTGGTGGCGATGGTCCTCTGTCTGCGGTATGCGCCGACCTCAATCCTACAGGTGGCGTGGTTTAGCGGGGCCGTGATCGGGATCGATACGGCTCTCGTGACCGCGACCGTTTACCTTTCGGGTAATGCCAAGTCGGAACTCTATCTGTCGTACTTCATCCTCATGCTCATTGCGGCCTCGGTGCGTCGCCTCTCCCATGTCATTGGGTTATCTCTGCTGCTCTGTGCCGGGTATGGCGTCATTCTCTATCAAGGGGTTGTACAAACTGGCGCTCTGTCGCCCGGGCATCTGCTGGGAATACCGGTTTTGTTGGTGATGGCGATGTTCTACGGGCTCGCGCTGCAAACGATTGGCGCCGAGCGGCAACAAAAAACGGTATTGCTGGGGAGTATCGAGGCGCTGAAAGAGACTGAACTGGCCTTGCAAGTATCGCGCGATCAGTTGGAGATTCGTATCAAGGGTCTCAAGGGAGATCTCTCACGGGCGAATGAGCATGTTCGGCAGGAGAAGAAGGAACGAGAAGGCATCGAGCAGCAATTGCATGAGGCGCTGAAGATGGAAGCGATCGGCCGACTTGCCGGGGGAATGGCCAACGAACTCAGTCATCTCGTTTCGGTGATCGGAAAGCAGACGGGTGTGGTCCTCTCTCGCCTCAAACCGGATGACCCACTCTATGGGCCGGTCGATGACATATTTCGAAGCGGAGGGCAGGCTGCAGCCGTGACCGCTCAATTGGCTGGGTTGGGTCTCCACGACGGCCATGTTCGACAGGTGCTTTCGGTTAAGGCCGTGCTGGTGGAGATCCGTGGAGTGCTGAGAGGACTGCTGCCCGCCTCCATCGATCTCGGCATGGTCATTGAAGATGCGCCGATGGATGTCGAGGTCGATCGTGAAGGACTCGAACAAGTCCTGCTTCATCTTGCGGTGAATGCGCGGGATGCCATGCCACATGGTGGCCGGCTGCTGATTGAAGCGAAGCAGGCATTCCCTGGGCATCTACCCAAGGTGCTGATTCAAGTGACCGATACCGGAAGCGGGATGAGCCGAGAGACCCAGTCGCACATGTTCGAACCCTTCTTTTCCACAAAGGAAATGAATGTGGGACTCGGACTCACCGCGGTCTATGGCATTGTGAAACACAGTGCAGGCCAAGTCGATGTTGTCAGCCGGCCTGGCGAAGGCACGGTGGTGCGGGTTGCGCTTCCTCTTGTGCGACAGGGCCGGCCGCCTGCCCCATCAATCCTGGCACATGTTGCAGCCAAAGGCGAGGAAACGATTCTGCTGGTGGAGCCGAATGAAATCGACCGCAAGCTCGCGCTCTCCACATTGTTACGGCATCGCTATCGGGTCTTGGAGGCGAGCTCGTCCGTTGAAGCATTGCTGCTCGCGCAGCGACATTCTGGAGCCGTTCATGTTGCCGTGAGCGATCTCATGATGCCGGAGATCAGTGGGCGTGATTTAGCTAGACGGTTGTTGGAGCAACACCCTATGATGAAACCGCTCTTTATCTCTGGGTATGACGATGAGGCGATGGTGTCTCATCGCCTCAATCTCCGGTATCTCTTGCGGCGTCCCTATCGACAAATCGGGCTGGTGGAAAAAGTGCGTGAGCTGCTGGATGCGTGAGAACGGGGCGGTTGATTTGGTTCATTTGGTTTATCTGGTTAGTTCCGCTCAACCAAATAAACTAGACAAACCAAATCAACCGGGCTAGTTGTTCCATCGGTCTCTTCGGCCTGGCGCAAAGAAGGGCACGTCCGGGCGTTTGAACAGACCAATCAGCACCATTCCAGCGAGAAACCCGCCGATATGGGCGAAGAATGCGACGCCTCCGCCCTCACCGCCGACGCTCATTCCCCCGCTCAACAGTTGCATGACGAACCACATGCCGAGGACGACACCCGCTGCGACCCTTGTTGCGCCCAGGCCGGGCATCATCACCAGCACACGGGCTCGTGGAAACAACAACACATAGGCGCCTAAGACACCGGAAATGGCGCCGCTTGCTCCGACCATGGGAATAGCCGAGGACGGATCGGTCAGGGCGTGGCTCAAGGCGGCCAGAATTCCGCATGTGAGGTAGAATGCGACGTATTTCGCATGCCCCATGGCGTCTTCGATGTTGTTCCCGAAGACCCAGAGGTACAGCATATTCCCGATGAGGTGCATCCAGCCGCCGTGCAGGAACATACTTGTGAGCAGTGTGGCATAGGCAGGAATGGCTACACCCATCTCAGGGGGGTCGGCTTCTCCGAACACGAGGGCCGGGATTGCCCCATACTGAAAGACGAATGTCTCTCCTGATCCAGCGGGAAGGCTTGCCTGGTAGAAAAAGACGAGGAAGCAGGCCGCGATCGTGGCGATTGTGACCAGCGGCGTCCGCTCGGTGGGATTGTCGTCGTTCAGAGGGATCATGACGTCCTAAGTAGGGGAAGAAGACTGTTATTTGGTTTGTTTCGTTTGTTTGGTTAAACAAGACCAACGAAATAAACCAAACAAACCAGATGAACCAAATCAACCAGGAGACCTGCGACGGTCGATGACCGATCGAGGGAGCGCTGCGTCATCCGGCAAGGAGCCATCAGGCCCAAGAGAGACTGAAAACCCCGCGGCGTGCGTATGGCCTCCACCACCGAAAGACGCAGCGATGGCTCCCACGTCGGTTCCGTCCTCTCGCGAGCGCATGCTGTAATAGCGGCGTCCGTCGCGATCGTGCCATATGACGCAAAATGGATGCTCTGTGGAGAGGCGCTCGCCGATCTGACTCGTCAGGACTGCGCTGTGGACCGATGGAACGACGGCTCCGTGAAAGTCGGTCAACATCGCTTGCGCTGCAAGCTTGCTCACGAGTTCTCTTTCATAACGCAAAATAGCCTGGCCTTCCTGCTCTAACTCCTTCTGCTTGAAGCGACTCCAGAGGTGATACTCGAATGGATAGGAGGCCACGGCCGCATTGATTTCTCGACTGGAGGGGAGCGCCCAAGTCCAGAGGTCTTTGTCTTGGATATAGTCGAGGAGCCACGGCGCTGGCTGATCGTGTGCCCATTCCCAGGCCAGGACCGCTCCGGACTTCTTCATGTCGAAATATGCATAGGGAAGGTCGGCAAGGGCTTTCTCTGCCGTGATGTGATGATCGAGTACGAGGAGCGCCTGTGTCTGAGCAGCCATGATTTCCAGCGTCTCGCGGGCATAGCTGAAATCCACGATGACGACTCGTTGGTCCTGCAGCCCTGTGGGGGGAGGATTCCCATGTTTGACGGGAATGAACCGAGCCGCTGGAAATTGATTCCAGATCGCCCACGCGGCGCCGAACCCATCGGCACATTCGGCGTGATAGAGCACGACAGTGGGAGGCTCAGAGAATGGATGCTGTGTGCGGGAACCGGTCATTGTGGCGGAGCATACCACGATGCTCCGCCGAGACTAAAGCCTCTTTGTGAGAAGAGGTCAGAGGGCGTTGAGATGGTCGATCAGTTGACGCAGTCGGCTCGCGCTCCGGCGGTTGGAAGTAAAGGTCAACCGAGGCAAGTCCATCAGATCCGGCTCGTCGAGTTCTTCCGGGAGAGGCCCGCGCAATTCGAAGGTGCCCTCGGATAACAGATCGCCAAACGTGTCATGAAGGGTGGCCACTTGTTCTGGAGATATGCGGGTTTTCAGCCGCATGGCCAAGAGCCGGCCCACATAGCGAATGGAATGGAATCGGCGGTAAAAGCGTCTAATCTCATCGATCGCCTCGTCCACGGACGTGGTGATTTTGAACAGGCTGAGATCTTCAGGGTTGATTAGCTGACGAGCCAAGAGCTGGCGTGTGACGAAGGCGTACCAGTCGTCCCAATAGTCGCAGCCGGGGGCCTGGAGGCACACGATCGGCTGGGGATCGCTCTTGCCGGTTTGGGCGAGGGTTAAGATTTCAAAACCTTCATCATGCGTTCCGAAACCGCCAGGGAACAAGGCAATGGCGTTGGCCTCTTTCTGAAAGATGAGTTTGCGGGTGAAGAAGTATTTGAACGTGACGAGTTTAAGGTCATCGGCGATCGTGGCATTCGGGCCTTGTTCGAATGGCAGCATGATATTGACCCCGAAGCTGTTCTCCCGACCCGCGCCCTCCTGGCAGGCGCGCATGATCCCGTCGGCGCCCCCGGTAATGACCATGAATCCTTCCTCGACGATCCGACGGGAAAACTGGAAGGCTATCTGGTAGTTCGGATCGTCCGAGGAGGTACGGGCCGAACCGAAGATGCTGATCTTGCGTCGATCGCGATAGTTGTGAAATACGCGGAAAGCGTGACGCAGTTCTTTTACGGCGCGATTGACGATTTTGAGATCCAGGATGTCTAAATGAGACTCGTGGAGTCGAAGCGTTCCGGCCAGGAGTTCCTTCATGATCGCGGCTTGCAGGTCGTCTTCCGGACTGTCAAGCAGCAGGCGAATTTGGCTGAGCAACTCCTCGTTCGAGGGGAGGGGATGGGAACGGGTCTGAGACAGTTTCATTGGGTCATCCATGTGGGGTTATGGTTTATCATCCCAAGGAGAAAAAATTCTATCAGCTGATTGCCTATTGGTCAAAAGAACGGAACATATTTGTGAGAGGCTATGAGAGATTGGATGAGGGAGGCATTGTTTGAAGAGCCCAGGCTCTGATACGAGCGAGATCGGTCGATGAGAGATCAGTGAACTGAATATCGACATGCCAGGTGCGGCCCCCGCTTGATGGTTCACCAGGCTTTGCTTCCGGATCTCCGCTGGTTAGGACCGTTCCATGAATGGTTAAAGGAGTGTTTTGACCAGAAATGGAAAATGCCAGTACGACGTTCGTTCCTGTCAGGATCTTCGCGGTCGATTCGACCAATGCTCCGACATGGCTTAGTTGGGTAATCATGGCGTTATAGTTGAGCCCCTGCGTCGAGGCTCGCCCAACCACACTCACCACGACGGGGATTTTTGTGCCACGTCTGGGCGGGCAGAGCATCAGGTCTTGCGCCCTGAGCACCCCAACCGGTTGGTTTTGCTTGGTGACGATTAAGAGAGAGGCGCCCGTCGCCATCATGAGTGTAGAGGCATCTGCTAAGGCCTCATCGTATTCGATGAATTCCACCGGGCGCGTCATGATCGTCCGGACTTCGATGTCGTGCGGTTCGAGCCCCTGAGCAACGACTTTCTTCACAATGTCGGTCGGCGTCATCAGGCCGAACTGCGTGTCGGTATCCTTGATGAGCAAGCAGGGCGCATGCTCTCGCTCGAGCAGCATTGCCGCCTCGCTGACAGATACGTCTCCCGGAACTTGCACGACCCCTGGAGTCATCATATGGGCAACCATAGTGGGTATTAGATGTGTCGTCTTGAAGGGCTTGTCATCGTCGTTCGTCATGGGATCGAGACTTCCTCCGATTCGCGCCTGCACGATTCGTGAGGGGCCGCCCCTGGCGACGTATGCCAAGTATAGCAGACGGAGCTCCCTCACCCGTGACCGAGGCTTCCCTTGTCAAACAAGGGGTTCGGCGAATAGACTAGGCCGATTGTCAGAGCAGTACAAGAGTTGATCCTATGCCTGATTCCGATTTCGTTCAACAGGACTTTCAGCGCCGCCTCAGGAGCATCCCCCTACTGGGGATGGGACTCTCAGTCGATGTCTATTCTCCCAATCTGTTCGAGCTGGTGAACAAGCTCAGAGAGCGAGGACTCCAGCCAGGCTATCTCGAAGTCTTTAAGGCAACGACGACCGCACTGACAACGGTTCGACAGGCTGTGCCGGATATATCGCTGGCGTACCACGGGGAAGGCCTGTGGATCACTCAGCCGGACGTTCAAGCGTCTCCATTTTTTCAGCAGGACGTCGGCGAGACGGTCACACAACTCAACAGCATACATAGTTTCTGGCTGAATCATGAATGTGCGATGAAGCAGATGGCCGGTTACTCGTTCGGCACCTATGTTCCGCCATTGTATACGCGGTTGAGCGCCGAGGTGGTGGCGGAAAATATCGCGGTGGTTCAGCAGGCGATGGATCAGCAGGGTCGTCGAGCGGACGGGACTGCGCCGCTCTTTCTCTTGGAGATGCCGCCGCTCACATATTTTTCCGCCGGCACGATACCGATTCCCCACTTTTTTCGGCTCATCACCGCATTGGCGCCCTGCGGTCTCGTGCTGGACATTGGGCACCTCTGGACGGCCTATCGCTATACCGCCGCCTTCCGACAGATATCGCTTGAGCGATTCGTTGGGGCGTTCCTCGACGAATTTCCTCTGGAGCGGGTCGTCGAAATCCACGTATCGGGGTTGGCCTGCCATGAGACGGTTGGTGAGCTAAAGGCAGGAGAGGGGCTTCCTGAATGGATCGACGCCCATGCTGCCCCAATTCCGTCGATCCTTTTCAGCATGCTCGAACAGGTTCTGGCCCATTTGAATCTCGTGAGCCTCCGGGCGGTGGCGCTTGAAGTGGACACGAAACCGATTGAGATGATTGTGGAGGAGTATGCAGAGGCCGTTCGGCGTTTCTCCCTCCTCGTTCAGCAGACGATGGCCAGAGGAACGGCGGTAGAGCCATTAATGGGCCTGACGCCTCGTCCAGTTTCAGCCCAGCAGCCGGTGTGCCAGTCGGATCGGCAGCAATTACGGGACGACTATGCGCGCTACGCGCAAATTATCTCAGGACAAATTCCGATGACAGGACTGGAGTGGCAGGAAGTGGCAGCTGAGGCGACCGGTTTAACACGGTACCGCGAGTCCTATTTGCCGCACGAGATTTTGCATTGGGGAGGGGACCTCGAAGAGATGTTTCCGCAGACCTGCCGAGCGTTAGCGGAGCAGGGCATTTGTCTGACCGAGTTTGTGATCTTCTGGTTTCGGTCGCCACGACCCCTCACGGACTCGTATGATTTCTTCCTCCTCAAGATCGAACGGTTTCTCGAATTTGTGATGGAGCGCGCGCCGGATGTGCGTGTCTGCGTACAACAGGAATGCGGCAGCTTGCGCCTGGCCTATGCCCAGGCGAATGAAGTGGGAGAACCGGTGATGGAGATGGAGCGATCCCAATGAGTTTTTGGCAGTCACTCACCAGACCGATCATCGGGATGGCCCCGATGGATGGGGTCACCGATGCGACGTTTCGCCATACCGTGGCGATGCACGGGAAGCCTGATGTCACCTTCACGGAGTTCACGCATGTGCATGACGTCTGCCGGGGGCCGGAGTTCCTGTTGGACTCCCTCATCTATCATGAGGCGGAACGACCGATCGTTGCGCAGCTCTATGGGAAAGAGCCGGACCTTTTCTATCAGGCCGCTCACGCAGTCTGTGAATTGGGTTTTGACGGATTGGATATCAACATGGGCTGTCCCTCGCGCAGTGTGGCCTCATCCGGATCGGGAGCAGGGCTGATCCGAACGCCGGATGTGGCCCATGCGATCATGCGAGCTGCTCGACAAGGGATTGCCGATTGGGCATCCGGTCAGACCCTTGAGGGAGCTGGTCTCAAGCCTGGCAGAGTGGCGACGCTCCACCGGATGAACGAGCAACGACAGGACGCCCGTCCGCTCGTCCGGCAAACCATTCCCCTGTCCGTCAAGACACGCCTCGGCTACGACGTGGTGGTTATCGACGAATGGATCGAACATCTCCTCATAGAACAGCCGGCAGTTATTTCCCTGCATGGCCGCACCTTGCAACAAATGTATCGAGGGGAAGCGGACTGGAACGCCATTGCCCGAGCGGCGGAGATCGTGCGAGGGAGCGGGACGTTGCTGTTCGGCAATGGAGACGTCCATAGTTATCACGACGTCGTCCACCGCGTACGGAACACCGGAGTCGATGGTGTGTTGGTGGGACGAGCCGCGCTCGGAGCCCCCTGGTTCTTTCGGCAGAAGGAGGAGGCGCGACTCGTTTTACAGCAGCATCGGCCTGAGGAGGGGCCTGAACCGTGGCTGCCGACACTCGACGATCGCTTCGAGGTGCTGCTCGATCATGCCAGACGGTTTGAAGCGGCCTGTGGGCAGGGCCAGTTTCGTCGGATGCGCAAACACCTAGGCTGGTACTGCAAAGGATTCCCTCATGCCGCCTCGCTGCGAGCCAATATGTTTCGAGTCTCGTCGGTTGCTGACTTGGAGCAGGTTCTTGCTGATTACCGCATGCACTGCACGAATCTCACCGAGGTTTCGGACCAGGTGCAGATCGAACCACTTGTTTCCGCTGAACCCTCTCCGACGTAATAGATGCCGCTCATTCTGGCCTCAACCTCTCCGCGCCGCCGTGAGTTGCTTGCATTGTTGGGCGTCCCATTCGATGTCAAAATCCCATCCTTTGAGGAGGGGCTGGAGGCTGACCGTCCAGCGATCCAACAGGTAATGTCCTTCGCGCAGGGTAAGGCCCAGTCGGTTGCGAGGCAAGAGCCGGAGGCGATCGTGCTGGGGAGCGATACGGTAATTGAATTGGATCATGACATGCTTGGGAAACCGGCCGATCTGGCGGAGGCCCGTGCGATGCTCAGGCGCATGGCCGGTCGCGATCATCATGTACATACGGCGGTCTCGCTCGTCTGTTCAGCTCGTGCGATAGACGTCGTCGCCCTGTCAACGGCTGTCGTTCGGATGAAGCCCTTCGACGAACGACGGCATGAACGGTATCTCGGGACAAGAGAAAGTTTCGGCAAGGCCGGTGCCTATTCGATCCAAGGAGAGGGCGGCGATCTGATCGATTCCATCGACGGAGATTTCTCAACCGTGGTCGGCCTGCCGCTCCGCCTGGTCGCCCAGCTGCTGATGCAAGCCGGTGTAAGTGTGCCGGTCGATCTTGACGAACTCTATGCCATCAAGCCCTATGCCAACTGGGCTCGCTTCTCAGTCTGATTGCAAAGGGGTAGGGGGCTTCCGTACAATGCGGCCCCATCATTCGTTGTCTTGTATAGCAGGATGCTGAAAAAGTCCGCCAGCGGCGTTTTCGCATCGCTCAGAGGCTCAACGTACCGAAGCGTGCGCCTCGCCTCTTCGCTCGCTGCGGCCTTGCTGAACGGCCTTTTTGAGCATCCTGCGAAAGTATTCTTCCGTTGTATCGCATGTGCGGACCATCTACGTTCTGGCGTGTCTATATAGTTTTCCCACAGCCTGTTAGGGAGGGAGTGATGAGCATGCGATTCCTAGCATCGGCGGCGCGAATTTGTGGCGCCGCCATTTATGCGGTCGCGGGCCTGTTGACGGTCGTTGGTCTCCAGCCGGTCTTCGCGATCGATGTGAAGCTTTCAGCAGAAGAGGCACAAAAGGCCTTGGAAGGCGGGCGGGCGCCGATGGAGAAGGCCAACAACCCGGAGGATGTCAAGAAGGTCCTCCAGCAAGCCTCCATTGTCACGCGTGTGGGTGCCCACCCGGAGAAAGATCCCTGCGGAGCCAGCGCCATCCTTCGGACCAAACGCTATCGACTTGAAGCCTTTGGCCGGCAGGAAGCGGCGGAATCCAAGAAGCGGAAAATGGATGTGCGCATGCCCGAGGAGTTCATCAAGAAAGTCGTG
Source organism: Nitrospiraceae bacterium (assembly GCA_039920585.1). Taxonomy (GTDB): domain Bacteria; phylum Nitrospirota; class Nitrospiria; order Nitrospirales; family Nitrospiraceae; genus Palsa-1315. The sequence goes on along the minus strand of JBDSDL010000230.1, from coordinate 1,359 downwards.
GACATGCCTAATATGGAGATTGAAGTTCAGTTGTGTGGCGACGACGAATACTTTGCAGAAGGTGTCTTGATCGAGCTGCAGCAAGGCGCCAAGAGGATCAAGCCCATCGATATCGGAAAAGCTGAACGTGGCCGAAAGAATGAGGGAAGCGGGCCGACCTACCGCTCACGCTTTACCGCGCTGTTTGCCTATGAAACATTTGATCCCACGGCAGCCTCAGTGTTCGTCGTGAATCTTCAAGACGGACGTGAGGCGAGAATTGTCGCCGATTTCTCTAAAGTGAAGTAGGTATACCCCTTCGATCTCGTCCCCTGCCAGTCTGGAGCAACGGCTCCTGCTGTCTGTCGAACGGTCGCCTGTGCCTGCTCCCCATCCAGATACTTGGTCCCGCCTTTGCAAATCTATGTCGTTAGTTGGCAGAAACATCAATAATAGAGCGGATAGTGGGGCGTTCCTCCACAAGAGAGAGGTTTGCCTGTGGCTTTTCGCGCCAGATCTGCCTTGACCCCTTTTAGGGCAACGCGCTAGCCTCTCATTCTGGTTTGTGTGGTTTATCTGGTTGGTTTGGTTGATTTGGTTAATCTGATTCAACCAAACAAACGAGACAAATCAAACAAACTAAATAAACGAGATTGGAAAAGGAGTGCAGCATGACCGAGGACTGGGGCGCGATTCTTGTTGTCGATGACGATGCGGAAATGCGAGAGCTTGTCCACGATGTGCTCAAGGATCGCGGGCATGAGATCTCGACGGCAGGGAGCGGGCAAGAGGCTTTGAAGCTGTTGGCCGAGCAAGATCATGCCGTGGTGGTGACGGATTTGCGGATGAAAGGGATGCAGGGGACGGAGTTGCTGGCGGAAATCAGGCGCCTCTATCCCGATATCGGAGTCATTCTCATGACAGGCTTCGGGTCGGTGGACACAGCGGTCGAGGCCATGAAACGGGGCGCCAGCGACTACTTGACCAAGCCGGTGAAAAACGACGAGTTGGTTCGTGTCGTCGAGCGTGTAATCCGCGAAGCATCGTTACGGCGTGAGGTGAACAGGCTCCGGCGCGAGGTCCACAAGGAGTACAGCTTTCATCAGATCATCGGCAAGAGCAAACCGATGCAGGAGATATTCGATCTGATCCGGCGCGTGGCCGATAGTCCTACGAATCTCTTGATCACCGGCGAGAGCGGAACCGGCAAGGAATTGGTGGCCAAGGCGATCCATTACAATAGCGATCGCCAGGATGCGCCGTTTATCCCCGTCAACTGTGCCGCCATTCCGGAACAGCTGCTCGAAAGCGAGCTGTTCGGCCATATGCGCGGCGCCTTCACGGATGCGAAGGCGGACAAGCGTGGCCTCTTTGAAGAGG
>JBDSDL010000229.1:0-27283 GCA_039920585.1 Nitrospiraceae bacterium | reverse complement strand
TGGTTAGAGCGCCGGATTGTGGATCCGGAGGTCGCGGGTTCGAAACCCGTCACTCACCCCATTTTTCTCAATTGCGTAACTTGATGATCAAAGGTCTGGTCTCCCCCAAAAGCCTTTGGCTTCATCGTGTTCTGCAGGCCAACCACGTTTATATCTCTTCTAAGTGTTCTATTGTTTCTCGCCGTTCAATCCGTCTACTGGCACAATTTCAGCACAGCTTAGTTTCATAGAAACGAGGTCCCCAGTCTTCGAACCCGTGTTTAAGCCTTGAGAGGGCCGACCAATTGAAAAGTTGAATAAACTTATAATCATGCAATAACAGGGCGGTCTTCCCAAATTTTATGAAAAGTCATTCACTTACAATCTCAGGAGGTTAGCATGTCATGTTTCTATTAGTTCTACGCGCTTCATAGCATTCGTTACTTTCTGTCACGCTGGTGTCACGCTCTGACCACGATAGATTTAACGCGCGTTGGATCGCAGTGTGACAACTAAGGGCAAAGAATTCCTGCCTTTCCGACATGGTGACTGATCTCACCAAGTACCCGGCGCCAGCGATTACGATTGCCAAGTAGATCCAGGGCTTTCCCAGGACCGTAAGATTAATAGAGTCCGCGTAAGCAGGGAGGGGACCATGGTACGGCGAATGTTGATCGGCATCGGTGCTCTCTTGGTCGGGGTGCTTGTCACCTGGTTCGTGGCCAATGCGGGAGTCGGCATGAAAGCGCCGGACATTACGAACGAGACATGGCTGAATAGCATGCCCTTGCATCTGTCCGATCTAAAAGGCAAGGTGGTGATGGTCGAGTTCTGGACTTTCGGCTGCTACAACTGCCGAAATGTCGAACCCTACGTGAAGCAATGGCATCAGAAGTATGCGGAGAAGGGGTTTGTCATCATCGGCGTACATTCACCGGAGTTCTCCTACGAACAGGACTCTGCGAAGGTGAAGCAGTATATCCGAGAACACGACATCCGCTTTCCTATCCCCATCGATAACGATTTCTCGACGTGGAATCGCTATGGCAATCGCTATTGGCCGGCTATGTATCTTATCGACAAGCAAGGTGTGATTCGCCATGTGCGAATCGGTGAGGGCGGGTATCAGGAAACGGAACGGCTAATCCAATCGCTGCTGGCTGAGACGTTCTGAGACGCCATGCCGATGTGAGGGGAGATGATGGCTGGACACTTCTCAGCCCTGAACCGAGCACTCACGCCATTCAGAAACCTCCTGGCTGGCCGGCCGGTATTGGCCACGTTCCAGGTCAATCTCCGATGCAACTCTGCCTGCGGGTACTGTGATCTGCCACTCAATGTCGGTCGGTATGAAATGTCGCGGGAAGAGATCCGTGGTGTCTTTTCCGGTCTCTATCGCGACGGCGTGCGGTTCGTGCTGCTGCAGGGAGGCGAGCCGTTGTTGCGGCGCGATTTGCCTGAGATTCTCGAAGACCTTTCAGCGGTCGGCTTGCATCTCACGCTGATTACGAACGGCACAAAGATCACGCCGCAGCTTGTCGAGCGACTGAGTCGGCTGCCGCTGGCCATCTCGGTGAGCCTGGACACATTGGATCGGGCGAGATATCAGCACATTCGCGGCGCCGATCAGCTGACGCAGGTATTAGAGGGCATCGCCCTCTTGAAAGACATTCCTCAACCAAAATTTCTCACCTGTATTGTGAGCGATGTCAATCGGGCCGAGGTGCCGGAGGTTGTCCGATTCGCACGAGGACAGGGGTTTCTGCCGGTGGTGGGCGCCTATCATTGGAACGTCGGAACCTACGGCAGGCCTGATGAACTACTCATGTACGATCGAGCAAGTGCCGCGGCTGTCTTCAGCGGGCTACTCGACGACGAGCTGATTCCCCCCGGTTACCTTCAAAAATTTGTCGAAGACAATGTGAGTTGGTTGCGTGGACAGAAGCTGGAACCGTGCGATGCAGGGCGGTACAGCATTGCCATCGATGCATCGGGAAACGTGTCGCCCTGCCTGGCATTCCCTTCCGTGGGAAACCTGCTTGAATCGTCGCTGAGCGAAATCCTACAGCAGTTCGACCGAGCGGCGATCAACACCTGTTCCGATCACTCGTCGTGCAACAGGCTCGACGGCCGCGTCGTCGGATCAATCCTACGCCACCCCATCATCGCGCTACGCACGACACGATCATTCACCTCGCGAGGGTCTCGCTCATGAGTCGCTGGATCGGTGCGGTTCTCCTTCTCGTCATCCTTGCCGGTTGTTCAAGCACGCCAAGAACATTCCAGCCGGCTGACCCCATTGCTCCGGATCGGGTTTCTCACCAGGCCTGGGACTGGATCGTCCAGGCTCACGTCCGCGATGGGCAAGTGGATTATCCTGCCATACAGGCTGACGGCAGGCTCGACGGCTACCTGAGAGAACTCAACCGCATCGATCCAACAAAGTTGGCGACGCGCCAAGATCAACAGGCGTTCTGGATCAATGCCTACAACGCCTTTGCCGTTCAGGGCATCCTGGACCACTATTCACCGATGACGCTCTGGGGGCGCTATCGCTATTTCATCGGCCGCGAGTATCCCGTCGGCGGCACGACGATCAATCTGTACGATCTCGAACGCCGGGTGCTGATCGAACAGTTTCATGAACCGCTGATACACTTTGCCATCGTCTGCGCATCGACATCCTGTCCGAAGCTGCAGTCCTGGGCCTATGTGCCCGATCGATTAGATCGTCAGCTGGTTCAGGTTGCGAAAGCCTTCGTCAACGACCCCACACGCAATCGGTTCGATCGAGCGCAGAAAGTGGCCTCGCTGTCGATGATCTTTCACTGGTTCGAGTCGGATTTCGTCGCCGACGCCGGATCAGTGTTGGCCTATCTCGCTCGCTACGTCGACGATCCTGAATTGGCGAACGAACTTACTCAGCCGGGCTACCGCATCGAGTATCTCGACTACAATTGGAGTCTCAACGGCATTGCGCCAAAGGAGATGACTCATGCTGGTGCATCATGACGAGAAAGTGCCGATCGCGCGTTTACTGACTTTTCTTGAGTATGGCGAACGTGTGGCGCACGCATGTGCGAAAGGACAAGCCGCGTTGGCGCCAGATGCGGGGTCGCAGCGCTTTCTCCTCAGGCAGGCCCGCCAGGAGGCGGCGCATGCGATCGTCTTTCAGGGGGCCATTGCCTGGTTGGCGCCGAGGCATCTCGGCGATGCGCCGTTTTTGCCTGCGCTGGAAGACTATCGTGCGATCCTCGACGAGGCATTGGCCCGGAACGATCTGCTCGAAACATTGCTGGCTGAACAGGTGATCCTCGAGGGACTGGGCGAAGCGATCCTGACGCGCATCGAAGAAGGATTGGTGAAGCGCGCGGCGCCGTTCGGTCGCCTGCGGCGACTGTTGCTCCAGCAAGAAAAGGCCCATCATGGATTCGGCCGACGCATGCTCGAACGGGCGATAACCGAGGGACGGATCGACGCGGAGACCTTACGCCGCCGCGCGCAGGACTATCTCGCGCTGACAGACCAGATGATCCTGGCCCTGAGCGATCTGTTCGAATCGATCGCCGAAGATCCCACGGCCTGGGCCATGGATGTGCGGAAGTTTCTGCCGGATTGGCTGGTCGAAACGAGAGCACAGGGCTCATGACAGATCACACGTAGCAGAAGAAGGAATAATGGTCTCGGTCGTCATCCCAGCCTACAACGAAGAGAAGGCGCTTCCGCACACTTTGCGCGAATTGCTCTACCAGCGCGGCGATCATGAAGTCATCGTCGTCGATGGCGACAGTACTGATCGCACTCGCGCCATTATTGAATCATTTGGATTCATCGACCGTGCGAGCAACCCGCGTCGTTCGTCAGGCGCTTCACGAGACACGCGTCACGTTTCACGTTTCACGTTTCGTGCTCCCAAAGGCCGCGCCTCGCAGATGAATGCCGGTGCGAAAGAGGCCACAGGCGACTGGCTCCTCTTTCTCCATGCCGATACCGTCTTGCCGAGCGGCGCGATTCAGCGACTGAACGAGATGGAAGCCGACCACTCGATCCAAGCCGGAGGGTTTATGCACCAGTTCTCTGGCGACGACTGGCGGCTCAAGTTCATCTCGTTTCTCGACAATTTCCGCTGTACCCGCAGCCGGATCATCTACGGCGACCAAGCGCTCTTTGTCCGTCGCGCACTGTTCGAACAGCTCGGTGGGTTTCCCAATCGGCCAATCCTCGAAGATGTGGCCTTTTGCGAGCGGCTCATCGGTGTGACCACTCCGCTCCTGCTCTCTCCTCCCGTCATAACCGACGCCAGAAAGTTTCTGAAGATGGGGGTCTGGCACAGCTTTCTCCGCGTGCTCCTCATCATCCTGCACGTGGAGTTCCGCTTGCCGGTGCTGCCCCGTGCCTTCTTTCGGGATGTGCGTTAGCAGGCATTTCCCTGCTTGAGTGCTCATTCCAAGTGCAACGCTTCAGTCCCTGATCGGCTAGTCCCTGCCGCAAAATCGTGGGCGGCCATTCGCGCGGCGACACAGGCGCAGTTCCCGGGGGTCAGTTTGCACACGTTGCGGCATACCTTTATCAGCCGCTTGGTGCAGGCGGGACGACCGCTCCCCGAGGTGTCCGCGTTGGCGGGGCATCGCGAGATCAAGATGACGCTCCGCTATGCGCATCTCGCTCCGAGTCATCTGCGAGCTGGGGTCCAGGCCTTGGAGCAGCGGAGTTCTGGTCAGCCGACGACACCGACGTTATCCACAGAGATCCGTGTCACGCCGGTGTCACAGGATTTTTCGCGGATCGCGTAAGTACTGGTGGTCCCAACGGGATTTGAACCCCTGTTTTAACCCGACTACGACTTCTGCCACTCTTAATCAGCGGGACCCCGCCTCATAAGTGCACCAATCCACCTGTCCTAAAATCCCCTGACGATACGTCGACACAATCGCCACTATCCATGCGGCTGGGTCTGTCTCGTTTCAGATGTCCTAAATACAATCGGTTTTGAGCAGCCTGCTAGGTTTTCTTGACAGGCTACGGAAACGCTGTGTTAAGGTGCATTGAAGATTTCCTACAATCTTTTCGGCAGTGAATTCTAACCATATAGGGGAGGCAAAGATGATCAGCAAATTCTATCGTGGTGCCCTCATTCTGGTTGCGCTTGGAGCGTTCGTGAGTGTGCCCATGCTGAACGCCCAACCGTCCCCTGCCGGAAACGTCATGGACGCCATCGTGGAGGCGAAGCAAGCGGTGGAGCATGGCAAACAGGGTCATGCTGAGGTGCTCGTGACACATGCGCAAAAGTCGCTGAACTTTGCTGAGAGGGGAGGCAGAAACTCGCATTTGAAGGAAGCGATTACGCATCTAAAAGAGGCCATCGAGCATGGGAAAGCAGGCCACGCCGATGTCGCCACGGAACATGCCGAAACTGCTCTCACGCATCTGACTGAAGTAAAATTCTGACTGAAGTAAAATAGGGTATCAACGCCTACGGCGGAGGCGGGTTTGTACGAACGGGCGGGGGAGAATAACCCTGCCCGTTTCTGTATGAAGACGAGTGCTCCCAGTGCGCGATGGGTTTTATCTATACGACCCGGCCATACTTCCCCCGGTTTAGTGGATACCGCTGGTTGAGTGAACTGTCCGCTAACCGCGTGTTTCATATTTAACCAAAAACCAATTCAAGGCAGGGCAACTCTGGCTGATTCAGCACAAATGTTCTGAAATCGTTCGCGCACTCACCCCATACCCCTGGCCGACCAAACCGTACAGGTATTCGGTTGATCTGCTGACGCCATGGTATGTCCACGCCATTATAAAAGAGCCCTGCCTTCGGAAAGAGTGTGGATGATGAATGTATGAGAGGCGCGAGCGATGGCAGGCTGCGGAAAAACTATTGTGGCACGGTAGAAATTCAATGGTCCGCACGTCTAGGACAACAGGAGAACACCGAAGCAGGATGCTCATGATCAGAGATTACTCAGGTTGAAGGGGTGGCTGGAGCGGATCGGATGGATCTACGGTATTTGGAAGAGTGCGGGACGTTCCATTCTTGCGTTCGAGTTTTTCTAAGACTTCTTGCTTGAGCCTTGTGGGTTCCTCAATCTGACTTTCGCGCTGCAGTGTCCCTAATTCCGCTGATTTTCTGGCATTCAACTCCACCATGTCTGCTTCATCCCTGACGAGGGTGGGGGTCAGGAATACGAGCAGGTTGAGCTTCACGATCTGTCGGCTTTGGAATTTGAACAGCCAACCCAAGAACGGGATATCGCCCAGGAGCGGAACTTTTCGCTCGTTGATGACGATGTTATCCCGCACGAGCCCGCCGACGACGATCGTCTGTTGATCTTTCGCGATGGCGGTCGTCTCCATCGACCGTTTGGTCGTGGTGGGTCCGACGGCGAGACCGGCTGTCCCGGTCGTGGCCCCGATCGTTTGCGCCACAGCATCCGCGATCGCGGTAATCTCCTGCTTGATTTCTAATCGGATCAGGTCGTTCTCAAGAACCTGGGGAGTGAATTCCAGTGTGACGCCGACATCTTTTCGCTCGATCGTGACAAGGGTTCCGCCCGTGATGCCCTGGGCCTGCCCCGTGGGGAACGGACGATTTTCACCCACCACGATCTTGGCTTTTTGGTTATCTGCGGCAAGCACTTGCGGGGTCGACAGGACATTCGTGTCCGTAAGGCTCAGCAACAGTCGTAAGAATGCGCGCACGTTGATCGTGTTGAGGACCGACACCGCTCCCCCAGTTGTCGCGCCCCCAATAATGGACTGCGCGATGGTTGCCAAACTTTCTGGCGCAACATTGAATCCACCGATGCCTTGCAGTTGACCGCTTTTGCCCGCACCGACTACCTGAATAGGGTCGCTTCCGATCTCTCTGAGCCGATCGACCTGCACCTCCAAGATGACGGCTTCGACAAAGACCTGATGCCGACGCGTATCCAAGTCTCGAATAACGGACTGCAGCCTTGTGTAAGCGCTTTTTGTCGAACTGATGATGATCGCATTCGTGGCTTTGTCCGCAAAGACTTGGACCGGGGCCTCGAATTCACTCAAGGGTCTAAACAGTGGTCGTGTACCCGGCGCCGTCTGTGCCACGGTCTGAGATCGGGCGACGAGATTGGTGAGGATGGCCGCAAGATCGGTCGCGTTAGCGTGTTTAAGTTTGTAGACGAATGCCCCTCGTTCCGGAGGAAGCTCCCCCATCGCCACGATTTGATGGACATTCCCTTTCGTGATGACAGCCAGACGACTGACTTCGAGCGCTGCCACGAACATGCTATACGCTTGGGCGTGCGTGACCTTGGTAGGGGAGTACACACTGATTTTCCCTCCGGCCTTCTTGACGACTTCGTCCAAGACAAAGTTCTTGCCGGTCAACTCGCTGATGAATCGAACAAAAACAGAGAGTTCGACATCGTTGAAGTCGAGGGAGACGCGTCCGTTGGCGTTTCCTCCTGATTCAGCCCGTAGGGCAAGAGGAAGCAGAAGTCCACTCAGCACGGCCAGCAGACAGACGAGAGCGGCCTGTCTGATCCAACTCAGTTGTCCGAAGGAGAAAAAATCCATTATTCTCAAACGATGTAAGGGAGAGACTGGTTATCCCCAGGACCAGGTCGTGCATGAGAATGAGAACGGGGAATACAGGACGGTACCATAAGGCTCCTCATTGGCACAACCAACCAGCGTATTTGATGCATGAGAGCTGCCACTGCAATTACCGATGTCTGACTCAAGTGAGACGGGCGAGACTGGCGGGGAAAGCGCGACAGGTAGGGACAGGGTTCACACGTCACGCAAGTCCCGCTGTTCGGGCTTCTCGTGGGCCAATTCGCCATTTCTCGACGAACCATCATGAATTATGCGGGCTAGTCTCGTTCAGAGAGAAGGTTCCCTCGACGGCAATTCTAGACAGGCTTGTTCATTTTTGGAAAATGTCGGAGGAAGAAGAAGGAGGGGAAGATCTAACACCTTAAATAATCAAAGACATTCATACCCACTGTCAAGACCATAATGGCACTAGGATTGCATTCCTCAGTCCAGTTTGACTTCCCCTCAAGATCCTAAGAGGTCGAACAGAAACGAAATCTACCGCAAAGTGGCTAGGGCAGCCACTTCGTATCTCTCGATGATCTGCTAAGGTTGTAACGTGCGGACCGACAAGAAACCCCCTCAAAAAGCTGTCAAAAAGACTTCCTCCCGAACGCAAAACCGGGGTGTGGTTGGCTACAGCAAGAAAAGCGCACTTCTCGAAGAAGCCATCACCCACATGAACGCCGGCAAGTACGGACGGTCGTCCGCCGCATTGAAAGAGCTGCTCTCACTTGATCCTCACAATACGGAAGCTCGACGGCTCTTTGCCACGCTACATCTACGACTAGGCAGCCTTGTCACGGCTCGGCAAGCATTTGAGTCCCTCGTCAATGAAGCGATCGGGCGACAAGATTTATGGCTGGCTGAATCCTTGCTGCGCGAATACTTGGATGCCGGACCCCGTTGTATTCCGTTCCTCGAGCTCTTGGCACAGGTGTATGAGGAAAAGGGGGATGCCATGGCTGCGATGGCCGAATTGGGCAAGGCCATCGACATACTTATCGAGGATCCAGACTCAGAAAATCCCAAGAAACCTTCTCAGCTCTATGCCAAGGTAAGAGCGCTTGCTCCGGCAAGTCCCGTGGCTCTTCAGTTTGCCTCTCTCTTCGACATACAAACAGGTGAGCTTCTTGTACCTCATCCGCCGGCTCCTGCCGCAGTGATGACATTGGAGGTCGATGCCTCGAACCCCCAGGGCGATATCGTCGTCACTACGAAAGAAGCTAGGACTTCTGATGTGATGCCGTGGGAGCAGTTCGACGGGGTTCTCCCGGATCAGGAGACTCCGCCACCCACTTCGTCGCATCCCGCCATTGAATCGCTCGATGTTCCGGATGTTTTGATAGACCCGGTGCCGGTCGGTTTGGCTAGGCAGGAATTGGAGGTTCCGTCGCCCGAATCTACAGGAACAATCCAGGAGGCCAATTGCCTCAACCAGGAAGTGGTCCTGTCGATATTGGCCGAGCCGACGTTTCAGTTGAATGGACATCGTGATGAGGAGATGGGGGATCCGACCGTCGAACGTTCGCCCTTTGTGGAAGAGGGACTTGCTCCCAGCTTTTCGGAGCCCCCTCCAGGGGATGTCGAGAAAGTGAGTGTCTCTTCCGTCGGATCGTCGGGAGTACCTTTTCCCATGCCCTGGGAGCAGATAGAGGACTCCACTATCAGGATCGAGGAAACGGCCCCGTTAGCTCAATCGGAGAGTGGATCCCTGTTGAGTGATGGATCCGTTCTTGCTCTGTCCGCCACCACGCGGCCTGAAGGTGTACCAGCTCAGTTGTCGAATCCAACTTCTGTGTCAGATCTGACAGAGCCTAGCGAGTCGATCTTTGCGGCAGAGCCGTCAACAATTCCTGCGGTACTTCCAGAGCCAGAAGCCTCGACTCCATCCGCCGCTGACTCCACGCCCACGGTCCCATTCTCATGGAACACCGTCTTCGACGGCGCCTGGAAGTTTGCCGCAGGAACTTTATCATTGAGTTCGCCTGCCGCACCCTCCACGTCGGGTACGAGCTTACAGGATGCGGGGGAATTAGAGTCAGTTCAACCAGAATCCGTGCCGGATTCAGAGGCCTCCTCCCCATCCATTACATCAATCCCAGAACCGTCTATCTCATTCAGCGATCCTGAGCCGTTGCCATTTGCTTATCCATCGATATTGGATGAAGTGAGTGGATCGATTGCAGAAACAACCGAAATCAGAGAGCCTGATTTGTCACAGCCAACTGCGGCTCTTCTTTCAGAAGAATCCTTGCGGCCAGAGGAGTCACCGATTTTTTTGAGCGATGCCTCAAGTTCCCTCAAGGTAGACCTTCCGATGCCGCTCCTGCCGGAACCGGTCGAGCCCGCTCGTGAAGCCGAACCAGTTTCAACTCCCTCTTTTATGATGCCGCAGCCCGTGGCGCTCGCTCCAGAAGCTTCCGCTCCAGAGCCTTCGCGTTTAGTGGTGATTCCGGAAGTGCCACCTGAACCGGTTTCCACAGAGCATCATGAAAAACCCTTTACACTGTTGCAGGATGCCGCGGCTCCTCCGCTCTTCGCAGCACCGAGTGATACACCATCGGTGTCTCTTGCCTCAATGGATACATTGTCGCGTTGGAGCACTGGCGAAGTCGAGGTTCAGCCACATCGTCCGTCTGAAAAGAAGCGAAATTGGGACAAGGAGAAAGGGGAGACACCAGCCGATCTAGCGGTTCCGTTACCGCTGGTTGAGGAATCTTCTACAACGGCCGTCGAGTTATCGCGTAGTGGTGGATGGGAGTCGGCCCTCCCGGAGGTGACCGCTCCTGTCGTTGAAGCGGTAGTCCCTGTCGTGGAACAGGTTGTTCTTCAGGAAGATACGAAACCGGAGTGGGTTCTGGCGAGTGAATCGATCACGTTTGTGAATACTCCCTCACCGTCTTCCGAGACGTGGCAGGATTCCGGCGTTGAGGCCACTCACTCGACGCTAGAGCCTGAGCGCTCGGTCGCTGCATCGGCCGTTGATGTTCTTTTTGACTCAACGGGAGAGAAAAGCCAGGTTTCTACTTGGGATCGCTTGGCGTCGCCAAGACCGCGCCCTCGGTTTGCCGCGAGAGTAGCGCGGGTCCGCATTGGCATCTCGTCGTTTATCGGGTCTTGTTTTTCGACCACGCGATCGATTGTTATGTTGTGTGTGGGGTTGGCGCTCTTCTGTGTTGTGCTGGTGGCGGTCGGCATCGGGGCGGTTGGATTGGCTTGGATGGTGATGGAAACTCCTCCGTCGCCGGTCTATCAAAACCTGACAGTGAGTCCTCCACAGGTACTCACCGCTTCAACGAAAAACGGGTATTTCTTGCTGCTTGGCTTCGATGTTCCCGGGGAGCAGGATCCGATCCAAGTTGGTTACGAGCGCAAAGTGGAAGGAGGCGATCTTAAAGCTGCGAGCGCTTGCATGCTTGGCGATGAGGGGAAAGGGATGACGACAGGGGCCTCTGCCAACGTGGTCAGTGGATGGTTCTCGAGTGCCGACCCGGTGGCGCAGATGAAGCCGCAGGCTGCATCGGTACGATCATGGGTGGCTCAAGAATCGCTCGCCCTCAAGCGTTACCAACAGTGGCTGTCGATGTCGTTTGAAGATGCAGGCTACGGGCAAATCCTGAGTCCGAACTGTGCCCGTATTTTGCTGGCCCATCGATTATACTTGGCAGAAGGGTTTGCGCAGGATCTCAGCACCGGTCTCGGACGGCTTGAGAACGATATGAGGTCCTGGCGCACGGTGTTAGGACAGTCGAAGACGTTAATGGTGAAGATGCTGGCAGTGACGGCAGTGCAGGACAATGCTGCAATCGCATCCGGGCTCTTGACCCGTCAGGATCTCGACGAGACAGCGATTGGTCGACTTGGTAAGATTGTTCGCCCCCTGGATCAAGTTGAGTTGTCACTCCGATGGCCGATGCAGAGCCATCTTGTGTGGGCGACGGAGGCCGTGACAAAGAGCCTGAAGAACGACAAGATCGACGAGCGCCCTCTATACATGGCCCTTGCGGCTGCGATGCCTCTTCCCGTGCAGCGGCGATCCAATGCCTATGCCGACTATTACGAGGCGGCGAGCAAAGCGATGGCGGAAGGGCGTTATACCAACTTGCCGAAACCATCCAGTTTCATTCGGACTCCCGCTGTCAGCGCAGTGGACTATGTGGCGAATCCGATCGAGCACATCGTCGGAATCGAGCCGCTCCCCTCATGGGACCCCTATGTTGAGCGAACGGTGGAGACTGATGCACGGCTTCGTCTGGCGAGCCTGCAAGTCTGGATCAGACAGGGGGCGCAAGATGGAAATGTGGTCACGCGCCTCGCAAAGGCAGGACAGGCCTACTACGATCCCTTTACTGGTCTTCCTATGCTGGTCGATCAGCAAAAAGGGGTGATGTATAGTGTCGGGCAGGACGGTAAAGATCAAGAAGGTGATCCCCGGCGCGATGTCGTCGCAACAATTCCCAAGACTCAAATGGTCGTGATCGAGAGCAGCCGCTCTGTGTCAACGCCCCAGTCTAAGTAATCCACCGGTCCCCTCCCTTCCGCAGTCAAAACTTCCGACTCCTTCGTCCGTTCCGGTTGCTTGACACTGCCGACCGTATTCCACAGAATCACCGCACACGATCACGAGAATTGGCACCATGTCGTCCTCACCATCACCATTTTCATACCTTCCATCGGCGAGGAAAGGGACCACATTTCAATCCACTCTTCCGACGCAGATCGTGTCGAACGAAGAATTTACTCCCTTCAGCCAGACAGCAGACCAAGCCCGCGTTGAAGCGTGTGCCATCATGCTTGCGGAGCAGACTGCAGCTCGACAAGGGCTTACCCGTCGAGACTTTCTCAGGACGACCGGTGGAATGGCAGCGGCGTTACTGGCCATGAACTCGATCTTCGGGAAGTTTTTCGATGTTGGAGAGATCGAACTGTTTGAAACAGCAGCCTTTGCCGAGCAGCAGGGCGTGCCCTATTTCATCTTCGACGTGCAGACACATTACGTGAGCGCTCATTTCGATCCAGCCGATGCGGAAAACAATCGAAAGGGAGCGGTGTCCAAACAAGGGCTGCTGTCGCTCAGACGGTGGATAAGGGAGTCAGGACTCAATCCGAAGCTTGCGGGTGATCGAGGCACCATCGACGATCTTTCGTGGGAAAACTTTGTGAAAGAAGTGTTTCTCGACAGCGAGACTACCATCGGCCTCATCAGCACACCGCCGGGGCCCTATCCGCAAGAAGCGGTCGTGCCGCCGAAAGAGATGGCGCACATCCGCGACGAAATCAATCGCCTTGCGCAGTCCCAACGAATGCTCGCACATGGATTGGCCACACCCCAACTGGGGGCAGCGGATTTGGAGTTCATGGCATTGCAGGCGGAGACGCTCAAGGTCGATGCGTGGAAGTGTTACACCGGCTCTTGTCCGAAGGGGTTCGATCATGGCTGGTGGATGGACGATGAGCGGATTGCCTATCCGATGTTGGAACAGGCGCGCAAGCTCAACGTGAAGCGAGTCTGTGTCCACAAAGGACTTCCCCTTGGGCCGGTACCGGACTACAACCACCCCAAGGATGTGATCAAGGCTGCTAGAGATTTTCCAGACATCGATTTCCTGGTCTATCACTCGGGGCTCAAGAGCACCTCGACGGTGGATACGGTGTTTGCTAAAACAAGAGATATCCCCTGGACCACCGAGTTCTGCCGCATGAAACAGGCGCAGCCAGGAATCAAGAATATCTACATGGAGCTCGGCTCAACCTTTGCGCAACTCGTCACGACCCATCCGGTGGTCTGCGCGCATCTGCTTGGGCAGATCATCGACGCATTTGGTGCCGATCACGTGCTCTGGGGAACAGACTCGATTTGGTATGGTTCGCCACAATGGCAAATTGAAGCTTTTCGGCGGTTCCAGATTCCAGATCGGCTGATTGAGCAGCATGGGTATCAGCCGCTCACACGCCAGGTGAAGGAACGGATTTTTGGACTGAATGCGGCGCGAGTGTTTGGCGTCAACACCAAGGCGAAACGAATTGAATTGTCTCTAGATGTGCTCGGAAAACTCAGAATGAGTTATCTGGAAGAAGGACCGGAGCCGAGCCGTAGGGTCTACGGATGGGTGGTATGAGAGCCAGTATGAATAGATGGAGGACGTGACGACATGAAAAGCGAAATTTTATATCCAGGTGCGTTTCCAATGGTGCGGGTGGAATTGGCGGCTGGTGAGAACATCAAAGCTGAGTCGGGCGCGATGGTGGCGTGTTCGCCGACCATCGACATAGAAAGCAAGATGGAAGGTGGTTTTCTCGGAGCCCTGTCGCGAAAGTTTCTAACGGGTGAGAAGTTCTTCTTCCAGACGTTGCGCGCCAACCGTGGCCCCGGCGAAGCCTTGCTGGCTCCGACGGTGCCCGGCGAAATTGTCATCTTGGAACTCGACGGCGTGAACGACTACATGGTGCAGAAAGACGGTTTTCTCGCGGGCGCCGACGGGATCGTCATCGAAAACAAAATGCAGGGCCTGAGTCGTGGACTGCTGGGCGGAGAGGGTTTCTTCATTCTGAATATTAGCGGCAAGGGAATGCTCGTGCTGAATAGCTTCGGGGCTATTCACAAGATCGAGTTGAAGCCCAATCAGGAATACATTGTGGACAACAGCCACCTGGTGGCCTGGTCCTCCACGACCTCGTACAATATTGAGAAAGCCACCTCTGGCTGGGTAGCCAGTTTCACCTCAGGCGAAGGATTTGTCTGCCGATTCCGAGGGCCAGGACTCGTATTCATTCAAAGCCGAAACCCAGGAAGCTTCGGAGCGTGGATACGGCAATTCATCCCAGTCTCTGAATAACGGCTGCTGAAAATGCCTACGTTGTCACCCGCCCAACCCAGTCGCGCCAAGACACGCCAGTCCCCAAGCTTCGTTCTCGAGACGCAGGAAATCTTCAACGTGCCCCATACGAGGCAGGAGCTGTCTTGGCAGCTTGGGGAGGGAGGGTGGAAGCTATCACGCCCCCGGTTTCTGCTCACCTGCGGCCTCGTTCGCGGCCATTTTGAGCAGCCGTACAACCCCAGATGACCACTAAGACTCCCAATGCCCTTTGTTTCGGTGACGAGTTTTCCGCCGCTGGTGCGCCTTGCCTTGTTCAAGTCGAAGAGCATGGACTCACCGTTACTTTTACATCTGATACTGCCGATAGCCAGCCTGAATCCGTTCCTTTTTCAAGCCTCACCGTCTCGGCGGGCGGACTCGACCACGATCAGCTTGTTGTGAAATGGGCCGAGCAAAAAGGAGAGCGGATACTCTTTTTAAAGAACCCTGATGTAATTCGCGCCTTCCGCCAAGCGGCGCCGGATCATTTGAGTCACTCCTTTGCACAGACTGCGGAGCAGGTGCGACAGGTGCGCCACCGGCACCGGCTCGTCTGGAGCCTAGTAGGCGGGGCGCTCCTGGCCACGGTGCTGGGACTCTGGTTCCAGGCTGATCTGCTCGTCGAGATTGCGGTAAGCCGGATTCCGGTGGAGTGGGAACAAAAGCTGGGCGAATCGGCCTATCGGGATTTTCTCAGTCATCAGGAAGTGATGAAAGAGGGGCCCGCGGTCGCAGCGTTGGGAGAGTTGACCCAACGTATGACTGCGCAGATTCCGGATAGTCCCTACAAGTTCGAAGTGACCGTGGTGAAGAGCGACGTCGTCAACGCTTTTGCGTTGCCAGGCGGGTATGTGGTGGTGTTCACCGGGCTCATGAAAAAAGCAGAAAGCGGCGAAGAAGTGGCAGGCGTACTGAGCCATGAGCTGAATCACGTGCTGCAGCGGCATGGGCTTGAACGGATTGTAAAAAGTCTCGGGCTGATGACGGTGGCCGCCATTGTGTTCGGCAATCAACAGGGTCTCGTCGGGATGATGAAACAATTTGGCGTCGAACTGTTCACTCTTAAGTTCGGCAGAGAGCAGGAGACCGAGGCCGACCTGAAGGGATTACAGTTGCTTCAGCGGGCGAAGATCGACCCCTCCGGTATGATCACGTTTTTCGAACGGCTCTCGGAGAAAGACAAGGGCCGGATGGAATGGCTCTCCACGCATCCGATGAGCGCCGCCAGGGCCGATCGATTGAAAGCGGAACTCGCCGCTTTGCCGAAGAAATTGCCGGAGCCTTTCACGTTCGACTGGAAACAGGTGCAGACATCACTCGGATCTTAGGAGTCTGTCCGAGTAATGCCATTCTACTGCGGCAAACGATCTGCCAGCATCTGGGTCGTTCTCGGTCCCAAGAAATCCTCGACGTATTGCAGAGAATACGCCTCCGGTTCCTTGGAACCTGCGGCCGCGTATCCACGCTTGCAGCAGAAGCTTCATAAATCATGCGGGCCAGGGCAACGTCGACGAGTATGAGCATAGCGGATTTCCGTCTGAGACCGTGATCGAACTGGCAGGCCTCCGCATCGCCATCCGTCATATCTTGCACGAAGACGGGAAGCTCACGAAGGACGGACGAGCATTTCTAGATCGCGAACGACCTGACATCTGTGTAGTCAGTCATACCCATCAGCCGAAAGCTGAGTGGTTCGAGAAGACCCTACTCTTCAATCCAGGATCGGCGGGGCCAAAGCGATTTAAGCTCCCACAAGGAGTCGGGATTCTGCGATAAGGGGCAGTTTGAGGTGGGGGCAGCTAAAGCCATTTATGCTTTGAGTCTATGACGCTCTCTTCCACCGAGCTTTTGCTGCTTTTCTCGCTATTTCGGCACGTTGCTTCTTCGACAGTTTTGCAGCCCTAGCTTTTCCGCCCTTCAACCCTCCTAATCGTCCTAAGGCGACAGCGGCAGGGTTCTTTGCTGGCGAGTTCTTCTTCTTTGCAGGGGTTCCGTTGTGGGGATGGTGGGTAGTTTCACCGGTCACGGCCTGGAGGATCGCAAAGGCAGTGACGTTGATATCACTTGATTTTGTTTTTTTGGGCATGCGTCCTCTTCCAGATACAGATGTCGAAGAATATTTTAAGTTTACCCAATGTCACCTCGATAGATTCGACATCAAGGTCGGTAAGTGGACCCCCGTCCTGTAAATATTTCTCCAGGGGGGTACTAGCGGTCATGAGGTTGGCAATTAATTGGTGGGGCTTAAGTTTAGGAGCCATGCGGTCACTATACATGACCGCTTAAGCAGAGGCAAGATCAACTCTTTTCAAACTGACCCACTACCGGATTCTGGAAATGATAGACGGAATGATCAAGCTCAGGCATATTGAGCTACAATTACCGCCCGGGGAAAACCTAGATGGTGGCAGCCTCATTAAGATAAAGCCTATTCAGCATGGTCCATAAGAGAAGGAGGGGTTCATGAGAAAACTTATACAGATTCAACTTGCTTTGTTGTTAGTCGGGATTCCCGTTGGGTCTGTGCTGGCAGCGAATCCAGACAATGGGCCTGGCTGCGGTCTGGGCAAGCTCGCGTGGTCTGATTACAAACATCCGAAGAATATCGCTCCACAAGTGATGATGGCCACCACCAATGGCACATTCGGGAGCCAGACGTTCGGGATCAGCTTCGGAACATCGGGCTGTACGAACGACGGACAGGTGATGGCGGCACGCAAGTCCGACGTGTTTGTCGCCTCGACGTTCGAAAGCCTCTCGCAGGATATGGCGCGGGGACAGGGCGAACATCTCGCGTCATTGGCGACGATGATGGGCGTTCCTGTTGAGCAACAGTCGGCATTCTTTTCCCTAGTACAGGATCGATATCGAACCTTAGTGGAGAGAGGTGAAGATTCGCCACTCGCAGTCATCAAGGCAATTCAAGAGGCGGCGGTTGGACATCCAGTGCTTGCCGACGTCGCAGAGAGGCCATAAGTAATTTTTTCTCACCATAATGTTCCGTTTCGGCTATAATACGACCTTGCGTCTTATACGTAGCGGAGCGTAAGTCATTCATAATCACACTAAGGAGGAGGTCTTATGTCGAAGAAAGTGATCATGCTATCGGTCGCGGTGCTTTTCGGCATGCAGGCAGGTCTGGCGATGGCGGCCAATCCAGACACCGGCCCTGGCTGTGGGCTGGGCAAGCTCGCCTGGAGCGATTATTCGCACCAAAAGAACATCGCGCCTCAGGTACTGATGGCGACCACCAACGGCACGTTCTGGAGCCAGACGTTCGGTATCAGCTCGGGAACCTCAGGCTGCACAAACGACGGGAAGGTGATGTCCGAGCACAAGACGACGATGTTTGCTCAGCTCAACTTCGAGAACCTGTCGCAGGAAATGGCACAGGGCCAGGGCGAGCATCTCGCATCCCTCGCTACCTTGATGGGCGTGCCGGCCGAGCACCAGGCCGCATTCTTTGCCATGACTCAGGAGCGGTACACGTCCTTAGTCAAGACAGGTGAAGCCTCACCGGTCGCGATGGTGAAAGCGATCAACGACGCAATTGCCACGCATCCAGTCCTTGCCCAGGCTTCAACTCGCTAACAACCAGCGCGGGGCTTCGACTTCAACGTCGAAGCCCCGTGTCTTTCCGGCCCGCAGCTTGTACATCGTCCTACTTCTATTCACTCTGTTTCTTGCTCCAGCTTCGCCGGTTGATGCGAGTGAGCCTCCCGAGAATGCCTACCTTATCGAACTGATCGACAAGGGTTTGCAGGCCAAGCTCGCCAGTGAGCGGGAGTGGCATCTCCTGCTCCATTACCGGGAGAATCTGTTTGGCGGCCACACCAGCGAACAGGACGACCCAGGCTTTTTCATGTCGCCCAATGGGAAAATCAATCCACAGGCAGAACTCGACGCGACACTGAAGCAGTTTTTCTCCGATGAGCTCGTTGGGCGCTCGAAACAGCCGGCTCAATGTGCATTCATTGCGCGCTATACCTGGTTGAAGCACCGCCTCGCCTTCGATGAAACCCGCCTCCCGCCGATGGCCTGCGAGCGGTTTGAGCGATGGTTCGCTGACTTTGACGTGGAGAGCGTCAGCCTCATTTTTGCCTCAGGGTTCATGAACAATCCCTCGTCGACGTTCGGGCACACGTTCCTTCGCGTTGACCAGCGAGGACAAACGGATCAGACGCGAATTCTGGCCTATACCATCAACTACGCAGCTCAGCTGCCACCGAATACTGGCCCGGAATACGCCGTGAAGGGGATCTTCGGCGGCTATCCCGGCTATTTTTCTACTATTCCGTACTACCTCAAAGTGCAGGAGTACGGCGATATGGAGGATCGAGACATCTGGGAGTACAAACTCAATTTCTCGCCCGAACAGCTCCGCCGCTTGCTGATGCACACCTGGGAGATGGGCAACGCCTACTTCGATTACTTTTTTTTCAAGGAAAACTGCTCCTATCACATCCTTTCGCTGGTGGAATTTGCCGAGCCTTCCCTGCACCTGACCGATCGGTTCGCGATCTATACGATGCCTACGGACACGATCCGGAGGCTCATGGAGAAGTCTGAGGTGGTAAACACTGTCGTCTATCGCCCGTCACGAGGTACGTTAGTTCGGAAGAAGAAAGCCTTCTTGCCAGACCAAGAATATCAATGGCTACAACGTATAATCGTGACACCATCGTCCGCCAAGGATCCAGAGTTCCATAACTTACCGCCGCAGAGGCAAGCCACCGTCTTGGACATTGCGTCGGATTACCTGCTTTTAAAGAGCTCCGGTGAGCGACTCAATAACAATCCCTACCAACAGCGAAATCGTGAACTCCTTCTCGAAAGGAGCATGCTGAAAGTTCGGCCTGAGAGCGTGGAGATTTCTCCGTTCACGGACCGTCCGGATTCGGGACATGGGACGTCACGAGCGAGCGTTGGCATTGGGTGGCGGAACAAGCAACCGTATGAAGAATGGGCAATTCGAGCGGCTTATCACGATCTACTTGATCCCCAGAAGGGCTACACGCCGGATGCCCAGATCGAAGCGCTCTCGCTGGCGGTCAGGCGATATTCGCCGACAAGTTGGCAAGAGTCGAGTTTCGAGAAGAATCTCGGTGACACGCAGCTTCGTATCGAGCGGTTCACCTTGCTCAATATGGTGTCGCTTTCGCCAATGGACGGTCTTTCCCGTGCTCCTTCCTGGAAGTTCGGCCTCGGCATGAACACGATTCGGCATAGTGACTGCCGGCTCTGCAGCAACGGGTATTTCAACGGAGGGATTGGAGGCTCGGTTGAGAGTCATTGGCTCAAACGAGAACTCCTCTTTGCTTTTGCGGAAGTGGAAGCCAACTACAGCAGCGCATACGAGGAACGGCATCGTATTGGCGGAGGCGGCACGGTCGGTATGCTGAGCGACCTCGCGGAGAGGTGGAAATTGCTCGTGTCGGGAACCTATCTCCGCTATCCCCTGGGGGACAAAAGCGACGACTTTCGTTGGACCGTCGGCCAGCGGGTCACGTTGCTCCAAAATCTTGCTTTAAGGCTCGACTACAACCACCGTGACCGCGATAACGACGTGATCTTCTCGGTGCAAGCGTTTTTCTAACCAGAAACCTAGGAGCTACTGGGCAGCCAGCCTTTACTGAGCGGAAGGCGAGCCTGATTGTTCTGCAGGGGCTGATGGAGATTTTCTTCGCCGCTCAATGAATTTTTCTTGTGATTCTTCAGACTCGATCACGACTTTTGAGTTAGGTGGCGGAATATAACCGTGAATTTCGAGAATCTTGTTGTCAGGCCCATATACAATTCTGGTTTCTTCATTGTGGCCCATATTAAGTTCGATCAGTGAGTAGATCGGTTCCCCCAAGATTCCGATTATACTCAACCAGGCATATCCATAGACCCAAGCCCGTCCCGAGTTCGGAGAATTGCCCATCTCATATTTGTAGACGGCTTCCCGTTTCCCATCAGTCGATTCAGTTGTGGCTGTAGGGTGACCAAATTCCGATTCCACTTGGTTCCGAGGTGCCCCAACCACGATGTAGTCGAAGTTCGGTTGCTTGTTCCCGCTGAGAGCCATCCCGATGGAGCAACCAGACAAAAGCAAAATCGCATAGAGTCCAAACACCGTCGTCAGAATTCTGAAAATCATCACAGTCTCCTTCCATCAACGCTACGCACGGAAGGTTTGCAAGGGGCGGTACGAAGGCCTTATAGAGGAGTTGCGGAATTTTGACAAGCGAATTTTTGTGTTAGCCCATTGGGGGGAGATTATCCCATCAACAATCTCGCCCTTCCTTCTCTGGATAGGTTCGGCTATCCTTCCTCCGTGAGTCTCCTCGATTCATTCTTCGTCTATCATCCAGACCCTTGGAGGGATCAGGACTGGAAAGCCCGCAGCGGCTTACCGTTGGAAGATGTCTGGTTCACAGCAGCCGATGGGACAAAGCTCTTCGGCTGGTATGTGGAGAATCACGCCACATCAGCCGTGATTTTGTGGTGTCATGGAAACGCGGGCAACATCATCAATCGGCTTGAGAATTTGAGCGAACTCTACCGGATCGGATTGTCTGTTTTCATTTTCGACTATCGGGGCTATGGTCGGAGCCAGGGAAAGCCGTCGGAAGAGGGGCTCTATCAGGATGCGCTGGGGGCGCATGATTATCTGACGCGAACCAGGATGATTCGCCCTGAGCGCGTTGTTATTTTCGGCCGCTCACTCGGCGCGGCGGTTGCCGGGGAAGTTGCCGCGCAGAAGCCAGCCGCTGGGCTGATTTTTGAGTCGTCATTTCCGTCGATTGGCGCGGTGGCCAAGTTTCATTATGGGGGGTTGCCGGTCCATTGGCTGCTCGGGGCAGATTTCGCGTTGATCGATCGCCTTCCGCAGCTCTCGCTTCCGAAACTGATCATTCACGGAGATAAAGACGACATTATCCCCCTCGAATTGGGCCGGCAGGTCTTCGAGAAGGCCAAGCCACCCAAGTCCTTCTATGTCATTGAAGGAGCCGACCACAACAACACCTACCAGGTTGGGGGTGCAGTCTATTTCCGTCGATGGGCCGAGTTTGTTCAACTCACCATCCGATAGCCCGTGATCACGCGCGAAGAGCGAGATTGCGGGAACGACGACGACGATTTCATAAAAATTGATTGGCGATTGTCGTGGCATTTGGTACAGTGCGCCTCGGCTGAGCCGATGATCTGCTCAGAGGGGCGGCGTGTCGGCGGTCGGAGTAGATGTCTTCATAGGCAGTATGGGTTAAGGAGGCCGGGGTGATCATTCCCTTTCGTCCGCTAGCGTTCTGTCTGCTGGGCGTCGCGGTGATGCTCGCCACTGGCTGTGCAGGGAAAACCGGCACGGCGCAGCCGCCGGGCATGAGCGACGCGAGACCAGTTGCAGACCAGATTCCGGCGCCGGCTCCTTCATCGCAGCCAGAGACGCCACCGGACGAACTGCTTGATCCTTTTGCGAAGGCCGATGAAGGAGCCGGAGAGGAGTACGATCCCTGGGAGCCAGTGAACGCCAACATCTTCGCGTTCAACCTCAAGGTCGATCGATATGTGCTCAAGCCTGTAGCGAAGGGATACGATTTTATCTTGCCCGACGTCGTTCAAGTCGGTGTCAGTAACATCTTTTCTAATCTCCGGTTCGCCCCACGATTTTTGAACAACGTGTTTCAGGGCAAGCTCAAAGGCGCAGGCATTGAAGTCGGACGGTTCCTGATCAATAGCACGGTGGGATTAGCCGGGTTCTTCGATCTTGCGACAAAAGTTGATCTGGTCACTCCGGAAGAGGATTTTGGGCAGACGCTGGGTTTCTACGGGGTCAAGCCAGGCCCCTATCTCGTGTTGCCGCTGCTCCCGCCCTTCACCGTTCGGGACTTTGTGGGATATGTCGGCGATGTGTTTCTCAACCCGATCAACTGGCTTGTGGTGCCGATCATCGAGGTGGACGATGTGCCCTCTGTCATTGCCCACAAAAATCGTATGACGTCGAGCATCATCCAAACTGGATCTCGCGTGGGAGAGATCGTCAATGAACGGTCGCGGAATCTCCAAAAGTATCAGGGAGTCGAGGAAGCAACGCTGGATCTCTATACCGCCGTCCGCAACGCCTATCTACAGAAGCGTGGCCAGGCGGTCCGAGAGTAGAGACGAAAGCTGTCTGTTTGGTCTGTCTCGTCTATCTGATTTGCGGGATGCTCACAAAGGCCGTCCAGCAAGGCCGCAGCGAGTGAAGGGCCGAAGGCGTACCCTCCGTGGTACGTTGAGGGTCTGAACGATGCGAGAACGATGCTGGCGGCCTTTTTCAGCATCCCGCTATTGGATTACGCCCAGTTCCCGACCGACTGTGGCGAAGACGGTGCTGGCTCGCTCAAGCTGTTCGCGGGTGTGGGCTGCCGACATCTGGACGCGAATGCGCGCCTGGCCTTCCGGCACAACCGGGTAACTGAACCCCACGACATAGATCCCTTCCTCCAGAAGCCGCTCTGCCATTCTGGTGGCGAGTGAGGCATCGCCCAACATGATCGGGATAATGGGATGCTCGCCGGGAACGAGCCGGAATCCGAAGGTGGTGAGGTGCGCGCGGAAGAAGGCCGCGTTCTCGCGCAGCCTGGCCCGTAATTGGTCGCCTTGCGCCACGAGAATCACGGCCCGCCGAGCCGCTGCGGCGATGACCGGGGGCAGTGAATTGGAAAACAAATAGGGCCGCGATCGTTGCCGCAACAGCTCGACGATTTCCTTTCGTCCTGACGTAAACCCGCCCGTCGCGCCGCCCAAGGTCTTGCCCAGCGTGCTGGTGACGATCTCGATTCGGTCGGCGACGCCGAAATGGTCCGGCGTGCCGCGCCCGTTGCGCCCGAGCACGCCGGTCGCGTGACTATCGTCCACGATCACCGCGGCATCATATCTCTCCGCCAGCTCGACGATCCGATCGAGTTTCGCGAGATCGCCATCCATGGAGAAGACCCCGTCCGTCGCAATCAGGCGAAGGCGATAGGATGTCGCGTCGCGCAGCTTGGCTTCCAAGTCTGCCATGTCGGAGTGCGCGTAGCGGAGCCTGGTTGCCTTGCAGAGCCGGATGCCGTCGATCAAGCTGGCGTGGTTCAAGGTGTCGCTGATGACGGCGTCATGCTCGCCGAGTAACACCTCAAAGAGTCCGCCGTTGGCGTCGAAGCAGGAACTATAGAGGATCGTGTCTTCGGTGCCCAGGAAGGTGCTGATCGTCTGTTCGAGTTGTATGTGGAGATCCTGCGTGCCGCAGATGAATCGGACGGAGGCCATGCCGTAGCCATGTTCTTGCAGTCCGGCGGCGGCGGCCTGTCCGATATCAGGGTGGTTGGCGAGCCCTAGATAGTTGTTGGCGCAGAGATTGAGGACTTCACCCTGCGCCACGCGAATCTCGGATCCCTGCGGACCAAGGATCTGTCGCTCGGACTTGTAGAGGCCTGCCGCGCGGATTTCAGCGAGCCGCTCAGAAACAGTTTTATTGAGTGAGTTGTAGGCCATCTTCTTCACTGAGCATACAGCCTTCAGCGATCAGCTGTCAGCTTCGGATGGACGCAGAGGGAAAACATTTCGCATGAAATCTGGCCTGATAGCTGAAGGCTGACTGCTGAAAGCTTTCTACGGAAAGAGCACCACTTTCCCGCATTGGCCAGAATTGATCAACTCGAATCCCTGAGCGAAGTCTTTCATGGGAAAGGTATGGGTGATCACCGGCTTGATATTGAGTCCGGCCTGGAAGAGGCCGGTTAAGCGGTACCAGGTTTTGAAGAGCCGGCGGCCTGTAATGCCGTAGACGCGAATCCCCTTAAAAATAATTTCATTGGCGAGATCGCAATTGATCGGGCCGGTCGGAATGCCGAAGAGTGTCACGCGTCCGCCGTTCTTCACGGCATTGAAGGCTTGATGCAGTGCCGTAGGGTTCCCCGACATTTCGAGCGAGGCGTCGACGCCTTCGCCAGCGGTGATCTCGCGAATGGCGGCGGCGATGCTGTCCGTGGTCTCGGTCTTGGCATTGAGCAGGTGATCGGCGCCGACTTGTTTGGCCAGGTTCAGGCGGTACGAACTGACATCTGTGGCGATAATCATGGCGGCGCCTGCCGTTCGTGCGACGGCGGCGGCGAAGAGTCCAGTCGGACCACAGCCGGTGATCAAGATCGTCTGCCCCGTGAGGTCTTCGACTAAGGCTGCATCAACGGCATTGCCGAGCGGTTCCTGGAGACAGGCGAGTTCGGGTGGAAGGGCGGGCGAGGTTTTCCAGAGCACAGCTTCGGGCAAGGAAACGTATTCTGCAAACGAACCATCGCGATCGACGCCGAGGATGCGATAATGCTTGCATACATGTGCTTGCCCGGTGCGGCATTGGAAGCATTGACCGCATGTGATGTGCGACTCGGCGGCGACGTAATCACCTGCCTTGACGAGCGTGACATCCGAGCCGACTTCCACGACCTCGCCGCACATTTCATGACCAATGATGCGCGGCGGGTGGATACGGCTGTGCGCCCAGGGATCCCAATTATAAATATGGGCATCCGTCCCGCAGAGAGAGGTGGCAGTGACGCGGACGATGGCATCAGTGAGCCCCGGTTTCGGGTCCGGCCTGTCGGTCGCGGTCAATCCTGGTTGTGCCGATGTCTTGACGAGCGCACGCATGAGTTCATTGTATACCACTGGCCCGATCCCGCCTATCCTTTCAGAAAAAAACGGGTTGCCCAAGGCCTGTGAGATCGGTAGGATGCGATCTATGAAAACTCTGTGCCACCGAGGTCTTGTGTTATTGGCGGGGATGTGGTGTGTGTCACTCTTCTGTCCAGGCCTCATTGCACCAGCGCACTCCGCATCATCGCCACAGACGACACCCTCGCCTGGTCCCACGAAGCGGTGGGCGCAGTTTGAGTTGAGCCAAGTGGAGTCGATGGGAGATCCGCAAACCGGCAAGCCTGTCACGCTGACGATTGTTCTTGGAGGCGTGACAGCGGGCATGACTCCGGTGGTGGCGACCTGTGAATCGATTGTGTTTCAAGCCCAAACGGTCACGCTTGAGCCGGATGCAGAGTCGATGGCGTTGAAGGGGACAGTTACGCTCGAGCCCATCCTCATGAGTCGGACCTCCGTGCCACATAGGGCGGCGCGAGTGCGAGTGACATTTTCTCGATCCCGCCAGGACAGACTCGAACCGTTCCTGCGTCGGATCGTGTATGTGACCATGGATCCGTTGGAGCCGGCCAAAGAGAATAGTGAATCACCGCCCGTTCGTCTCAATGAATCGCAGAGCGGGGATGTCATCTTGGATGAAGCACAACCGGCAGTGGAACCGGTCTCGACCGGTGCCTTAGCAGAAGAAGATCTAGTCCCGTTTGCCTCCCCAGGGGAGGGGAAGGCCTACTGGCAATATGTGAGTTACCTCATCAGCCGGAGTTGGGCTCGCCAGATCCGTGGACTCCGGCGTACAGCCAGCAGCGAAACGGTGAAGGTCCATTTCAAGATGTTTTCCAACGGCCGCGCCCAGCTGATTGAGATTGAAAAAGGCTCCGGCGCCCGCGAGATCGACGAAGCCGGAATTTATGCGGTGATCAATGCCCAACCGTTCCTGCCCTTTCCCAGTGAGCTGGAAGAAGGTGTGGTGGACGTGCATGTTCAGATGCAAACCGGTAGCCGAGGGCGGCCGCGCGAAGTGCCGTCAGCTGGGAGTCGGTCAACCAGCAAGTCTGATGCATCGGGCCAGCCCTCGAAGAGATAGCAGGCTGGGGAAGACTATTGAAGTAGCATGAGGCCGAGGTTGACCGTAACTCGGGAGAAATGATTCATGCTGAAGAAAAGAATGCAGAGTTGGCTTGCGCTCTTCTTCTTTGGAGCCATATTCTGGTTCCCACTGGTGGTTTATGCAGAACCAGCTCGCTGGAACCTGGATACCGAACATTCGACGATCGAGTTTCGCATCACGCACATGGTCGTGTCGAAGACTACAGGCCGGTTCACGGACTACGTAGGCTTTGTCGACATGGATGCCGAAGTCGGCACTGTGACGGCCATTGAAGCCACGATCAAGGCCGGGTCGATCAATACGAATCACGAAAAACGTGATACCCATATACGGAATGCCGACTTTCTCGATGTGGAACACTATCCGACCATGACTTACAAGCTGAAGAGCTACAAGAAAACCGCAGAGAGCTTTACGGCAGTAGGAGACTTCACGCTGCGTGGGGTGACCAAGGAAGTCACTCTGGTGGGCCGTTATAACGGGGCAACGAAGGACCCCTGGGGCAATACCAGGGCTGGCTTCAGCGCAGAGGGGAAGCTCAACCGGAAAGATTTCGGCATGGTCTGGAACAAGTCGTTGGATAGCGGCGGGCTCGTCGTCGGCGACGAGGTCCAGATACGACTCGATATTGAATGTATCAAGGCGAAGCCCTAGCAGGATGCTGAAAAAGCCCGCCAGCTGCGTTCTCCCCTCGAAAGCATCCTCAACGTAGCCGAGAGGCTACGCCTCCGGTGCTTTCATCGGCTGCGGCCTTGCTTGGGGCAAGGCGCGTCTCGGCGCGCCGGGGTCGGGTGGGTGAGAAGTCTGGCCTTTTTGAGCATCCTGCATAGTTTTGGCCCGCTATTGCGCTGTGGTTCGTTTCGTCCGACTGAATCGAGCGGCCCAAGAAGGATGCAGTAAGAATGTCCCTGCCGAGAGGCGCCCGCGATCGACTCACCTTCCTGAGAGTCATCAATGATGAAGGCCATGGTTTTGTCGCGCACGGCGGATGTGGGAACTTCGCCGTTGCAGCTTCGCGAACTTCCAATACCAGAGCCAGGTTCCGGAGAAGTCTTGGTTCGCCTCACTGTCTGTGGAATTTGCCGGACGGATCTTCACG
>JBDSDL010000228.1:0-15912 GCA_039920585.1 Nitrospiraceae bacterium | reverse complement strand
CGATCGATAAAAAAGTGCGGGATCATTTTGCCTGCTCCGGCTTCGCATCTGCCGGCTGGCCGGAAGCGGCTGGGTCGGATTGAGTATACGGAACGGTTTTCACCGGCGCGCCCGGTGCGATCATGTGAAATCCCGCAATGATCACCCGCTCTCCCTCGCGTAACCCGTCTTCGATGGACCACTGACTGCCGCGCCAGGACGTGGCCCGAACAGGGCGGATCTCCACCTTATTGTCGGGGCCGACGACAAAGACGATGGATCCCTTGGGTCCCTGCTGAACGGCGCTCTGGGGAACCAGGATGACGCCGGTTCTCACGGCGCCCAAAATGCGGACTTTCACGAACTGTCCTGGGAACAGGACACTATTCGGATTAGGGAAGATCACGCGAAAGTCTCTCGTGCCGGTGGCCGAGCGCACGCCGACTTCGAGCAAATCAAACTTGCCTTCATGGGCATAGGTGCTGCCGTCCGTAAATGTGATGACACCGCGCAGTTCGTAGAGTGTCGCGCCTTGGATTCGATGAGTCGCGCGGTCTCGGAAACGTTTGAGCACAAACGCTTCCGGGGCGCTCGCATTCACATACATGGGGTCTAACTGGTGGATCGTGGTCAGCAGATCGGTCTGCGCGGAGATGAGGCGCCCTTCGTAAAGCCGGCTCCGCTCGATCCGACCGCTGATCGGCGCGGTGATGAGCGTGTTGTCGAGGTCGAACTTGGCCTTCATCTGATCACCCTTGGCTCCCTCCAGCGCCGCATTGGCAGCCAATTCCTCCGCCACTGCATCGTCCACATCTTTTTGGCTGACCGCCTGTTCTGCCAGCAGTGGTTTCACGCGAGCAAAATTTTGCTTGGCTTGCACCAGCCTTGCCTCTGCCTGCGCCACCTTGGCATGGGCGCTGCTCATGGCCGCTTTGAACGGAATCGGATCTATTTGATACAGCCGGTCGCCTTGCTTGACGTCACGCCCCTCCGCAAAAAACCGCTCTTTGAGGATACCTGTCACCTGTGAGCGGATTTCGACCGGTCGCGACGCTTCGGTCTGACCGATGAACTCCGGTTCGTCCGGCATCGTGCCAGATGACACTGTGACCACCGGCACCTCCGGGATGGGAGGAGCCGGCGTAGAAGCCGCCTCTTTTTTGCAGCCAGGTAATCCGGTAAGGCCGAGAATCAACAGAAAACCGAGCATGCTGAACGTGAATCTGTGTCCTCGATTCTGTGTCGTCAGATTTGCCATCAATCGTTCTTCGGGAATCATTCGATCACTTCGCACGTTCACCCCTTCAAGCATCTTGCACAATCTCATTCACGATGCAGCTTGTCAGACAGCCGGAAGCGATGAGCTTGGCTCCCTGTTGATGGATCTTCTTCAGCAGATCCTTCCCATTTGAATCAACATAGGTCACGGCTGATAGATCTACAGACAGAGGGTGGTTCGCCGTCGTACCGACGGTTGAGCCCCAACACCGTTCCAGCTCTTGCACCCAAGGTCCCGCCAAACGTCCCTCAAGCCTGAGGACGGTCGATTCTGTTTTTGTAAGTGTCGTAATTTTCAGCATGGATTCTCCCCCTTGCCCGCATGGAATGGCAAGGAGCATTCCAGTAGTCAAGGGCGAATTCATCTACATAACTTATTGTTACTTTTTGAGATATTTCGAGGTCCGCATAGTAGAGACGTTTACCTGACGATGGTGATCTGCCGATATCCCGGCACTCGCCGAACCATCGGCAGGAGATGAAAGAACGGACCACCGAATGGGCTGCCAGAACTTCTTTCTACGCACAAGCCGGCGTTCGTGAAGACGTTCGCCAGTAGCCATTCAACCAGCAGATACGGTCTGCCCAATCGACCGCCCGTTCCCATCTGCCAGCAGTTCGTTGTGCTCACGTTCCTCGTGTGATGAGCTTGGCTGGTGCTGCGCCGCGATCAGCGAGTAGAAGACCGGCACGACGAAGAGAGTGAAAACAGTGCCCACGGTCATGCCGGTGACCAGCACCATACCGATGCTGTTGCGGGCAGCCGCTCCTGGTCCCGAAGCCAGCACCAGAGGGAGATGCCCGAAGACGGTGGCCGCCGACGTCATCAGCACCGGTCGCAGTCGCGTCAACGACGCCTCGCGCAACGCGGCGGTCTTCGAGAGACCGCGGGCCTGTAGCGTGTTGGCGAATTCAACGATGAGGATGCCGTTCTTCGCGATCAGTCCGACCAGTGTAATCAGCCCGACCTGGGAATAGATGTTGATCGTGGTCAGGTCCAGGAAGGTAAAGATCAGCGCGCCGGAAATCGCAAGCGGGACCGAGCCGAGCAGGACGATCAGCGGATCGCGAAAGCTCTGGAATTGCGCCGCGAGCACCAGATAGATGAGCACGACCGCAAACCCGAGCGTGACGATGAGCGCAGATCCCTCGTGACGAATCTGTCGTGACTCGCCCGCGTAGTCGAGGGTGACGCCTGGCCCGCTCACTGCAGCGGCTGCGGCTTCGAGGACGCGCAGCCCTTCTTCCTTGGTGACGCCAGGCTTGACGCCACCGAAGATTCGTACCGCGTTGCGCTGCTGGAAGCGGTTCAAGGTGCGCGGCGCCGTGCTCGTTTCGATGTGCGTGAATGTCGAGACCGGCACAAGCTGGCCGCCCGGGGTCTTGATCTTGAGATCGAGGAGCGGATCGACCGTCGCGCGGTCTTTGTCGCCGATCTGTGGAATAACTTTGTAGCTGCGGTCGAAATAGTTGAACCGGTTCACATACGCGCCGCCGAGGAGTGTTCCGAGCTCGCGGCCGACCCCCGCCAGGTCAAGCCCCAAGTCGGCGAGACGCTCACGGTCAAGCACCACACGCGCCTCAGGGAGGTCGATCTTGAGATCGGTGTCCACATACAAGAACTTGCCGCTTTGCCAACCGGCGCCGAGCACGGCGCCGACCGTTTCGAGCATCTGTTGGGCCGGCACGTCGTTTTGCAGCACCAGTTCGACGTCGTACTGGCCGGGGTTGGGCAGCGGCGGGTCCAAGCGCGGGAACACGCGCAGGCCTGGCACCTGCGACACCGCGCCGAACACCTCACCGTACATCTCCTCAGTCGATCGTGCCCGTCCGTGCCAGTCCTTCGCGACCAAACCTCCAAACCCACCCCATGCCGCCGTCAGCGACCACGTGAATTCCGTCTCGGGAAAGGATGTGATGGTCTTGACAATCTCCAAATGCTCGCGATTGGTGGCGGCCACTGTGGAGTCCGGCGACGCTTCAAAAAACAGGCTGATGTGGCTCTGATCCTCCACGGGAGCGAGTTCTTGCCGCGAAAACATGTACAACGGCCACACCGCGACCATGATGAGCAGTGAAGCCACCACGATCGCCCAACGCATCTCCAGCGCACGGTCGAGGAACCAGGCGTAGACACGGCGCACCTCTTCGAACCGTCGGTTGACGAAGGCGGTCAGCCGGCCTTCCTTGCCCTGCGGATGCACAAATCGCGAACTCATGACCGGCGACAGCGTAATCGCCACGATCCCCGATAAGACCACCGCCACGGCAAGCGTCATCGCGAACTCCAGGAACAACGAACCGGTCAAGCCACCCTGGAAACCGATCGGCGTGTAGACCACGGCCAGCGTGATCGTCATGGCGACGATCGGACCGATCAGCTCGCGCGCACCGGCCAGCGCCGCCTCGATCCGAGACTTGCCCAGGCGCACGTGCCGCTCGACGTTCTCAACGACGACGATCGCATCGTCCACGACCAGCCCGACCGACAACACGATGGCAAGCAACGTCAAGAGATTGAGGCTGAAGCCGAACGCGAACATGAAGGTCGCCGCTCCGACCAGCGAAACCGGTATCGCGACGAGCGGCACGAGCGCGGTGCGCACCGAACCCATAAAGAGAAACACGACCAGCGCCACGATCAGGATCGTCTCCGATAACGTCTTGCTGATCTCTGTCAGCGCATTCCGCATGAACATCGTGCCGTCCCAGACGAGCTGCATGTCGATGTCTTTCGGCAGCGTCGGCCGGATGCGCTCCATCTCGTCGCGCAACCGGTGCGCGACCTCGATCTCGTTCGAACCGACCAGCGCCCAGATCCCAAGATAGACACCCTCTTTCCCGTTATACTTCGCGACCATGTCGGCCTCTTCGGCCCCATGCTCAACCCGCGCCACGTCTCTTAGCCGCACGATCGCGCCTCCCCGGTCGGCGACGATCAGGTTCTCGAACTCCCCGGCAGAGCGCAGGTCGGTATTCGCGAGCAAGTTGATCTGCACCAGATTGCCCTTCGTCCGACCGACGGCCGCCAGGAAGTTGTTGCGCCGCAGAGCCACTTGCACGTCTCCGGGCGAGAGGTTGAGCGCGGCGAGACGATCAGGGTCGATCCAGACGCGCATGGCGATCTGACGGCCGCCCTCGAAGGTGACCCGCTGGACACCGGGCAACGTCGAGAGTTGGGGCTGCAGTGTGCGCAACAGCCAATCCGTGACGGCCGGCACGCTGCGCTCCGTGGAGGTGAAGCTGAGATAGAATGACGCGTACGGGCGATCGGCGCGTTGTACTTCGATCGCAGGCGGCTCGGCTTCCGCGGGCAGTTCGGATCGTACCTGTTGGAGCCGCGCGGTAACCTCGGCCAGGGCCGCCGTGCTGTTGTGGTTCAGCTTCAAGTGCACCGTGACGGTGCTGACACCGGCGCGACTCGTCGACTCCACGTAGTCGACACCGCCGATCGCGGAGACGACCCGTTCGATCGGCGTGCTGAGGAAGCCGCGAACGGTTTCGGCGCCGGCCCCGTAGTAGACCGTCGTAATAATCACGGACGAACTCTCGATCTTCGGGTACTGCTGCAACGGCAGAGTCGTCAGCGCCCGCCACCCCACGAGCACGATCACGAGATTCACGACGACAGCCAGCACCGGGTGCTTGATGAAGATGTCGGTGAACGAACGCATGCGGATGTCCTTCTCCTCTCGTTGCAGCTCCCTCAGCGTTCGCCGAGGATTACCTGACCAGACCCACCCGCATCCTCGGGGCTGCCGGCGATCGCGACAAGCACGGCTTCTCGCAGTTTGAAAGACCCCGAGACAGCCACTCGTTCACCGGTGGATAGCCCGGCGTGAATCACGACCTCGTCGCCGAGCATCGCGCCGCTCTCGACCTGCCGCACGTGCGCACGCGTCTTGCCACTCTTATCCAACTCAATCACGAACACCTGATCGCCGCCCGGACCCTTTCGCATTGCGCTCACGGGGACAGCGACGGCCTTGCGTGGCAGGCCGATCGGAACCCGGACGCGCACCGAGGCGCCGGGCGACGGTGCGTTGGCAGCGCCCTCGATTCTCGCGCGCACCATGGCATTGCGTGTCGTGGGATCGATACGCGCGTCTACCGCGACGATTTTGGCTGCGACCGAGGACGATTGGCCGGAGGCGGATACTTCGACGCTGTCGCCCTCCCGCAGGCCCGCGGCGACCTGCTGCGTGACCGTGAAGTCCACATGCACTGCGTCGTCGATACCCTGCAGCGTCGTGAGTTCGGTGCCCTCGTTCAGATACTGGCCAGGGTGCAAGTTAGCCATCCCTACTCGCGCGCGGAACGGCGCCCGAATGGTCTTGCGGGCGATGATCGCCTTGGTACGAGCGATCTGAGCCAGCGCGATATCGCGGTCTGCGTGCGCACGATCCACTTCTTCCTGGGTCGTGGCACGGTCATGACTCAAGTTATTCCTGCGGTCGAGCACCGTCCGTGCGAGGGCGGCCTGCGCTTCCTGCGCTTTCAGCTCAGCCTCCTCGACGGACACGTCGAGCGCGACGAGCACCATGCCTGCGTCGACGACTTGCCCGGGCGTGAGACTGACATAACGGACGGTGCCGGGGAGCTCATTGCGCAAGGTGATCGACCGCAGCGCCAGAACCGTCCCGATGGATGTGGCTGTTGGGCGGTGCTCAACCTCTTTCGCGAAAGCAACCGTCACCGACTCCATCGGCTCCGGCTGATTCGCGGAAGCCGCCACGGTTTCCTGTATCGACGTATACTTCCAGGTTGCCAGGCCAACGCCGACCGAGACAACCGCCACAAGCAATAGAGAAGATCCGATCCAACTTCGACGATTCATACGCGACGCCCTCCCGAACGCTTGACTGAGGAACCCTTGACCTTGGGTGAACGACGAGCCGGTGTCGCACGAGTGAGCATGTCTTCAAGCGCGCGGCGCACCCGAACGACGCGGTCTTGTTCAAGGGGAACGATTCCCAGCACCCAGTCGAGCCAGAGTCCATCGATCGCAGCAGCGACCGCTTCGGCGACGCCAGGCGGCAATCCATCCTTCGCGATGCGCCGGTGGAGGTCGGCGTAGACCGCGCGCATGGGCTCGATCAATGCGGGGTTCTGAGCGAGCGCCGCGAACACCGCGGAGGAACTGCGGCGCAGTTCCTCCGTCCAGCACTTGGCGTCAGAAAGGCAGTGGTCCAACAGCGCGCGCGCCATGCGCCCGGGCCCCTCCGGTGTGCGCTCATACGCTTCGGTGTAGCAGCATCGCCAACCTTCGGCGGTGCGGATGACCAGCGCTTCGACGAGCCGGTCCTTCGACGGGAAGTAATGCAGCAAGCCGCCTTTGCTCATGCGCGCCTCGGCGGCGACGGCGTCGAGCGTCAGGTTCGCGATACCCTGGCGGGCGACCACTGCTTCGGTGGCGTCGAGGAGCGTGTCGTGTAGCTTCAGGGTTGTTTGTTTCATGGGTGAAGAATACCGTCCGGTCGGTCTGGTGTCAACCGTCCGGTCGGTTGGCTCGTGGCCTCCGGCATGTGCGGTCGATTCATCCGATAGGCTGAGCGCCATTCTCACACCTCATGTGCGAAAATTTTCTGTGGTCACGCCGTGCCCCACTCCAAAATTTCACGCTGGAAGCTGCTACATCGCGCAACGTCCACTCGCCGTCTCCCGCGTGTATTGAGCCATGCTTGAGAGCCAACCGTAGAACTGATCTTCAGCGATTCAAATAGTTTGCTTGCTGCTGTCACGTTGTCCTCCTTCGCGGAACAACCAACACCCCATCTTGCCTGAATTCACATCGATTCCCAATAAGCCGTGACTATACGTAGCGTTGCAGCCGCCTAAGGACGGCATAGAAGGCTGGCACCTTCACCACTTCACCCGTCGGGAGAGTATGCACAGTCTGAATATGACTCTTGCCGGTGCGAAGAAGGGTAAACCGATCCGCAGGAAAGAGCGCTTCTAAATCGTTTTCGTTCACCATGCCTGGCGTAATCTGATGCTGGAACACCCGCGCAAGGCCGGGAGGCGGTCCATACTGCTGAATCAGCTGGGCAAAGAAGGGTTCAGCAGCTGACGACAGTTCGACAAGATACAATACTCCATTTCTCCCAAGCAGCCGCTCGATGCTCTGGATTGCCGTCGCATGATCTGCGGGCGACAGTTGATGCAACACCGCCCGCATGTAGACATTCGCATCGCCAATTTCCTCATGGAGAGCCTGGGCATCATCAGGACACAGTACATCAAGAACGCGGTATGAAGCATTGGGAGCCGCATGTTTCGTTTGGGCAATCTGAACGGCGGCGGGCGAAATTTCAGTGCCAATCACCATGGCGAAATGATTCGCCAGAAAGCGTGTTTGCGTTCCGTTTCCACAGCCCAGATCGATCAACGGGAGCTGTGGGTCCATCGAGCTTCTGAACAGAGCTAAATCCTGTTGGGCCGCGTGAGAGGGATCGGCATCCCAAAATATTTCACCAGGCGCTCCGGTCGAGGTACTCCAAAAACTCTCCCAGGATGTCAAATAACGATTTGCCGATGTCATCGGTTGCGCTCCTTTTAGAATTGATCATGTTTGAGAATCTCTATCGAGAACAATGCGACGTGCCGAGCGTAATTATTCAACAACGTGACAGCGGGGACTTTGCTTGAACCTCTAGGGCAGCATATAGGTCATCTCAGGCCAGTGCGCGCTTCCGTGAATCCGTCCCGCTTTCCCTTGCTCAATGTAGATGCCGGCGACGAATGGCGTCGTGCCCGTAATACCCTTGAATCCTCCCTTTACCCAGACCCACGTCATATCGCCTTTGCATTCGCCCTTCACTCCGGCACATCGAATCTCTACGTACGCGAGGTCCTTGTCGTCATGGGCCCTGATGATGCAGACGCCCGTCTTCGGTCCCTCTTGATTCTCACTGATATGGAGAATCGCCTGGCAATCCATTTTGCCCTTGTGAATCTGTGGCGGCGCCGAGCCTACGGGAAGATGCTTCACGAGCATGGTTCCGGTAATCGTGCCTCGAAAGATTCTGTCCCCATCGCCCAGATCATCGATGAGACCTTGCCCCGTCCAACTCACAGTCGCATGGCCCGCGTCGATGGTTGTGGCCTCGGCTCCGTGGAAAAGCCCCAGGCTCATGACGAGGAGGGTGACAGTCAGGATCGGGGATTGTCTGAATCGCATAGCTACTCCCTTCTAATATGCGGCGCCATCAGTCCCAAGTGTGAGGGGGACCTCGAGCGCCGGTGAATAAAGAACTCCGCCCTGTTTTCCTAGGACCGGAGGACGGTCCACCAATTCCGCAGCCACGTCGAGCGGAGGAGCTTGTATCCGAGCCAGGCTACGAACAGCAGGCCGAGCAGTGGCACGGCCATGGTTTGTACGAGTTGCTGATAATCGGTCATGTGCACCCGCAAGAGATACTGCGGGCGCTTCATCAGATTCTGCTTCTCCGACGCAATCGTGACCGTATACAGCCCCTCATCGAGCCTGACTTCCCCTCTCAGTATTCCGTCCGGGTGGGTGCTCGGGCGAATATCGGCCACAATCTGATCGGCTGTCTCGTTGTTCCCCCTCCCCTTCACAATCCGCATCCCGACCGGCTCGCTGCGTAACGCCGGATCCACAAGGTCTACGACCAGGAAGGTCTCGCCCGTGTTGGGAATATCGGTGCAGTACTGCTCTTTCACCTCGTATTGCGGCTGATAGGCGTTGAAATGGATCACCCGCTCTCCGACCTGGCGTATACAGGGGTCGTCTTCTCCGCTGGTGGTTCCATGAGCCGCGGCGATGCCAGGGTGTGCGAGTGCGAGTACCAGCAGAAGTGCCGTCGCGCCTGTGAGCCCTCTCCTATCTTTCCTCATGGTCGGAACCCTCCTCTCCGGATTAAGACCGTGCACAGAACCGTTGCGCACTCCACCTGCGGGGATGGGGGTCGTCGAGGGAGCCTGACCCGTTTGGGGTTGCCGTAGTCCATCACCGCGGCCTGTTCCGTGTGACCAGCCAGTCAGCGCCGTATCCGCCTGCGTCGCCACACGACGCCCTGGGCCAAACGCACAGGTGCTTTCACCGTTCTCCATGCCGTCATACGCGCTCCCCAACATAGGGTTACTATTGTCAGTGCCACCACAATCACCAGCTCCATGTGACCCTCCTTGTCGCTGCCGACAGTCCCCTTTATCCATTCTCATCACCCATCGCGATGGCTCACCGAGCAGACAGTCCCCTCCGGGGTGTTAAGAGGGGCCTGTCTACCTCAGCGGGAAACGCCGTAGGGAGTTTGCGGCGCCACCTCGATGAGAAACAGAAGCCGGCCTCCGTTCTTTGTCGTGATTGTTCGATCTCATCGCCTCAGTATTTCCTCCCTCATACAATTCTCGTGCGGTGCCCGCTCTCATTCCTTATCTGGATCGATTGTCATTCCATACTGCAGACGATTCTGCAGAATAACCGGATCAATGACCTCGCCACATTGCACGCAGCGCTGAGCGCGGTGGTCCGATAGATCCTGGCACCATTCGTCGACCATCAGTCCGCTGCAGCGCGGACAACGATCGATGGTGTGGATTCTTGCCCAACGTGGATCGGCCAACTCCATCGATTGTTGTTGTGTAACCGCCAGCGCCGTACCCATCGATACCTCCCTCAGCGATCTACCGGTTTACCTCACGCCATTCTTAACGAGATATAATGGCAACTCGCGTTCCAGAAGGCTCCTGCCCGGCTTGAATCATCGATGTCGCTGAAAATAGAGGAGATGGAGTGATCCCGTTCGGGAATGTCTCTCGTGAAAAAAAGAAGTGCCGAGGATAATCTGCCGACTCGACGGCACGGTGCCGAAATGTCGGCGCGAGGCCAGGAACTGAGTCTGA
Organism: Nitrospiraceae bacterium; assembly: GCA_039920585.1. GTDB lineage: Bacteria > Nitrospirota > Nitrospiria > Nitrospirales > Nitrospiraceae > Palsa-1315. The sequence goes on along the minus strand of JBDSDL010000228.1, from coordinate 5,787 downwards.
ATTGTGACGCGTTTCTCGCTAAGGGCAAGAACGAGCGAGCCATGGCGTAGAGCTGCTAGCAAAGACAGTGGCCAGTCGCTCACATAGAAATCTGAACTCGCTAGAGGGGGCTAGATCAGAACGGTAGCGGCTTCACACACTCAGCTGTTCAAGGAGAGTCTTAGCCTCAATCACGTCGAGGTTGTCGGAATTTTCAGTGAATCCGGAGTACGCATAAGTTAAGATGCGTGTGGCCTCATCCAATTTATCGAGTTTCCTCCAGAGCTTAGCCAGACTCGTGGCAGCTCGAAGTTCAAGCATTTTCGCATGCTGATCTTGCGCGATCTTCAAGGCTTCACAAAAACACTCTTCTGCTGCCTGGACTGATGGGTCGGATTGTCCCAGCAGCAGTTCGCCTTTCAGTCGAAGCAGTTCCGCTTGCCAAAACAGTTCTCCTCCAGTTACGGCAAGCTTCTGCGCTTCCTCAATTGCGCCCAAGCCTTCCTCAATGCGGTTGTTGCGTAAATATATCTCTGCCAGCAATGCCAATGTAAACGTGTTGTCGAGAGTTGCGCCTGTAACCCGAATAGCGGAAAGCCCGCTTAGTAACTTGCCGAGACCTTCCTCCTGCCCATTTTCGGCCAAAGCCCAGCCATGAGAGGCCGTCGCCAACGCCAAACCGAATTCAAACGAGTATTGTGTTGAAACCGCAATGGCTTCCTCGGTGAGCTCCAGCGTTCTCTTCGCATTGCGGACAGCAGAATAGATCCGGGAAAGAAACACTAAGGTAAAAACAAGCGTGTACGGGTGTTCCGCCGCCCTCGCCATGCCAATGGCCTCCAGCGCCACCGTTTCAGCTTTCTCAACCTCACCTAATATCCATAATGTTCTGGCCAGCATAATCCTTGCGGTTATTCCGGGATCTTGGCCGTAGCGTAAGGCAAGTGAGCGGTGTTGATTCGGATCATCCAGGGATTTTGCGGTGAGCAGGTGATTTTTTGCTTCGTCAAACCGCCCAAGGAAGAAATAGGTCGAACCCAAAAGGTGGTGACTATCAATGAGTAGATCCGAGATCTGCTCGCGATTAGCCAGAGCGAGGAGATTTTCAGCTAGGCTGCGAGCATTGGCGAGTTGCCCTCTGACCAGATGAAAGACCCATAATCCACGGATGGCGCGAAACTGATGCACGGAACCGCTGTGCTCCGGTGACAAATCCTTCGCCCTTCGATAATTGTGTTCCACTTCGTCGGATGCATAGCCTTTTACGGACAGCAAGGGGACTCCGCGTGCGATGAGGAGCTCCAACTCTAAGGCATTACGCTCCGGGCCTTGCGGCAGATCCTGCAGCAAATCTAGCGCTTTATTAAAATGATTGAGCGCTTCGACATTGGCTGATCGTTCCGCATCTCGACGAGCTGCACGATGCCAATAATCCACTGCCGGACCAGCCAATCCTGCCTGTTCATAGTGATAGGCCAGGAGTTCCGGTTCCATTTTTACTCTCTCGGCGAACCTACTCTCCAGTGCTTTGGCAATTCGCGCATGCAGCAAACGCCGGGGTTTCTTGGGGAGTGTGCTGTAGGCCGCTTCCTGGACGAGCGCATGCTTGAAGTGGTAGGTCGCAAGGGGAATCTCGCCCTCTTGGGAAATGAGCCCGGACGCGACGAACAGGTCGAGTGCATTCCGTAACAGGCTGTCCGTCGCTTCGCCAGTGACCTGCAACAGCTCGTAGGTGAATTCACGCCCGATCGCGGCTCCGGTTTGGACAATTTCCTTGTCCGGTCCCAACCGGTCCACCCGTTCCATGAGCAACGCGTGCAGACTGTCCGGAATGGGCAAGTCTTTTAATGTGGCCTGCAAGGTAAATGAATGGTTGCCCTCAGTCAGCAGCCCCGACTCAAGCACATTTTCCGTCAACGCTTCGATATAGAGGGGTACGCCATCGGTCTTCGCCAGAATCGCCTGCTGCACCTCGGGTGGAAGCGCTTTTCCTCCTGTCATCGCCACAACGAGTTCGGCGCTCTGCCGACGTGGAAGCCGGCTCAGCGTCAGGGAGGTCACGTGACTGTATTCAGACCACACCGGCTTGAAGTCAGGGCGAAATGTGATCAGCAACAACACGCGCATCTGCCGAGCGCGGTCGATGATTCGCGTCAGGAGGTCCAGCGTCGTGGGATCAAGCCAATGGGCATCTTCCACGATGAACAACACTGGCCTACGATCGGCCAGCCCTTGGAGATAATGCACGAGAGCTTCCAGCGTCATGTCCTTGCGTTTTTCGGGTGACACTGTGAGCAGCGGGTCCCGATGCTCTCCTCGGATCGAGAGCAGATCCGCCAGCAATGACACCGTGGCCTGGTTCTCGAGTCCGCTTTCGCGAGCTATGATGTCGAGCTTCTCCAGTTGTGCCTGGGCGCTGTCCTGACTGGCCAGTCCCGCGCCCTGGCGCAGATAATTGACCGCCGGATAGAGCGCCGTATTGAGATGGTACGGTGAACATTGAAATTGAATCGTCTGGTACTGCGCATCGGCGAGGCGGTCGCACAGAGTACGGACTATTCTCGATTTACCGATACCGGCCTCACCGGACAGAAGCACGACCTGTCCTTCGCCGCCGACCGATTCGCGCCAGCGACCCAACAGGAGTGAGATCTCCTGTTCTCTGCCGACGAAATTGGTTAATCGGCTTGATCGGTAGGACTCAAACCGACTGGCCGACAACCTGAGACTCAGAACCTGCCAGGCCTGAACGGGCGCGTCGAACCCTTTAAGAGAAAAAGCTCCAAGATCCGCGAACTCGAACTCATTTCCTACAAGACGTTTCGTCACCGGGTCGATGACCAGTTGATTGGGCTTTGCAATGGCTTGGAGACGGGCGGCTAGATTAGGAGTTTCGCCGAAAACTGACCGTTCCTTGGCGGTGTCTTGCCCCATGAATTCGCCGACTATGACGTGACCAGTCGCGATCCCGATTCGTGCAGCAATACTAAAATCTGGATGGGGATTATCTTGATTAAGTGCCTTCACCGCATCCAGAATAGCCAGCCCAGAATGTACCGCTCGTTCCGCATCGTTTTCATGGGCATGGGGATACCCAAAATAGACCAAGATCCCATCACCCAGGTATTGTGCGATATAGCCATTGAACCGACCAATCGCTTGGCTACAGGCGTCTAAAAACCGTCGGATCACATCCTGGAGATCTTCAGGGTCCAGCCGGCGAGACAGTGCGGTCGAACCCACAAGATCACAAAACACCACCGTCAACTGGCGGCGTTCTGCTTGATCCCGTTCGGGAGGGACTGGCTGCTGTTCCGGACTGACGGCAAGGGATATGGCCCCTGGGCCCATGCCTTCAGCACTCGGTGACAATTGCGCAATCGCGCGCAAGAGTTTTTTTCGATGGCCTAATAATACACCGAGCGCTTCCAGGTCGCCCTCATTCAGCTCGGGTAAGACATCCCACGCGATCGCATTGTCCTGAAAGGACTCACGGTATATCCCGAGACCAAGATTCTCCAGCCACGCTGATACGCGATCGTTCATCATAGATAAAGTTTATCGCCGATTGATCGGTAGAACTAGTTTGGCCGTGAAATGTTGAGCTTCTGCATCTTGGATTGCAGGGTCGTTCGCTTCATCCCAAGCTTGGCAGCAGCCCCGACAGGACCACCGATGATCCATTCCGACTCGCGAAGGGCCTTGAGAATGTGTTCGCGTTCGGCTTGTTCAAGTGTCGTAGTCCCGGAGTTCGTGGCGTGACCCGGCGTCCGCTTCAATTCTGCGAGCGACACAACCAGATCCGGTCCTGGGGTCAGGATCACCGCTCTCTCGATGAAGTTCTCCAGCTCTCGCACGTTACCGGGCCAATGATAGGCCTGGAGCGCTTTCATGGCCTCCGACGGGATCGTCTCGATGCGTTTCTTCATCCGCAGGGCGAATTTCTGAGCAAAGTGCCGGACGAGCAAGGGAATATCTTCCGGGCGCTCACGCAGGGGGGGCACCGTGATCGGAAAGACCTTGAGCCGGTAATAGAGGTCGCTGCGAAACCTCTGCTCCTCCACCATTTGACCCAGATCGCGATTGGTTGCGGCAAGAATGCGAACATTCACGCGAATCGTCCTGGTGCTCCCCAATCGTTCGAACTCCTGTTCCTGGAGCACGCGGAGTAACTTCACTTGTAACTCCAGCGGAATTTCTCCCACCTCGTCGAGGAAGAGCGTCCCGCGATCGGCCAATTCAAATCGGCCGACCTTGGTGGCAATTGCGCCGGTAAATGCGCCTCGTTCGTGTCCGAAGAGTTCGCTTTCCAGCAGTCCCGTCGGAATCGCGGCGCAATTCAGTTTCACGAGCGTTCGCTCCCGCCGAGTGCTGCCGTTGTGGAGCGCCCGCGCAACCAGTTCTTTTCCGCTCCCTGTCTCGCCCAAGATCAGAACCGTCGAATCCGTCGCAGCCACGGTCTTGACCTCTTTGAGAACCAGCTTGAGAGCCCGGCTGTCCCCGACGATTTCCTCGAAGTTGTATGCGGTCTGGATTTCCTCCTCCAGGTACAGCTTCTCCTTTGCCAGCTTATCCCTCAGCGATGAGATTTCCTGAAAGGCCATTGAATTCGCAGCGGCCAGCGCGACCTGGGCGCCGATCCGGCTGAGCAGTTTCGCATCGTCGTCGGTGAACGCACCCTCGTGCATACTAACGACGCTCAAGGTGCCGAGCGCTCGTCCATGCAAGATCAGCGGCACAGCACATCCCGATTTCAGGCCTTCGGCCTCGGCCCGTTTCATGATCTCCGTAGGAAACTCCGTGAGGTCGAGACTTCTGACGAGAACGGTTTGTTGGGTCGTGAACGCCAATCCTTCCGGGGTTCCTTCCAACGGAATGGAATCCCCCGCCCCGACAAAGTCTTGATGGCTGGGAAAATCGAGCGCATGAGACCGCAACTGCCGCGTCTCGGGATCATAGAGACAAAACCACGCGAAATCGTGCGGGATGACACGACCGAGGCAGGCAGAGATCGCTTTCAAGAGTCCTCTCAATTCGAGGTGCGATACGACGGCGTTGTTGATCTCCAGCACCAAGCTGAGCCGATCTCGCTCCCGAGCCAGAGACCGCTGCGCGGCTTCCGTGCTGGAGAAATTGAGCACATTGTCCACGGCCACGGCCACCTGTTTCGCCACCTGCCCGAGCACGCCCAGATTTTGGTCTCCAAATGCGTGGGGTTCGAGACTCCCGAACCCGATCGCACCGAGACGTCGCATGGCGGTCGTCAAGGGAAATAGACAGACGGACTGGACGCCGATGTCCTTGAGTGCCGCCATCCCCATCGTGAATCGAGGTTCCTCTGCGAGATACGGAATGATCAACGGTTGCTGGTGCGTCCAGACCCAGCCGCTGGAGGACTCCTCGATTGGCAGCTCCAGTCCGTCCAGTCTGGTATTGAGATGAGGCGTCGCTGCGGTTTCCAATACATGGACCTTCATCACGTTCTTTGTGGAATCGTGGAGAATCAAGCCGATGAAATTGAACGGAGCGACTGTCGGGAGGCGTTGCGCGAGGTCGCGAAAGAGCGCGGACAGGTCGCGGTGCGACACGATGGCTTCGGACACCTCGAGGAGAAGCCGTAACCGGTCGTGATCGTGAGTCAGATCTTGATGGTGGAGGACATTATCCACTGCCACCGCGACCTGTTTGCCTACTTGTTGGAGAAATTCCAGGTCCGTTTTGCTATAGGCCTCTTTCTCTAAACTCAAAAACCCCATGGCACCCAGTCGTCGCACCGCCGTCGTCAAGGGAACAAAGCAAAATGAATTC
>JBDSDL010000227.1:0-7637 GCA_039920585.1 Nitrospiraceae bacterium | reverse complement strand
TTTTTTATGCTACTGATGATCGACAACTATGATTCCTTCACCTATAACCTTGTGCAGTACTTCGGGGAACTGGGTGAAGACGTTCGAGTATTCCGCAATAATAAGATTACGATCGACCAGATCGAGTCTCTACAACCCAGCCGCATCGTTATTTCTCCGGGACCCTGCACGCCGGTGGAAGCGGGCGTATCGGTCGAGACCGTCCGGCATTTTGGCGGGCGTCTCCCGCTCTTGGGCGTCTGCCTCGGCCACCAGTCTCTGGCGGTGGCGTTCGGCGGCGAAGTCGTCCGAGCCGAACGGTTGATGCATGGCAAAACGTCGAAGATCCGGCACGACGGGAAAACGATTTTCCATCAGCTGCCCAATCCTTTTGAGGCGACCCGCTACCACTCTCTGATTGTGAAGCGAGAAACGTTGCCGTCCTGTTTTGAAATCTCCGCTGAAACGGCTGAGGGAGAAATCATGGGATTGCGCCATCGATCATTGGGTATCGAAGGGGTGCAGTTTCATCCGGAATCGATCCTCACGACGGCGGGAAAGGACCTCCTCCGTAACTTCCTTAAACTGTAGCGTGGCCCGCCAGGTTTCCCATCCATGATCAAAGACGCGATTGCTAAACTTGCCGACCGCTCCTCCCTCACCGAACAAGAAGCCGAGTCGGTGATGCTTGAGATCATGGAGGGCGCCGCAACTCAGGCCCAAATTGCCGCCTACTTGATGGGGCTCCGGCTGAAGGGAGAAACCGTCGAGGAAATTGCCGGCTCCGTGCGGGCGATGCAGGCTAAAGCCGTCCGCATTGCAATCGGAGATCCCCTGGTTGTGGATACGTGCGGCACGGGCGGGGATGGGGCCCACACGTTTAATATTTCCACTACAGCGGCGCTTGTCCTCGCAGGCGCAGGCTTGACCGTGGCAAAGCACGGCAACCGTTCTGTATCGTCCAAGTCGGGGAGTGCAGACGTCCTCTCAGCCCTCGGGGTCAAGATCGATCTGCCGACTGAACGTGTGGCCGATTGTATCAATGAGGTCGGGATCGGCTTTCTCTTCGCCCCGCTCTATCATGGAGCCATGAAACATTGTGCCGGCCCAAGACAGGAGATGGGCATTCGGACCATACTGAATGTCTTGGGCCCCCTGACCAATCCGGCAGGAGCCACCATTCAAGTGCTCGGTGTCTATGAGGGGCGATTGACCTCCCTGCTGGGGAAAGTGCTCATGCATCTGGGATCGCAACATTGCTATGTTGTCCATGGGATGGACGGGCTCGATGAGATCACCCTCACGACAAAGACGCAGATTTCTGAAGCCAAGGGGGGTGTTCTTTCGAACTATCTTCTGAGCCCGGAAGAATTCGGACTGGCGCTGGTTCCAGCCAAACAGCTGACCGGAGGGACTCCGCAAGAGAATGCCGCGATGACTCGCGACATTCTACAAGGACGGAAGGGGCCGAAACGGGACATCGTTTGTTTGAATGCCGCGCCGGCCCTTGTTGCAGGGCGCAAGGCGGCAACCCTTCAAGAGGGGTTCCTTTTGGCAGGCCAGGTGATCGACTCCGGCGCCGCGGCCGAGAAAATGGCCCGTCTCATCGCATGTACGAATAAGGGCTGACGCCATTGTGATTCTCTCTCGTATTCTTGAGCATAAGAAAGCGGAAATCCGGCACAAGCAAAGCCGGGGCTACCTCTCCGAGCTGAAAGCGAGGATTCAGGACGCACCCGGCCCACTCGGCTTTACCACGACCCTCGAAGCTACGAGAACGGGCGGCAGCCCTTCGCTGATTGCCGAAGTGAAAAAGGCCTCACCCAGTCTTGGCTTACTCCGTCCTGAGTTTTCTGAGCGGTTCGACTATCTCGAAATTGCCAAGACCTATCATGTCCATGGCGCCTCGGCGCTGTCCGTCTTAACCGACAAGGATTTCTTCCAGGGAAGCCTCGACTATCTCCGAGAGATCAAATTGTCTGTGCCCATGCCTGTCTTGAACAAAGAATTCATGGTCGATGAGATCCAGTTTTACGAAGCGCGAGCCTACGGGGCCGATGCAGTCCTCTTGATCGTCGCCGCGCTTGAACGGCAGCAACTGATCGACTTCTATGCGCTTGCCAAGGGGTTAAGCCTGGACGTGCTCATTGAGACTCATCACGAGCGCGAACTCGATAGGGTATTGGAGCGACTCCCGGAGGCGAGGCTGATCGGTATCAACAACCGAGATCTAAAGACCTTCACGACCGATCTAGCCATCACGCTGCGCTTGGCAAAACGGATTCCGGACGGCAAGCTGATCGTCAGCGAAAGCGGCATCCACCAGCGTGCCGACGTCCTCCAGCTGGTCGAAGCCGGCATCCATGCCATGCTCGTGGGGGAATCGCTCATTCGGGCCGATGACATCGGGGAGAAGATTCGTGAGTTGTGCGGATCTCCTGCTCCGTCGCATGCCTAACCTAGTAGGATGCTGAAAAAGCCCGCTAGCAGAAGAAGACCGTTATTTGGTTTGTCTGGTCTGTCTGGTTTTTTGGTTGAACGAAGCTAACCAGATGAACCAAATCAACCAGACAAACAAAACAAACCAGATGAACCAGACAGCAGTTTGCTAAAATGTCCTATACACCTAAAATCAAAATTTGCGGGATTACCAACGCCGAGGATGCGGCCGTTGCAGTCGAGGCGGGGGCCGATGCCTTGGGGTTTGTGTTCTATCGGAAAAGCCCCCGGTATATTGAGCCCACGCTGGCCAGGCAGATCATTATGAATCTGCCTCCTTTGGTGATACCGGTGGGTGTGTTCGTTGACGAAGACCAACAAGTGGTTCGGAGTCTGATGGATGATTGTGGACTCGAAATCGCACAGTTGCACGGAAATGAGTCGGCGATCTATTGCAAAGAGTTGGGCCGTACGATCCTGAAAGCGCTGCGTGTGAAAGATCGGAGCACGTTTCTCGCCTTGGCGGAGTATCGTGGTCGGGCCGGTGTTCGAGGGTTTGTACTGGATGCCTTTTCCGAGCAGGCCTATGGAGGCACTGGACAGGTGGTTGATTGGCAACTGGCCGCAGAAGTAGCCAAGGCCGCGAACATTCTCCTGGCCGGGGGGCTCACCCCTGATAATGTTGAGAAGGCGATTCTGGCGGTACGGCCGTATGGCGTGGATGTGAGCAGCGGCGTCGAGCGGACGCCTGGCAAGAAAGACCACGAGAAAGTGCGCGCATTCATTCGAGCTGTCAGGGTTGTCTCTCCGATTTGAGCCTGTTTATACTGCACATCTTCTGAGCGAGCACGAGGACAATGATGGATTCGGTTCCCAACAAACAAGGTCGTTTCGGCGCGTACGGCGGACGCTATGTCCCTGAAACACTTATGCCCGCCCTGCTTGAATTGGAGCAGGAATATGCCCTGGTGAAAAAAGACCGGGGCTTCCAGTCCGAACTCGCCTATTATTTGAAGCACTACGTCGGTCGCCCAACCTCGCTCTACTTTGCGCAACGACTCACAAAGCGGTTGGGTGGAGCGAAGATCTACTTGAAGCGCGAAGACCTGTGTCATACCGGGGCGCATAAAATCAATAACGCGATCGGTCAAGGGCTTCTGGCCAGGCGGATGAGGAAGCCTCGCATCATCGCTGAAACCGGGGCTGGCCAACATGGGGTGGCGACGGCGACTGTTGCGGCGATGTTCGGGCTTCAATGTGAAGTGTATATGGGGACCGAAGACATGCAGCGCCAGGCGCTGAACGTCTTCCGCATGAGATTGCTCGGCGCGACCGTCACTGGGGTCGATGCGGGAAGCCGCACGCTCAAGGATGCCATCAGCGAAGCCATGCGGGATTGGACGACGAATATCCGCACAACCCACTACATTCTCGGTTCTGTGCTCGGGGCCCATCCCTATCCGATGATGATTCGGGACTTCCAATCCATCATCGGACGTGAAGCCAGGCGGCAGATTCTTGCGGCTGAAGGGCGGTTGCCGGATTGCCTGATTGCCTGCGTCGGCGGGGGTAGCAATGCCATAGGACTCTTCCATGCATTCATCCGGGACAAGAAGGTGAAAATGATCGGCGTTGAAGCCGGCGGCCTGGGGGTCGCGAGCGGAAAACATGCCGCGCGTTTTGCCGGAGGAAAACCGGGTGTCTTGCAAGGCACCATGACCTATTTGCTCCAGGGTGATGACGGGCAAGTGAATCTGACCCATTCAGTTTCAGCCGGGTTGGATTATGCCGCGATCGGCCCCGAACACAGTTATTTGCGGGATCAAGGGCGAGCTGAATACACCTCAGTGACCGATGACGAAGCCATGGCAGCATTCGATCTATTGGCCAGAGAAGAGGGGATTATGCCGGCCCTCGAAAGCGCCCATGCCATTGCTCATACGATGAAGGTCGCGCCCACGATGAAGAAGAACCAGCTTCTAGTCGTGAATCTATCCGGTCGTGGAGATAAGGATGTCCAGCAGATCGCCAACATGCGAGGAATTACGCTGTGACATCGAAGCTCGATCGTACCTTTGCGCAGCTTCGTCAGAAAGGCGAGAAGGCTCTCATTGCCTATGTGATGGCAGGCGATCCCTCATTGCAAGACACCGAACAACTTGTCGTGGAGTTAGAGCGGGCTGGCGCCGATATCATTGAGCTGGGTGTTCCGTTTTCCGATCCCATCGCCGATGGGCCTGTGATCCAACAGGCGGCAGAACGAGCCTTGCGCAGTGGAACATCGCTTCAAAAAATTCTTTCTATGGTCACTGGCCTCAGGGCCAAGACACAGATACCACTGGTCTTGATGGCCTATTACAATAGTATTCACGCCTTCGGTCCTGAACGGTTCTGCCAGGAGGCCGCCCAAGCCGGTGTCGACGGGCTCATCTTGCCTGACATGCCGCCGGATGAAGCAGGCCCGCTCAAAGGGCCGGCTGCCGCGGCAGGACTTCCACTGATTTATCTTCTTGCCCCCACGAGTACGGCAGAACGACGGACCTTTGTGGCGCGCCAGTCTCAGGGCTTCGTCTACTACGTGTCGCTGACCGGCATCACCGGCGCGAAATTGGTCAACCTGGCCGATGTGGGTAAGAACGTCGAGAAAATCAAGAAGGTCACTCGCGTTCCGGTAGCGGTCGGCTTTGGAGTTGCGACGCCGGAAGACGCTGCCAAGGTTGCGGCCATTGCCGATGGGGTGATCGTCGGTAGCGCGATCGTCAAGCAGATTGCCGCATACCAGCAGAAACCAGATATGGTGAAGCATGTGGCTGAATTTGTGCGCTCGTTGAAAACCGCCATGCGAGCGGCTCAACCAAAAGTCCACTAGCCGGATGCTGAAAAAGCCTGCCAGCAGGGGAGGAATGGACCGGTGAGTCCCCTGTGCTCGCGCAACGCGCGGTCTCAGAAGGCCCTCGTTGGACGCGCGCAGTGGGGGATTCATCCGGGCCACCCCAGGAAACGTACACGAGCAAGCTTGGAAGGATCATCGTTGCTCGTTCGCTGCGGACTTGCTGGACACCATTTTGAGCATCCTGTGGGATGAAAAAGGTATTAGTCTGATTAGTTTCGTCCAACCAAAAAACCAAACAAACCAAATGAATAAGAGCCGAGGCGGGGACTACTGTTTGGCTTGGGGGGGCATGGCTTTAATCATCTCAGCCGCCAGCTCTTTCGCGACATCCTTTAAATTCGGACGGTAGAACATATAGCTGCTCGACCGTTCATGTCGCGCCTTCCACACGGTGGTGCCGGTGGTGGCATCGACTAGACGGAGGCTCAGGCCGACTCGACCGACATTGTCGCCTTCCTTGCGCATGTATTCCCAGGAGTTGACCCGTACGACTAAAAACGAGTCCACGTTCAGCGCCTTGCCCAACTTCATAGCAGAATCCTTGTCGGACTGACCCGTCATTTCCAGGCGCGAGAAGTAGAACACCAACGCATCGAATGCCTCTTTCGAAGCCTGGAAGATATCCGTCACATTTTCAGGAGACACCACCCGCTCGATATTGGCAGTCTTGTTCAGGGCGCCGGACAAGACTTCTTGAATATCCTCGCGTGCGTTGTCGTACTGGCTTGCCATGGGGGGAAGCACTGCAATGGCTTGAGGCCGGAACATTCTCGCGCCTGGTCCTTCCCACACTTCCTGTAAGCCGCCACAGCCAGCGACTAGGAGAGGAAGAAGGCAGATGTAGATGGCACGTCGCAGATGATGGAGCATGAACATGGGTTCAGTATACCATTAGAATGTCAAAGAGGCAGAGCCTGATACCAGCGCGCCCTCTTCTCGGAAGTCATACCCGCCGCCGACATCGACACGGAGCGCAAAGATTCGTAGTCCCAACCCTGCAGTAGGGGTGAAGGGTGTCCCAGGATCCTTCATATTCTTGAAGGCGCCGAGACGGAACGACAGGAATTCAGAGAAGATCGTCTGTTCGGCCCCCAGACTCAACACCTGGCTTTTGATGCCTGGAACAAACGTCTTGTTCGAGGTCGCATCCACGTCTGCGGTCAATGTCAGTGAGGAATAGGGGTTGACCGCGACACCGCCGCGTACTTGCGGTCCCAGTTTCAGCTCTCCTCCATTGACATCATCGAAGGTCGGTTGATTGATGTCTTTGGCTACCAGGCCGAAACGCAGCCATGAGGATGGACGGTAGATGGCCCCCACGTCGATCCCGAAGGCTGTCGAGATCGTGGCTTTCCCAAAGTTGTCCGTAATCGACACGTCGGTTCCGCCGGTGAGGGTCGTACTCCCATTGTAAGCCGCACCCTGAATAAATTTTCCCGTCACGCCGATTGAAAACATTTTATCGGAAAAGGCGTAGGCATAGGAAAATGCCGCCTGTCTGGCCTCGAACCCTCGGAGGGCCATTGCGCCGGTTAGGGACACAGAAGTTGCGCCTACACAAGCAGGGCCGGTGTTGCAGACGGCACTTACAGGGTTAGAAACAAATCCGCCACCCGTTGCAACGTCGGATATGTTCAGGCCGAATGCGTGCTCGCCCAGATGTCCTTTGACATAGAGACCAGCGGAGCCGTTAATCGATACCGTGGCGCCTGGGCGATTGATTCGATCGGCGATGTTTTGGGCCTTAATAAGATTCGCAGCGGTATTCGGATCATTGGGATTGAAATTTTCGAGGTCGTGAACGGCATCGGCGATGCCGAGACGATCGATCACCTGTCCACCGCCTTGAATCCGGACATCCACCGTCTGGGTCATCGCGAGTCCGGCAGGGTTCCAATAGGTGGCCAAGGAGTCCGTCGTCACAGCCACGCCGGCGCCTCCCATGCCCATCGATCGAGGCCCAACGGAGACGAATTCCAGTGCCATCGCCTGGGCAGGAATGATCAGACCCACGAAGATCGCAACGGCACGAACTGACCGATAGTAAGACATCGAGGGACAACTCCATGCGAGTTGAGGTATTTTGCAGAGTCTATTGGATGAAATGGCTCTCGTCAAGGGTAGACGAGCTATTCTATTGCATGTAAACGATGGGTTGGTTCGGCACGAGAACGCTTTGGTGAACACGACAGGATACGGCAGAGTCGTTTATACAATTTGGCCGTCTTGCATATGCACGATCCGGTCGGCTTGGGCAGACAGTTTGTCGTTATGAGTGACGATTACGAAGGTTGTCCCGCGGGCCTTGTTCAGTTCACGCATCATC
>JBDSDL010000226.1:0-11716 GCA_039920585.1 Nitrospiraceae bacterium | reverse complement strand
AACCTCGCCAGACAAGTCATAGCTGGGCAGCTTACTGGCAATCAACTGGCGCAGCCGGTGGTAAAACGTTCGCGCGGTGTTCCGGTTCACACCGACAATCTCTGCCGCGGCCCGCGCGGTCGCTCCCTCGACAAACAGATCAATCAGCCGCCCCTGCTGTTTCCCGCTCAACCGGCTCCGCCGCGCATAAATCATTCGCTAAAGCTACCCCGCTCAGGTCGCTTTAGCTATGCCAGCCCCTAAAACATTATGCACATGACATGTTCAAATCTTCGGAAACTACTGTCTACACACACAGGTTCCCCTCCTCAGACCTTCCTCACAGCTTTGACATATCGACATCTCAGGCTATTGTTTTAACAGACTTATCCTGCATTTATGGGTTGGTCGATCACCTGCCGGAGCCAAGGCATTGCTCTTGCTCAATCCTCCTACTAGCAGTGTCTATCCGAATCTGGACGTACCGTGAACGGATCGCCTACCAGTACTAGGCGATGTTACGTATAGAACAGGCGTCATAGATACGTGCAGCGGCGGTACTGAAATACGGAGGATTTAGACCATGCGCCAAGCGATACACCAGTCTGTGAGCATGACTCGGGTGATCTCATTTGGCTTCGTGACGGCCCTATTATCACTCATTCAGCCTATTTCCATTGCCTCCGCCCAACAGCTGATAGGGTCCACCACCTACGAAACCAGCGGAGCAGGCACTCAAGGGCGGCACATTGAGAGCTTTAACCCAGCCCATCCATACCCAATGAAATCCTTGGAGAGGAAGGACGTGCAAACCTCAACCCACAAGCCGCATCGACTGATTCGAAAATCACAGAACGCTCCCGTCGCGTCCGTCGAACCTTCTCCATCCGGTTCCTCGCCTGTCAGCTCCATTCCAGCACATCCACTATCTCCAGCAAGTGACAACGTTACCTCTCAACCCACGGAACCCTCCTCGCCAAATAGAAGCCTCGGGGAGTCCGTACCTCTTTCGACCATGAGCGTCGCACCGTCGCCGGCGACAGTCACGGGATCAATAGCAGGTGGCGCAAAACCAACCGGAACCACCCCTCTTGCTGCTGCAGGCGCCAGTACCGCCTCAGCATCAGGAAACGGAAATGCCGGTGGACGGTCGATGAACAGATTGGCTGCGGAGATGCCGGGGTTGGCACAATTGATCACGCCACCTTCAGCCCCAGTAGCTCCAGTCAATCCTGTGATCGGAGCAAGTCCATTCAGTCTATCCTTTACGGCTCAGCAAGGGAGTAGCAACCCCATCACCCAGACCCTGAATATTAGCAACACGGGTGGCGGAACCTTAAGCTGGAATGCGAGCCCCAACACCACCTGGCTGGCAGTCTCACCTGCCTCTGCCACAGGAAATGGCGTCGTCACTGCAAACGTAACCACAGGGACCCTGGCTGCGGGTAGCTATAATGGGAATATCACCCTGAGCGCAACTGGAGCGTCGAGCGTGACAGTCCCCGTAACTTTCACAGTCACCTCGGCCACCACCATCAGCTTGAGCCCAACAAGTCTGACATATACGGCGATGCAGGGCGAAACAAGCCCGGCAAATCAGACCGTTGCTCTGACGAATGCCGGAGGAATAGTGAACTGGACCGTAAGCGATAGCGCCTCATGGTTGAGCGTCAGTCCTGCATCTGGTAGCAGCAGTAGTCCATTAACCGCCGCTGTGAACACGACAGGACTTATCGCTGGAACGTACAACGGCACCATCACAGCAAGTGCGCCGGGATCTTCATCGAAAACGGTAGCGGTCACACTGACCGTCAGCGCTCCAACGACCTCGTCCGCCATATTGACATGGACTCCAAGCACAGACAGCGACTTGGCTGGTTACAAAATTTATCGAGCAACAGCATCCGGCGCCTATGGCGCTGCCTTGGCCATAGTCCCGGCTGGAACACCCTCCTACCAAGCGACGGGGCTCTCAGTAAACACAACTTACTTCTTTGTCATCACTGCCTACGACAGTGCGGGCAATGAAAGTTCATTTTCGAATGAGGTCAGCAAAAGCATTTTTTAGGTGTGGAATCTTAAGCTCCACCGTCAAGGAGAAGGTTTCAAGGAAAACTTCTCCTTGACGGTGGCCCTGACATTGCCCAACAAACTCAGCCGACGTCAGGTGGCCTAGCGAGCTGTGCAGGTGGCCGTTAAAAGACTCCCTAAAGGCATTCTCCACGGGTTTGCCTAGTCGAATGAAGTCGAGTTGCACACCCCGCGCCGAGAGACTCATTCTTTGATCGCCCTGGTTCTGAGTTGTCGTCGTTTTCCGAAGAGACATCGGAAGAAGCGGGAGGAGGGAAACCTTGGAGTGCCAAGTCCTCAATCTCTTCAAACTCTCAAGCGAGACAACCATGGAATAGTCCCGTCACTGAGCCCGTAGCCTGAGCGTTGCGGTCGATCTAGACCCTTTAGAACAGGGTATAGATGAAAGGAGCGACAGCAGATCCTTGCGTCAGAACAATCAAGCTCCCCAGGAGAACCAATACGAGCATAATGGGGAGAAGCCAGAACTTCTTGCGTTCCTTCATGAAAGCCCACAATTCCATCACAAAATCGCCCATACGTCCCTCCTACTGTTGACGAACACCGGCTCAAAACTGGTATTTCATATGGGAATGGGGTCTTGGAGATCGGACAACCCTGTAGGTCGTACTCGACTCGGCGAATGCCTGCCTCATCGTATCCTTCCCCATGAGACGGCGCACAAGTCCAATCGGAGTCACCAGAGCATAAAACACGACGCCGAGCAGAATCCTGGTATTTATCCACCCCAGAATATGCCCGACCCACATCCACCCTTTATGAACGGGGGCTAATACAGAGGGAAGCACTACACCACAGGCAATGAGCAGACCTCCAACTCCGACTGCCCACAGGCGTAACGGCTCCCCGCGAAATACGAGCGGCCAAAGACCGATCACAGAAAAGACCGCTCCGACCAACAGTCCAAAATGACGTAGCTCTTTGCGTGTGACTGCTTGCTCCATTATCCCTGTCCTTCCTTCAGCTAATCGAGCTCGAATTCTTTTCTCCAATCAGTATCGCCTTCAAGGGGCTTCTGATCCTCTTTCCTCAGCACATAATTCTCGATCACCAGGATATCCATCTCCGTCCGCATGAAGCAGCGATAAGCATCTTCCGGCGTGCAAACAATTGGCTCACCGCGCACGTTGAAAGACGTATTCACACAAGTGGCATACCCCGTCTTTTCCTCAAACGCCTTGAGCAACTTGTAGTACCGGGGATTCGTCTCCTCGTGAACCGTCTGAATTCTGGCAGAGTAGTCGATGTGCGTGACGGATGGAATGTCCGAGCGTGGCACATTGAGCAAATCGATGCCCCAGAGCTCTTTCTGGCCCGGGTCGAAGGGGAGTCGCCGTTTTTCAAGAACCGGAGCCACGAGCAGCATGTAGGGACTATCACAGTTCATCTGGAAGTAGTCCGACACCCGCTCTCTCAACACGGAAGGCGCAAAGGGTCTGAACGACTCACGGTACTTAATCTTGAGGTTCAGCACAGACTGCATTTTCGTGTTCCGCGCATCCCCTAGAATACTTCGCCCGCCAAGAGATCGTGGTCCAAATTCCATACGTCCTTGATGCCACCCCACAACTTTTCCCGCCGCTAGTTCATCGGCCACTCGACCATACAGATCCTTCTCATCAAGCCGGCGATACACAGCCCCCAGGGTCTTCAGCCTTGCTTCAACATCCTCATTGCTGAATGCCGGCCCCAGATAGCTCCCTTTCATTTTGTCATGGATATTGTCTGAGGTCCTTGGCTTGTTCTCATACTGGTGCCAAGCACTCAGCGCAGCACCCAACGCCCCGCCTGCATCGCCTGCTGCCGGCTGAATCCATATCCCCTTAAACGGTCCCTCTCGGAGCACCCTTCCATTCCCGACACAATTGAGCGCGACACCGCCTGCCAAACAAAGATAGTCCACGCCCGTTTCACTGTGCATCGTTCGCGACAGCCGCAGCATGACCTCTTCCGTTACTTCCTGAATCGATCGAGCTAAATCCATCTCGCGCTGACCGAACTTCGACTCTGCCTTGCGAGGGGGGCCACCGAACACGCCATCGAACTTGCGGCTCGTCATGGTCAAGCCGGTGCAGTAATTGAAATACTCCATGTTCATTCTGAACGTGCCGTCCGGCTTGAGATCGATCAGATGTTCGTAAATGGCCTTGACATACTTGGGCTCTCCATACGGAGCCAACCCCATGACTTTGTATTCACCGGAGTTAACTTTGAACCCCGTATAATAGGTGAAGGCTGAATACAGGAGACCGATCGAGTGAGGAAACGGAATGTCCCACAGCGGAGTCAGTGTATGTCCCTCTCCCAGCCAAGCCGATGTGGTCGCCCACTCCCCAACCCCATCCATGCACAGCACACCCGCCCGTTCATAGGGTGAGGCATAAAACGCTGATGCGGCGTGGGACGCGTGATGTTCGCCAAAGAGGAACTCCGGCAATGCTGACGTCTCGATGCCGTTCGAACAGGCCAACACTTCTTTTTTCAACAAGTTTCGCAGAAAAAGTTTCTCTTTCAACCACACAGGCATCGCGGCCAGGAACGATTGGATTCCCTTGGGGGCAAATCCCAGGTAGGTTTCCAGCAACCGCTCAAACTTGATCAGCGGCTTGTCATAAAAGACGACATATTTCAGATCCTTGATGCCAATCCCGGCCTGGGCCAGACAATACCCAACCGCTCGCCGTGGAAATCCCGGGTCGTGCTTCTTTCGTGTAAACCGCTCTTCTTGTGCCGCCGCGACGATCTCGCCGTCCTGCACCAGGCAAGCGGCGCTATCGTGGTAAAAAGCAGAAATGCCAAGTATGTACATAATGAGCTTCTACCGCCCAGGAGCGATCGACGACCCGGGAGAAGGTTTTGCCACCTCGAAAGTGGCCCTTTGAGTATTACTCGAACAAGCTCCTGCCGCTATTCAGTGTCCTGCGGACCTGCCGCTTGGCGTAGCTTGGGACGGACTGTCTCATGACAATACTGAATGGAAGCATGACTTGCGTGGAGGGCTACAACCTTTGTGACACCGTACTAAAATTGTAATGAGCGCAAGATAGAACGCACGCAAACTAAACAGCCGTTCGACTGTCAAAGACAGCATATTCTGACATGTAGTGCGGAAGCGATTGCACCGGAACGCCATTGAGGACCACATGAATGGGATTCGATACTCGCAGCGAGTCGAGTGCCCGCTTGACGACTTGTTGCGACGTCAAATTCGCTCTCACTACGAGAAGGAGGAGATCAGTGTGTCTTTCGAGTACATTCATCGTGGCCACGGGAAGAATCGGTGGGGCATTTATCAAGACATATTCAAATTTATCGCGCAACTGTGACAGAACACGTTCGAGCGGACCTGTCTTTAGTAGGTCGGTGGAACCATGCCCCGACTCACCCGTCGGCAGGATCCAGCAGGGAATATCGGTAAAGGAGGTCATCGCCTTCTCCACAGGAATGTTGTCTCTGAAGCAATCAACCAGCCCATATTTGGACGGTTTTTCGGCGAAGTACTGCAGTTCGGGGAAGACGAAGTCGCAATCGAGCAGAAGCACTCGCTTTCCGAAATCTCGTGCGAGAGTATAGCCGAGATTAATAACAGTTGTCGTTTTCCCTTCGCCTTTGATTGCACTCGTCACAGCCACAACCTTCGAACCTGCATTAGTGTTGAGTAGTTGCACTCTCGCGGCTGCGACACGATACTGTTCAGCAGCCATGGAGTGCGGGAAAAGCTTCGCCACGAACCTTCTCTCGTAACGAAAACCATTCTGTGGATGCCCTTGCCGCTTTGCCCCTGTACCTTCCACTTGGGGCACCAGGGTACCTCCAAGGGATCGTTTCTGTTGATAAGAGCTCGGGAAATAGTGCAAGGATTTCCTTTGGCTCAACAGAAATGAGAAGTCTGGAATTGCCACTAATAACTGAGGGCCCATCAGAAGTTCCACGTCTTCCGGCCCACGGAACTGGGGGGTGAGTCGCTCGCGCATTACCGAAAATCCTACACCCAAAACAGAGCCGAGCAAAAATCCCAACACCAAAACTCTCGGCCTGTTCGGTACGCTGGGTGCTCGTGGAAAACCGGCTGGGTCCACGATGCGGAATCTCCCATTCTTCTGCTGTTTTTCCATATTCTCTGTTACCCGCGCATGCAACCGCTTATCCAACAGCGTAGCGTAGTTGGCTTTCATGCTGCCATAGTCACGCTCGAGAAGCAGCAAGTCCTGTTCAACTATAGGAGACCTCTCCACACGTTTTTCATGACCTCTCCGGCTAGCGTGCAAGATCTCGAGGCGTTGTTTGTTAAGATTCAATTCATTTTTTTCATCGCCCTGTAGTTTCAAAAGATTCTGAATATACGGGTCGCGCAGTGACTTGTCCGGCTTGATCGCGTCGAGACCATGCGTTTCGATCATTTCTGCCTCGATTTTCCGTATCTCTTCTTTTGTCAGCGTAACCTCGGGGTACTCGTCTCTGAATTCTGCCCTTAGCTTGACCAGTTTGTCCCTTAATTCTTTTAGCTGCTGAAAAAGTGGATCAGATTCCCTGGGAATGATCCCAAACGCAGGATTTTGCCACCCGTATAGCTGATACTCCTGCACCGCCTTATCCAGCACCCTCAGTCTGTCGGAATGCCGCTGAATACTCTCGTTAATCAAATTGATCTCATTTTCCAATCTATCCAACGAGAGGAAGCTGGCATTTGTTTGCTGCGGAAGGTCACCCGTGTGTGATTTCTTGTATGCAGTGATCTGCTCTTCTTTCTTTTCCAATTCGAGCTTTATTCTCCTCAGCTCGTCATCAAGAAACCGCACTGCGCCCTCAGCATCATACTCACGCTCCTTCATGTTCTCCTCAATGAATTTTTCCGCGATCCGTGCGGTCACCTTCATTGCAGTCATCGGATCTTGATGCATAAAAGACACTGTAAATCCTTCGAGCCCGCCCCCTGAGAAAGCGTTTCCTGCCTGGTCCGTCTTGATCCTCTCGACCTTGATTGCGCCGGTCAATGCCACGACAGGGAAAGCCTCACTGCCTTCTTCAACTTCCTTAGAGAACAGATTGAACTCCCTGACAATCTCACTCAGAAAATCATGCCTCATGATTTGCCGTTGAATCAAAAAGAGACGCTGCTCGAAACCTCCATCCCCTGCTTCGTGAGCAACTTTCTCAAGTGGCTTCTGACTTTCCACAACAATTAACGTTTCTGACCGATAGTAATTCGGCGCGATGACACAGTAACTCCATGCCAGTACCATGGAGAGAGTGACGCTCCCCAGGATAAGCCATTTGCTTCGCAGTACGACTCCGGCATACTCATGCAGCATGGCCATCCCTGATTGATCTTGTGTGGGGGTCACCTTCATAGAACTCATTCCCTCGGTTGAATGTCCAGTCGGTTGAATATTATTCCGCAAGCAATAAGAAAACCTTCATGCGAATCGGCCCTGTTCCCAGCTAGTGCGTATGCCTCGATATGCAGCAACTCACTAGCGAGCAACTTCCTCATCGACAGAGTCTGTGCCCACTGGCACCATCGAAGTCTCCGAATCAACAGAACAACGGAAGGTTGGAACAATCTCCTTTAGTCGTTCGATGACCGTACTGGGTTTGTCGAGATAGGCTGCCGCTTCCAAGGCAATGAGCTTTTCTTTGAACCCTTCGAAACTGGACTGGCTTGCGGCTCGGATCTGTAGAATCTTATCCAGAGATGAGGACACTGCGACCTCGCCTTCGCCAACTAATTCTTCATATAGTTTTTCCCCCGCTCGGAGCCCGACAAATCGAATGGGAATATCCTTCCCTGGAACGAAACCGGACAACCTAATAAGGTTTCTCGCCAAACTTAAGACCTTGATCTGCTTTCCCATATCAAGAATATAGGTTCCGCCTTGTTCGCCAATGGTCGCTGCCTGAAGTACTAACTGAACAGCCTCAGGAATAAGCATGAAATATCGTGTAATGTCCGGGTGGGTGACAGTCACCGGCCCACCCGCCTTGATTTGTTCCTGGAAGCGTAGCAGAACACTTCCACTACTACCAAGTACATTGCCAAATCGTACAATACTGAACCGCGTCCGACTGGTGCGCGCAATGTCCTGAATTATGAGTTCGGCCACCCGTTTGGTCGCCCCCATAACACTCGACGGGTTGACCGCCTTGTCAGTTGAGATATGGACGAGCTGTTCAACCCCGTATCTGCTCGCAACCTCGGCGATAATGCGCGTACCTACACAGTTGTTCTTCATGGCTTCGGCAGGGTTTAGTTCCACAAGAGGCACGTGCTTGTGGGCAGCCGCATGAAACAAGATCTGAGGCCTATGTGCCTCCAACACCATGCTGAATCGATGAGCATCGGTGACATCCCCGATGATCGGCACTACACAACAAGAAAGCCCTTGGTCTTCTAGCTCTTTATGAATGTTATACAGACTGTTTTCGTGGCGCTCATACAGCAGGAGGGCACTGGGTCCTAACAAACTGATCTGCCGAGCTAATTCGGAGCCGATCGAGCCACCAGCACCGGTGATCAACACACTTTTACCCCTGACCATTTGTCTTGTTGCTTCAATGGTGGCCAAACTCACAGGCGCTCGCGTCAACAGGTCTGTAAGGGATACATTACGAATTTGACTCATCGAACTTTCGTCGGCCAGAAACTCCTTTACGCTCGGCAATGTCTTAATTGAGACCTCGTAAGGCTCCAATTTGTTGATGAGGTCCCTGATGAAATCGGGCGTCGCATCGGGTATCGCAATCACGACCTCTTCGGCCCTATGCTTCTCCACAAGCCTCGGGAGATCCCCTAGCGTACCCATGACCCTGACGCCGTGGATACGTTGATTGAGAAGGACTACTTGGTCGTCGACAAATCCGATTGGTTGGCGATGATATTCATGACGAGTCTTCATCTCCCGCACAACTCGTTCTCCCATGTTTCCAGCACCGACCACGAGAACCCTCTTTTTCTTTCGATAAATGACTGCCTCACGAAAGATTCTAAATGGCAGCCTCACCCCTGCTAGAAGCCCAATAAGGAGAACAGCATCGATCACAAAGATCGTGCGGGGATAATCGTTGATGCCCAACGCCAAATACACCCAACCATAGAATATGATTGTGCTCGCTAAGACTCCGCCCACAATATTTTTCAGGTCCCAAAGGCTTGTATACCTCCGGCGACTCTCATGAAGTCCAAATACGGCAAATGCCACTCCACGAATCCCGACTAACCAGAACACGGTTTGCTGGAACGTCCCGATTTCCTCTGATGGAACGTTCCCGTCAAACCTCAACACAAACGCTAAGTAGTTCGCCGAAATTATCATGGCCACATCAAGCACCACAATAATAGGTCTCCGCAACCGCATAACCATTGACGAGATGCTCACCCACGGTGAGGCTGATGAAGACTGAGGTGTAGCCTTCAACTCAGGGAGTTCACAGACCACAACTGACAAGTTAGCGATTCGCAACAGCGTCTGAACGATAATTGCGAAATCGAGCCGAAGGGACGCATTATGAACATACAGCTTTGCCAATCGGAGCTTTTCTGGAAGAACATTGACTCGATACTCCTCTTCGGGATCTCTGGAACACGCAAGGAGACTTGCTTCATCGATGTACTTCAGCGATGCCAGGTCTGTAATTCCGGGGCGAACGACAAGTACCTCCGAATACTCTGAACGCAGTGGCTCGACATAACGAGGAACTTCTGGCCTTGGTCCTACAAGACTCATATCGCCCACAAGCACGTTCACCAACTGCGGTAATTCGTCAAGTTTGAATTTCCGCAAGATTCGGCCCACCCTCGTCACACGGACATCCTGCCCAACTGTTACAGGCAGACCCTGGCCTGGAGCTCCCTCAACCATGGTTCGGAATTTGTATATCCTGAACGGGCAAAATTCTTTTCCAACACGCAGTTGGCTGAAGATCACGGGTCCACGCGAGTCAAGCTTGATCAGAATGGAGATAATCAGCAGGAGCGGCCAAGTGATGAGCAGCCCTAGAGTAGAAGCACAGATATCAAATGTCCGCTTCATCATCGTCGGTTTTCCATGACGAGGTTACGCACCGTGTCAATGACACGATCAATGTCGCCTTCCGTCATCTTGGAATACAACGGCAATGAAAGAGTGCGCTGGAACACCATATTGGAAATCGGAAGATCGTTTGGTTGGTAGCCCCACATGTCTCGGTAATAAGGATGAAGATGTAGGGGAATGAAATGCACACTGCACCCAATACCGGCTTGCTGCAGTTGACGGATAAACTCGTTGCGAGTGATGCGTAAACGATCCAGGTCCAGTTGAATGACGTAAAGGTGCCAGGCATGTTGCACGTGGGACGCTGCTTGCGGACAAATAATTTCCGGCAGATCTCTAAAGCCCTCGTGATAGAGATTCGCGTATCGCTCGCGTGCCTTCCAGAATCGATCGCACTTTTTGAGTTGTGCCAGACCCAGTGCCGCAGCAATGTCAGTGAGATTGTATTTGAACCCGGGAGAGAGGATTTCGTAATACCATGAGCCCTCCGAGGAATAACGGTTCCAAGCATCTCGGCTCAGACCGTGCAGACTCATCATCCGAATGCGCGCGGCCCACTCGGCATTATTAGTGGTAACCATCCCCCCTTCGCCCGTTGTGATGCTTTTCGTCGCGTAGAACGAAAAACACGTGCTGTCGGCGATGCCCCCTACCATCTTCCCTTTATAGCGCGCCGGGAGCGCGTGGGCAGCATCTTCTATAACGTGCAGGCCATGGACACGAGCGATAGACTGGATTTGATCCATATCGCAAGGTTGGCCGGCAAAATGGGCAGGAATAATCGCCTTCGTTTTATCCGTGATGGCCCCTTCAATCCGCTCCGTGTCCAGATTCAACGTGTCTTGGACACAATCAATAAGAATGGGTTTTGCTTTGAAATAGGTGACAACTTCTGCCGTTGCGGCAAAGGTCATCGTCGGAACAAGCACCTCATCTCCTTCACGTAGTCCAGCCGCTTCAAGCGCAAGATGGAGTGCCGCCGTGCAGGAATTGACCGCAACAGCGTGTTGCGTGCCGACCATCGCGGCGAATTCCTGCTCGAATTCCTTCACCTTGGGTCCGGTAGTCAACCAGCCAGAACGGAGGACATCGACGACCCCTGCTATCTCTTCATCACCCAGATCAGCCTTATGAAATGGCAGAAAGCTTTCCATGAACAGAAATCCTCACATGTTGACAGTACTTGCGCCTATCAGGCTCCTGAGTGTGCCACAACCAGGGAAAAGAACAATCCATCTTTAGAGGGGGGCCAATAAACCGATCAAAGCAAAATTAACAGTACCGGAGGGGAGATAATAAAGGATGGTTGCGCCAAATTTCGGCAATAATATCTCTGATTCATCACCATAAAATACTATGGATAACCCTAGTTTTATTTTGTCAACGGGTTCCCCTACAGATAGGAAACTATTTCTGCCCTAGGCAAGTCAATGGTGCATCGGTTATTTCTTGACAGATTTCTTTTTAGGCTTAGCGTAAGCTCCCCTGACGTCTCCCCATAAAACGACGGCAGGTTGAAACTAGAGTACACTGACAGCTTCGGCGGTCCTCGACGAAAGGAGCGGACCCATGAAGCGATCGAAGTTTTCGGAGGAGCAGATCGTGTACGCAAT
>JBDSDL010000225.1:0-12946 GCA_039920585.1 Nitrospiraceae bacterium | reverse complement strand
TCCTTCCTGCCAAGTTTCAACCGAATGCGCATAGCCTTGTTTGTGAAGTGTCGTGTAGGCATCGAGCATCTCTGCTGTGATCCATGTACCTCCGTCTGGATATTGCGGCCTTGGTCCTGCGCAATGCTGCATTACATCACGAAAACAGGTGTCGAGCGTGACGCTGAATAGGCCGGGACGAAGGCTTCTTTTGAGGCTGCGCGAGATATGGAGTTTGTCGGGAAAGAGCACCGTCCGTGGGTCTGGAGACCACCACAAAATGGGCTGATCGTCGCTGTACCAGGGAAAGATGCCGTGACGATAGGCTTCGAGCAACCGTTCTGATCGCAGATCGCCCCCGACAGCGAGTAGGCCTTCAGGTGATGCCAAATCAACGGGCGGGAAATGTAGATCCCTTGGGTTTGCACTGAGCCTGAACATGGCCGAGCAAGTTGTGTGAAGCGACGTAAAAAACTACGATATTGTGAATCGGACCGTTACCCCTTCTTTTCCTCCGCTTGAGCCAGCACAGGTTGGAAGATGGGATCTGCGTCCAGTACCGCTTTCAAGGATTCTGCCCCGACGAAGAAGTTCCAGATGTCCGGAGTCTGCCCAGGAACTTCAGTAAACCATCGTTTGGCTTCCGTCAGTCGCTCCAAGAGAGCCCGATTGTCTCGGTCCGGAGTAAACAGCAAGCTGTAGGCTTTGGTGTATTCGGCCATGAATTTATCGAGCGGCAGGTCGGCGAGCGCGAGCGCTTCGTCGGCATCCTGATAGGCAGCCCGAATGTCTGAGTCATCAAGGATGCGATTCCAAGCTACTTTGTTGATACGGGACCAGGCTAACTGGAGCAAGGCTTCGGCTCTCCCGGCTCTTTGCTCAGCCGGGATGGCTTTGACCAGGGACCGGTGGGTCTCGATCATGGCCTCTTGATCGTTGTTCCAGCGTAAGGCTACGCCTAATCGAAATCGGTTATCGAGTTGGTCCGGCCGTACGACGGCCAAAGTTTGCATAGCTGAGAGCATGCGGTACAGGTAGTCGGCGGTCGTCGGTTTGTCGAACCCACCCATCTCCATTCCCAGCGACAGGTCCGTGCGCACTGATTGGGAATAGATATTCCAGAAATGCTCGTTCACGACCAAGGCCAGTGCCTGATCCTTCACCGTGAGTTTGTGGAAGGGGATGGCTTCGCGCAGGACGACGGCATAGAGGTGTTGGCTCAGCACCTTGAGGGCCTCGACCTGATTGGGATCGATGATGAGCACACGATTCAACATGGCCACGCGGTCACGCAGTTCGGGAAAAGTGGCTGCGCGAGCTGCCGCAGCAGTCAAGAGCCCCGGGCTGTCTGTCGGTCCCCACCAGACCAGCGAGTCGGGCAGGGCATGGCTGGTTTCTGTGGCAAAAGGAATCTGTTCCTGCGTGCCGCTGCCGAAGATGGAGCCGCTGGTGACGGGAAGGTTCACGACCGCTGTGTCGCCCGCGAATCCGTGTTTCTTTAGCCCGGAGAGGACAACCCACTGGGTGGTGATGTCTTTCAGCGCGCGCCTGGTCCGCTTAATGGTCGTCGTCCACTTGACCGAACCAGCTGCGTAGGTCAACGGAGCTGTGAGGGGATCCTGGTAACTGATGGACAATTTCACCAAGGTGGTCGGCACCGCCACAATTGGGCCATTCGGTCGAAGGCGGAACGAGGCAGAAGGGAGCGGCGCGCTTCCCACAATGTGAGTATGGAATCCGGTTCCCGGTGGTTTCAGACCCAACGAGTCGGTCACGAAAGCTGAGGCGGGATAGCGGTTCACATCTTCACTGAAAAAGACCAGTTCGCCATTACTGGGCCACAAGACCTCCATGCCCACGTCGCTTCGGACCAGCGTGGGCGCATGCGCGGCTTTCAGGCCTTGCCAGCAGGAGTCGTAGACAAGGTCGGAGTCGGCTGGATAGGTTTTGATGCCATGGGGGGCTGCGGCCACGACGGGATATTGGCAAGCGAAGTCGAGCTGACCGACGCCCACCTTGTTTCCCGCTCCCATTGATTCGGCATAACGCTGAGCCGTCGTTTCAGCAGAGGTGACAGCTTGCTTCGACTTCTTTACCGCGGCAGCGGCTGATGCCGATGAGGCCTCGATCAGGGTCATCACAGTGACAATCGACAGGATTCCGGTGAGGAGTAAGATCGTGAATCGGCCACGCTGAAAGGTATACAAGTACGGCATGTCGGACAGGCTCCTAATCTAAGGGACGAGAAGAAGGCGGTACTGTACCACGCACCTTTGAGGACCTGAAATAGGCTAGCAGGGTGCTGAAAAAGTCCGCCAGCGGCGTTCTCGCATCGCTCAGAGGCTCAACGTACCGAAGCGTACGCCTCGCCTCTTCCCTCACTGCGGCCTTGCTGAACGGCCTTTTTGAGCACCATGCACGGGCGCCCCTGTTATTACAAACGTGCTGAAAAATAAGATTCCTGTATATCTGGAGAATTTTTCTGCAGCCTGCTAAACGAGAGACGAACGACGAAGGAAGAGGACGCCCTCTCTCCTGGTCATTCGACCACGATTAGGGCCTGCATGTTGTGACCTGGCATGTCGCACAGGTACGAGAAGGTTCCGGTACGTGCCGGTGTGAATTGAAACTCAATCAGGCCCTCAGCCGGGATGATCACCCGCTTAAGTCCGTCTGGACCGAACTCCGGGGCTCCGTTGCCGCCCAGGTTGAGGTCGTCGCTGAGGAAGAGCTCCTTGGCTACTACCGTATGGAGTTCCGTGTCGTAGCTGCGGAACCGTAGCACGGTCTTGCGGTCATGATGTAAGTGGACCTGCTGGGGGATGAACATCCGCGAGCGGATCTCCACGGTGATCGACTCCGCCTCGGCCTCGGTCGGGAACGCGCGAGGAGTCCGTTCAACATCGCCGTTCGTGACAGTAGAAAGGCCAATGTCGGATAGGCTCCTTGTGGGAGTTGTGAGTAGTAGGGCCAGAAATATGAACCCGATAGACCTTTTCACCGTGCGTTGGCCCCATCGAGAATCGCGCGGCGCATGTTCGCCCGGTCGGCCGAGTTCAACGGTGGGACAGGATGATGTTGGCAGAGCGTGACGGTGTGCTGGAGGGAGGCGATGAAGACTTCGCAATTCGGGCAGGTTCCCAGATGCCGGCGTATTTCCCGGCAAATGTCGGAAGGGAGTTCGTCGTCGATATAGGCAGACAACTGCCGGAGCAGATCCACGCAATGGCCTTGGCCATGGGTATGGCGGGGAGACGATGGTCCGGACCGTTTCTTTGGCGCTGTCGTCTTTTTCTTGGTCATGAGCGCACGCCTCCAGACATGTGGCCATCGTGGTGGGTGATGCCGCGGGCGCTGAGTTCCCGCCGCACAAACAAGCGTGCTCGGTGCAGTCGCGATTTTACGGCTCGCTCGTTCAAGCCCATGATGGTTCCCACTTCTTTGGCACTCAACCCTTCCATATCGCGGAGTACTAGAGCCATCCGATACTTTTGAGGCAGTTTCTCGATCGCCTGGTCGAGGGCCTGCCGGAGCTCCTTGTTCTGCAGTGCCTCTTCGGGACTGAGCCCGTCCATCGGGATCTGAAGACGAAACTCTCCCTCGGAGGTGGGCACGAACTCCTCGATCGACAGCTCGTGCTCTGGTTGCCCCTTGCGCTTGCGCCGCATCCGTATGCAGGCCCGTGAGGCGATGGTGTACAGCCAGGTGGAGATCTGCGCCTCGCCTCGAAAATCTTTGAGTCCTTGGTAGGCATTGAGAAAAGTTTCTTGAACGAGATCCTTCGCCGATTCCGCTTCGCCGCAGAGACGATAAGCGTACCGATAAATCAGATCGACATGGTCTCGATACAGCCTATCAAACTTGTCAGGCTCTTGCATGGCTGGACGTTGGGGAGGCGTTTGGGGAGTAGTGGCGCGCATGATTGGGGCGGAGTCTAGGGGGCTTGGCTGAGACCTGTCAAGCAAACCTGGCAAGGATGCTGAAAAAGGCCGCCAGCGTCGTTCTCGCATCGCTCAGAGGCTCAACGTACCGAAGCGTACGTCTCGCCTCTTCGCTCGCTGCGGCCTTGCTGAACGGCCTTTTTGAGCATCTTGATCGAGCAAGGTCGATCTTTATTATGTATGCGGGCTGGTTTAGGGGGTCGGTGACGCACTGCGTCGGGGGGCGGCTGTCTCAGTGGCGGAGGGAAGCGTGACGGTGACATGTCCACTGTCGATGTGCAGCGTGATCGGTTGTCCCACCTTCACACGAGGGACTCCGATCTTCGAGTTGAGCATGACGAGGCCGATGGGGGTGCGGACAAAGACGAAGTTGGACTTGAGCTTGGACACGGTTCCCGAGAGGCGGAGTTGCACGTCGGCGCCAACCGGCGGGGCTTGGCTGACCTGCAAGTCGTACTGTAAATCATGCACCCCGCTGATGGTGTTCGTATCATCAACTTCGACGGTCAGTAGATCTCCCTCGCGATAGTTGGTGAGGTGTTCTTCCTGTGTGCCGACTTGGACAGTCTGTTCCCCATCAGGCCCCCACCAGCGTAGCGTTCTTGGCTCGTCGGTCCCGAACATCATTGGTCCGCTGAGGTAGCGATGGACTAACGATCCGTCGGCTCTCTTTCGGATCTCGACGACCGAATGGCGCTCATGCACCCAAAAGCGTACTTCCTGCGAGGCTTTGAGATCTTTCAGCGTTGTTTTGGAAGTGAGGGTCAGCAGTCCGACCGGGGTCTTGAGAAAGACGATCCCGGCCTTGGTCCGCCACACCGATCCCCGTAACTCTATGAAGGGATCAATGGTGACTGGATAAACGGCGGCAGGTGTTGGAGCAGGGATTTCAGCGGCTGGTGGCGAGAGCATTCCGTCTGGCGCCGGTGGTTCTTCGGCACGGACGGGGTCGAGGAGGGTGACGACGACCACCACGGCGCAGAGGGTCTCGATCGCACGTCGCTGCAACCTGCGAAGAGAGGAATCGCGCATCTGGGGGGTCTGCGGGCTGTCGTGAACCGCAGGGAAATGAGTCTCTGTCTGAGCGGAATGCAGCATTATCTTGAGCGAATAACATGATGCCCACGGAGGAGTCAAGGCGAAAGCCGCCACGACAGTGACTCAGAAGGCGGTGCTCTTACGAAATTGCGCCACTGACGGGAGCGAGGACATCGGCGGGTGGGTGGAGATGCCATGAATCCGCGGTTGCACATGGAACGAAGGGCAGGGGACTGAGGGTCAGGATGACCCGGATCTCACCGTTGGTTGAGTTCGGCACACCGAACCCTGTGAGCAAGAGGGATGGTGTGACCATGTGGCAGATGCGGCGCATTTCGAATTGTGCCCAGTCCTGCGCCTCGATTTGACGTCGGAGTTGCGCCAGCACGTCGTAACAGAACTCCGTGAGGATGGACGGCATGGATTCGGGTGCCATCTGCGGCCAGAGCTTATGGGATGTACCGAACAACGTCATCAGTGCACGGGCTGGTCCATTCATGTGCAGAATGCGCGCAGTTGAGGAAAACACGATCATGCCCGAGTTGGGAGAAGGGAGAAGGGGTTCTGGCGTCGCATCTGTTCCTCGGGGGCCGTCTCCTCTGAATCCTGAGACATCATTCTGCGTGGAGTTGAGCTGGTTCTGCTGGGAAGATCGTGGCACGCGTATCCTTTCGGGGGAATGCTCTCCGGACTGTGCAAGAGTTGCACCCATGGGGAGGGATGGAGAAAGTGCGACTATCCTGCGAATACCGATCCCAACGTGACGCCTAGAATCAGGCGGCGCACAAAGATGGTGTTATGGTGGCGAAAATTGAACCAGTTATTTCTTGCGAACCAGCATGCGAATCGGGGTTCCCTCGAATCCATATTCGTCGCGGAGTTGGTTTTCGAGAAAGCGGAGGTAGGCGGGCGTGATGTTGTCCGGGTGGCCAACAAACAAGGCAAAGACAGGCGGTTGTGTCGCGACCTGGGTCATGAAGGCAGATTTGGTGATCTTCGTCGGTTTGCCTTTGCGCACAGGGAGGGGATGGGTGGCGAGGATCTCCTGGAGGAACTTGTTCAACGCTCCGGTCGGGATCCGTTTTGAAAAAGCTGCGAATACCCTGTCGATGGTCGGAAAGAGCTGGCCCAGTGAGTCGGGATGAGCCGCGGATGCGAAGAGGACCGGCGCCCAGGTCAGGAAGGGAAAGCGCCGCCGAAGTTCCAGTTCAACTTCCTGCCGGGCCTGGCTATCGCCTTCCCGAAGATCCCATTTATTCACCAGGAGGAAGCAGGCCCGTCCTTGCTTGATGATGATTCCGGCGATCTTGGTGTCCTGTTCCGTCACGCCTTCAATGGAATCGAGTAGCAAGATCCCGAGGTCGGACCGGCCGATGGCCAAGTGCGACCGGACTACGCTATAGCCCTCGATTCCTCTGTCGATCTTTCCTCGCCGGCGAATACCGGCCGTATCGGTGAAGAGATACCGTCGGCCTTGATGGAGGGCAATCGAATCGATCGAATCTCTGGTGGTTCCCGGCACATCGCTGACCACCACTCGGTCCTCCTCAAGCACGGCATTCACCAGCGTGGATTTGCCGACATTCGGCCGTCCCACGACAGCAATGCGGGGCATCGTCGTCTGCTCAGGGTTCTCATCGGGGACCAGGAGGAGTGGATAGATCGCATCCAGAAGGTCGGAGACGCCGATGCCGTGTTCCGCAGAGATAGGATAGAGCGTCTCGGTACCTAATTGATAGAAATCCGCCACGAGTGTCTCGACCTTGGGCGTATCGAGTTTATTGATCACGACAAACAACGGTTTCGGCGTCCCGCGCAAGAGACGGACCACTTCCTGGTCCGGGGTCGTTAGTCCGGTCCGGCCATCCATCAGCAGGATCAATATGTCGGCTTCCGCAATGGCGAGTTCCGATTGACGCTTGATAAGGGCTAGCATGCCTTCCGAGGCCGAGGGGTCAAGGCCCCCCGTATCCACCAGGCGGAATGGCCGATTCCGATAGGTGGCGTCGGCGTAATTTCGATCCCTGGTGACACCTGGAACATCGTCCACGATGGCCGTTCGTTTGCCGAGCATGCGATTAAAGAGCGTCGACTTGCCGACGTTGGGGCGGCCAATAATAGCCACAATAGGTGGGCCAGCCGTTATTGCTGACGGTACTGGTGCTGTTTGTGTGGGGGTTTTCTTGGTGCGTGGCATGGGGAATCGTGTCTCGACCGTAACATAAGAATTTTGGCAAACACAACCAGCTCGTCTTCTCGGTCGACCTCCGATATACTTTCACAATGACTCAGCACTCAGCACTCACTCCTCAGCACTTCCTCAATTGGAACGAGATCGACGATGTCCTCCTCGACATGGACGGGACGCTGCTCGACCGCCATTTCGACAATTTCTTTTTCGAAGAGGAGTTGCCGCGTCGTTATGCGGCGCTTCACAGCCTCACCTTCGAGGACTCGCGCAACCGGCTGATGGCGATGTACCGCGCGGTCGAAGGTGAACTGGCCTGGACCGACCTGCATTATTGGACCAAGCAGGTGGGCCTTGATGTGGTGGCGTTGCATCGTGAGTTGGATCACATGATCGGGTTCCTGCCGGGAGCAGAAGATTTCCTGCGCTACCTTCGCCAGCTTGGGAAGCGCGTGACGATTGTGACGAATGCGCACGAGGCAGGCGTGTCGGTGAAAGTCGCCAAGACCGGACTCGATCGGCACGTCGAGAGAATCGTGAATGCGTTTGAAGTGGGGTATCTAAAAATGCGGCCGGAGTATTGGCCCAATTGTCAGCGGTTGCTGGGATTCGATCCGACAAGGTCTCTCTATATGGATGATGACGAGGGTTGTCTGATAGCGGCAAAACAATTCGGCGTCGCCCACCTCATTCATAGTGCCAAGTCGAGTTCTCAACTGCCTCCCGCCCCGCTCACTCAGTTCGTCTCAGTTACTGGTTTTTCCATGCTCCTCAACGGCCATCCTGTAACCTAACAGCCTGCAGGGCACATCTTCTCTGATTCGACAGGGCGATTTTCCCTCGAAGGTTGGCCTAAGTCGTAAGCGTCTCACCCGTCGTCGATTCTTGTTGCTCCCACTGGTCTATGTTAGAGTCCATCGACTTTTTCGAGACGAGAGAGACTCAGTGCCAGGATGAGCAAGACCTACGATCATCACGCCCTCGAAGCGAAGTGGCAGGCTTACTGGGAGCAGCACCGGACCTTCCGTGTCGCTGACGACCAGGCCAAGCCAAAATTCTACTGCCTCGACATGTTCCCCTATCCATCCGGCTCTGGCCTCCACGTCGGCCATCTTGAAGGCTATACTGCGACCGATATCGTGTCCCGCTACAAACGCATGAAGGGCTTCAATGTGCTGCATCCGATGGGGTGGGACGCGTTCGGGTTGCCCGCTGAGCAATACGCCGTGAAGACTGGAGTCCATCCTGCCATCACGACAGCCGAGAACATCGCGACCTTCAAACGCCAGATGAAACGTGTCGGTCTGTCCTACGACTGGGAACGTGAGATCAGCACGATCGACCCCGGTTATTATCGCTGGACGCAGTGGATCTTCTTGAAGCTGTTCGAGCGAGGACTGGCCTATGTGGCGGAAGTGCCAGTGAACTGGTGCCCTGCTCTGGGGACGGTGCTCGCCAATGAAGAAATTATCGATGGCAAGAGCGAGGTCGGCGGGTTCGATGTGGTGCGCAAGCCGATGCGTCAATGGGTGTTGAAGATTACGGCCTATGCCGATCGGCTCCTCGAAGACTTGAAGCTGGTCGAATGGCCGGCTAGCACGTTGGAGATGCAGAAGAATTGGATTGGCCGATCGATCGGCGCGGAAGTCGAGTTCGATATGGCCGGCGCCCCCGGCATGGTTCGGATCTTTACGACGAGGCCCGATACCTTGTTCGGTGCGACCTATATGGTGCTGGCGCCTGAGCATCCGCTAGTTGCGGTTGTCACGACTGCCGACCGGCGCATCGAGGTCACCGCCTATCGCGAGGCGGCGGCCAGAAAAAGCGATCTCCAACGGCAGGAACTCGAAAAGGAAAAGACCGGAGTCTTCACCGGCGGTTATGCGGTGAATCCGGTGAACAAGGAACCGCTGCCCATTTGGATTGCCGACTATGTGTTGATGGGTTATGGGACTGGGGCCATCATGGCTGTGCCAGCACACGACGAGCGCGACTGGTCCTTTGCGAAGACCTATGGTTTGCCAATCCGAGAAGTGATCGCGGGCGGTCAGGTTGAACAGGAGGCGTTCATTGCGACTGACAAAGGGACCGTCGTCAATTCCACAACGCCGGATAGAAGCTTTAGCATCGATGGGCTGACACCGGGCGACGCGATTCCGAAAATCACGGCCTGGTTAGAATCGCAGGGCAAGGGCCGCAAGGCCGTGAACTACAAGTTGCGGGACTGGCTATTTGCCCGTCAGAGGTATTGGGGCGAACCCTTTCCGATTGTGTGGGTCGATGGCCAAGCCATTCCGCTCCCGGAAGAGCAGCTGCCGCTGCTGTTGCCGGAGACCAGCAACTTCAAACCGTCCGGGAACGGCGAAAGCCCGCTCGCAAATTTAACCGACTGGCTGACGACTATCGACCCGAGCAGCGGGGTGCCGGCGCGCCGTGAAACCAACACGATGCCTCAGTGGGCCGGTTCCTGCTGGTATTATCTGCGATTTATCGATCCGAAGAATCAGGACCAGCTCGTCGATCCGGCACAGGAGCGTTATTGGATGCCGGTGGATCTGTA
This sequence comes from Nitrospiraceae bacterium, assembly GCA_039920585.1. Classification (GTDB taxonomy): domain Bacteria; phylum Nitrospirota; class Nitrospiria; order Nitrospirales; family Nitrospiraceae; genus Palsa-1315. The sequence continues at coordinate 3,240 of JBDSDL010000225.1, read as the reverse complement.
CATCGGCGGCAGCGAACATGCCGTGCTGCATTTGCTCTATGCGCGGTTTTGGCACAAGATTCTGTACGACATTGGGGTGGTCAGTACACTGGAGCCATTCAAGAAACTGGTGCATCAAGGTATTGTGTTGGGAGAAGACAACCAGAAGATGTCGAAATCCCGAGGCAACGTCGTGAATCCCGACGAGATGATGGACCAGTTCGGGGCCGATGCCGTGCGGCTCTACGAAATGTTCATGGGTCCGCTGGAGGCGGTGAAGCCTTGGAGTACGAGGGGTGCGGAAGGGGTTACGCGGTTTCTCGAACGGGTCTGGCGACTCATGGTGAATGAAGAAGGCCGGCTTTCGAGCGCCGTGGTGGAAACAGCCCCTATTCTCGAGCATGAGCGGTTGCTCCATCAGACGATCAAGAAAGTGACGGAGGATATCGAAGCGTTGCGGTTCAATACCGCGATCTCCCAGATGATGGTGTTTACGAACGAGATGACGAAAGCCGAGCAGCGTTCACGAGCCCTACTCGAACCCTTCGTCTTGATCCTGGCACCCTTCGCGCCCCATCTGGCGGAAGAATTGTGGGAGGTCCTTGGTTACCAGCCGAGCGTCTCTCAGCAGCCTTGGCCGATCTTCGATCCGGCGCTGACCGTCAGCGATCGATTGACCATCCCGATTCAGGTGAATGGAAAGTTGCGGGCTAAACTCGATGTGGGAGCCGATGCCTCTCGCGAGCAGGTCGAAGGTTTGGCTCTTGCACAGATTGCGGAGTGGTTGCAGAGCAAAGAGCCAAAAAAAGTGATCTATGTGGAGAAAAAGCTCATAAACTTTGTCGTCTAAGGAAGTGTTGAGTGCTGAGATCTGAGACCAAGAATGGTGCGAATCGGAACGCAAGGGTGTGCCACCTTTTTATTCTCAGCATTCATGTCTCAGCACTGTGTCTGTCCCTTGTGCTTCTGGGTGCGTGCGGCTATCAGTTCCGTATGGAGGGAGCTGGGCCTACCATCGGGGGGACGCCCGCGACGTCTTCTCCGACGGTGCCGCCACCGCGATTGATTGTCCGGACGTTGGAAAACAAAAGCTTTGAGCCGAATCTGGAAACCCGCTACACCAACTATCTGCGCCATGAATTTTCATCCGGCAGTGGGGCTCAGGTCGTTTCAGAGTCTGAGGCAGCCGATCTTGTGTTGTCCGGGCAAATCCTCTCGGTGATGCTTCCCACGCTCAGTTTCAGCCAGACCACCACGGTCGAAAGCCGCGCAGAGGTTATGGTGATTATCAAGGTGGAGGAAACCAGGACGCAACGTCTCGTGTGGGCGCAAACGGCGAAAGGCATTTCGGAGTTCTACGTGACGTCCGATTTGCAATTTAACCGCGTTCTGCAGAACCGGGCCTTAGAGCAAGCCGGCCGTTTCATCGCCGAGGACTTGGCTTCCCGTTTTCTACTCCAGTTGGAATCAGGGCAATTGGCAAAGCCGCCCGTACTTCCAGCGTCGGACAACGTGGACAGCGCTATCAAGTAAATCGGATATTCACGATGGCTTCAACCATTTCTCATGCCCAGCTCAATGCGCAGCTCGCGCAAGGAACGGTCGCGCCGCTATACGCAGTGGTTGGCGAGGAAGACTTGCTGCGCGATATGGCACTAGGTGCGCTAAAATCCGCGTTATTGGGAGAGGGCGAGAGCGATTTCAATTGCGATCTGTTCTATGGAGACGATGTGAGCGGGAGTGAAATTGTCACCTGTGCTTCGGAAGTAGCCGTGTTTGCCGCTCGACGAGTGGTAGTGGTGAAAGCAGCGGATAAGCTTCCAGCCCGGGAGTGCGACGCGATCCTTCCCTATCTGAAAGAGCCGAATGACTCCACGTCCGTGATCTTCGCCGCACCGAAACTTGACGGACGACTCAAATTCACCCAGGCCTTGGCAAAGGCTGCAGTGATGGTCGATTGTTCTCCCCTCAGAGAGGCGCAGTGGCTTCCTTGGCTCAAACAAGATGTTGAACGGGTCGGGGTCCGGCTCAGCGATGACGCGATTGATTTACTCAAAGAGACCTGTGGTGGTTCGCTCTATGCCGTCAGACGTGAACTGGAAAAGCTGGCTGCGTATGTCTCTCCCGGTCAGGCTGTCACTGCCGGCGATGTGGCGACGTTGCGCGGCACGGAACCTGGCGCGTCGGTGTTTGATTTAACGCTGGCAATCGGCGGGAAGAACCGTGGGCGGGCATTGGCAATTCTGGCCAGGAATCTGGAAGCGGGTGAGGCCCCCTTGAGAATCCTTGGCTCACTGGCTTGGCAATATCGGAGACTGTGGAAGGTCAAGGAGGTTGAACGGCAAGGAGGCGGTGAGGGAGAAGCGGCTCGGACGTTGCGTATGGATCCCTACAAGGTGCGAGCATTTCTCGATCAATTTGCCAACGTCCACCTGCATGAGGCGTTTCGGTTATTTTTGGATGCCGATGCTAGACTGAAGGGTGGGAGTGGTGGACGTCCTGTACGAATTCTTGAAGACCTATTGTTGCGGTTATGTGACCGTGCACAGGTCAACGGACACTCCCCATCACCTGGTCGCAGCACCGAGCTGCCGCAACCGGTGAGAGCGAGAACCATCTCGAATGTACGGACGATTACGAGGCGGAAGTAGACAACGTGTTGACACGGAGGGTGAGTCGACCAATCCGGCGCGAAGCCGTGTTCGGTTTCATCACACCCTTCGTCACGGCCTTGCCGAGGGCCGACGTGGCGAGGCGCAGCGAGGCCTTTGCATCTTCGACCTTCTTCTCGGCCACCGCCGTTGTAACTTTCTTCACGAGGCTCTTGAGGGCGCCCAGCGTCGCATGGTTACGGGCGTGCCGCTTCACAGCTTGGCGGGCTCGGCGAATCGTCGATTTATGTACAACCGGCATAGTAGACTCCTCTAGAAGAATAGCGCACTTGTATCACATGGTTCTCCGAAGCGTCAAGGCGAGCCATTTTTCAAAAGGACAATCTTATGTCAACCATCATTGCCCGTGACCGTTTAATCTTGGCGCTCGATGTGCCCTCACGCGATGAAGCCGACCGGCTCCTCGATCGCGTGCAGGATCAAGTCATGTTTGTGAAGGTTGGTCTCGAACTCTACACTGCCGCTGGACCTGAAATGGTTCAACACCTGATTACACGAGGTAAACGAGTATTTCTGGACCTCAAGTTCCTCGATATCGAGGAGACGGTTCGTCGGGCCACTGCGCGGGTTGCGACGATGGGCGTGGAAT
>JBDSDL010000224.1:0-11086 GCA_039920585.1 Nitrospiraceae bacterium | reverse complement strand
GGCCGATATTTTGAGCGGCGGCACCACCGACATGCTGTTGCTGGATGTCACCCCGTTATCGCTCGGCATCGAAACGATGGGCGGCGTGATGAGCAGCGTGATCCGACGGAATACGACCATTCCAGCCGGCGCAAAAGAGATGTTCACAACCTACGTGGACAGCCAGACCGGTGTGGACATTCACATTCTTCAAGGGGAACGCGAGCTAGCGAAAGACAATCGAAGCCTGGCGCGATTCAGACTCAAGGTGCCGCCCTTGCCCGCCGGTGTGCCACGTATCGAAGTCACGTTCTTGATCGACGCAAACGGCATTCTCAACGTGCTGGCGAAGGACATGCGGACGGGGCAAAGCCAGTCTATCGAGGTCAAGCCGTCCTACGGTTTGTCGGACAGTGAAGTAGAGCAAATGATCGAAGATTCATTCAAGTTTGCTGCGGATGATGTCTCCGCTCGCAAGTTGATCGAAGCACGACTGGAGGCCGATGCACTGATTACGACGACGGAGAAATCCCTTCTTGAGGGAGGCCATCTCATCGCATCAGACGACATCGCCGTCACTCGTACTGCGCTGACTGCGCTGGCCGCTGCCAAAGACGGCACAGATCCGCGTGCCATCCGTGCATGCATGGCGGACCTCGAACAGGCCGCAAAGCCGCTGACCGTCGCACTTTTGAACGATTCGCTCACGAAGGGGCTGCAGGGCAAAAAGGTCTCTGAGGTCACGTAGTAACGATCCCGTGCCGATGCCATGGTCGACTTACAACGGAACATGAGGAGTGGATATGGATCTGAAGTGGCAGGATACTGAGGACATCGCGATCCGCTTAGTCGAAGAACATCCGGAGACAGATCCACTCACCGTTCGATTCACCGACATGCATGTCTGGATCGTGGCACTCCACGACTTCATGGACGATCCCAAGAAATCGAACGAGAAAATCCTCGAAGCAATCCAGATGGCCTGGCACGAGGAGTATCAGGACTCGAAGTCCTGACTCGTAGCAGGATGCTGAAAAAGTCCGCCAGCATCGTTCTCGCATCGCTCAGAGGCTCAACGTACCGAAGCGTACTCCCCGCCTCTTCGCTCGCTGCGGCCTTGCCGGACAGCCTTTTTGAGCATCCTGCATAAGTGTGTTTCTGCTTTTCCCCTAGACGTACAGATTACCGAAGGATTTATCCAGTTGCTTTTTCGTCAGTCTGGTAGCCCCACCCCACCTTGAAACTAAGCAGAATTGCCGCGGCCACAATAGTGTTTCCACATTCTGAGACTAGCCCATCATCTTGTAAGCCATTGTATTGCCGCTACAATCAAGCGTGCGATGTCCAGGCGAGGGAGTCGCCCTCGCTGCAACACCAGGGTTCCCCCTCCCTTTGGGTCATTGTGGAACAGCAGGGGATTCGGCATAAATGGGGCTAGTCCGATGACCAAACTGGAGCCACTCCAATGTCCAAGATCTTGAACATGAGTTCGCACACGAGTGACGAAGAATTGCAGCACATCACGAACTTGTTGCTCTTCCACCTGGTTGAGCGGAGCGGGGGACAGATTCAATTTAAGATGGAGGATGCCCATCGGGTTCGTGAAAGCCTGACGACCAAGATGGTGCAAATGCAGGTGGGCGACGAGGTTCGCCTGCGGATCATCGATCGCCTGCCTGAATTACAGTAACCTCCCTTTCTCAAGCCTTCCCGAGTTGATCTCCCTCTGAGGGAGGGCAAGAAGCTATAGTTGGCCAAGACAGTTTCAATCCCTTCGACACCGAAGTATACTTTGCGCGTATCCATCAACCTGCCTCTCAAAGACATGGTCCGTGATCTTGATGCTGCACATCTCCTCACACATCACTATTCCCGACTCTGAGATCGACATCCATGCGATGCGTTCTCAGGGTGCCGGTGGGCAGAATGTGAACAAAGTCTCTTCCGCAATTCATTTGCAGTTCGATATTGCTGGCTCGTCATTGCCGCCGTTTTATAAGGAAGAATTGCTGAAATTGAAAGATCATCGCATCTCACAAGAGGGCGTGATCACCATCAAGGCCCAGCAGTATCGAAGCCAGGAGCAGAATCGAGAGGATGCTCTCACTCGGCTGAGCGAGCTCATTCAGAGCGTGGCTATCCCGCGCAAGAAGCGCAGAGCCACGAAGCCAACGAAGGGTTCGAAGCAACGGCGGTTGCAGAGTAAGACGAAGCGAGGGAAATTGAAAACCCTCAGGCGAACGCTGGAATAGCCACTAAACAAAACCGTGAAATGAAGATTCCGGAAACCGAGAGTCGAGATTCAAACGATACGTCATGTTCAAGGATGTTCAAAATGGTCGTTCAGCAAGGCCGCAGCGAGTGAAGACCGGAGGCGTACCCTCTGGGGTACGTTGAGGAACTAAACGATGCGAGAACGATGCTGGTGGCCTTTTTCAACATCCGTCACTCAACAGACGCCAGCGATCCCAGAATATGATATCCGCCATCGACATAGATCACTTCTCCGGTAATGCCACGTCCTAGCGGACTGACCAAGAACAACGCCGTGTCGCCGACTTCGCCTTGTTCAGTGGCGCGGCGAAGCGGTGCAAATTCTCGGTGGTGATCCACCATCTTGCTGATGCCGGACACGCCTCGGGCGGCGAGGGTTTTAATCGGACCGGCAGAGATAGCATTCACCCGGATGTTCTTGGGGCCGAGGTCATGTGCGAGATAGCGGACGGTGGCTTCGAGCGCGGCTTTGGCGACTCCCATGACGTTGTAGTGTGGCACGACCCGTTCCGCTCCGAGATAGGTCAGCGTAACAACAGAGCCGCCGTCGGTCATCAAGGGCAGGGCGGCCCTGGTGACGGCCACGAGTGAATAGGCGCTCACGTCGAGCGCCGTGGCAAATCCTTGCCGCGTGGTATTCACAAACTGCCCCGTGAGTTCTTCACGCGGGGCAAAGGCGACGGAGTGGACGAGGAAGTCGAGCTTCGCAGTTTCTTTCTCCACGCTCTGCATCAATGCTGCGATTTGTGCATCATTTCCCACGTCACAGGGAAAGGCTTTCGCGCCGGGCATGGTGGCAACCAGTTCTTCGACGTTCTCCCGTAGCCGTTCGTTCTGATAGTTGAAGATGAGCTGTGCCCCTTGGCCGGCTGCCGATTGGGCAATGGCCCAGGCAATGCTGTGTTTGTTCGCCACGCCGATGATGAGCCCTTTTTTACCCTCAAGTAACATGGTATGACCCTGATAGTATGGTGAAAATTCTCGATGTGTCTCTTCATGAAGCGCACAGGGAACAAGAGGCAAGTGCAGCCTCCTGTTCGGGGGCTCAAGATAGCATGATTTAATGCCTGGTGCCAGAAAGACCGTGGGTAGGGAGAGGAAAGGACTAGTTTGATTGGGCGGCGGCCGTCTGGAGTTGAGCCAAGACTTTTGCCGCTTCAGGCGCGAAATCATCCAGCCGTTGGGCTTGAGCAAGATTCAGCGCTTCGGAGGCGAGTGAGAGGGCCTCACTGTGGCGGCCATCGGTACAATAGCTCTTGGCTAGGCTGGCCTGGCATTAACGGACTGTGGTGATTTCAGAAGTACATACCGAAGGAGCTTCTCGCCCTTTTCTTTATCGCCTCCAAGCAGGGAGGGAAGCCTGAGAAGGAAGGTTCCTTTGGCGACAGGGCGTCAAGGTGCTCGGGCGCGAGTTCTAGTGTCCGGTCGAGCTCTTTCGTTGTGCGGCGGAAGTCCATGACCGATGTGATACTCAATTCCCCATCGGCCCGCATTAATTCGCCTAAATTACAGAACAGGGCGAAGTGTGCGTCGGCAGATCGATCGTCCAAGGCCACAGCTTGCTCTCCCAGGGCCTGGCCTTTCTCGAAATGACCGACTCGGCTGGTCCGGTCTTGAGTAACGCGACCTTCGTAGCACTCTTTCATTGCCCCATGAGTCAACAGCTGGGGGGATTGTTGCGCCAGGAGGGCATTGGGACTCGCCAAGGTCAAACAGCCGAGCAGAACAAGGAATGTATACTTCATCTTCCTATACCAGGTGAAGAGGAACCTACAAGCGGAACTCGTGAGATACAACAGCCCATATGCCAATTCAACATGGCGTGTTTATCATTGCTTGTGAGAAATTTACTACGGCTAGTTCGGTCACCCCGCCACGATCGTTCCCGACGTCTTATCTGGAACAGGCCTGTTTGTCGCATTGCGGAGCGTACGGAACGACGTGAGCATGGTTCGATATGAATAGTGAGCATTCCGACCGCTGGGATTTGGCAGGACAAAGACAGGGCAGCCAGACAAGGTCTCGGCTTTCAGTCCAAGACTGACCCGTTCGATTCGGTACTCTGGGAATAACGTTCGATAGATCGTGACACCTAGCAGTGCGACTATGTAAGGGCGATAGCGTTTGACTATGGTGATAAGCCTCTTCCTGCCGGCTACATAATCTCGCGGCTTGAGCACATCGATTCCTGCGCTGGGCCGCTGAATGATGTTTGTCAGACCGAACTCCCATTCCGGAAGACGCCAATCGTCTTGGTACGTGAGTGGCTTGAGCACCAGCTTCGACTCGAACAAGAGTTTCCAGAAACGGTTCGAGTGCCCGGCGAAATGATGTCCGATAGCGGCTGAACGAAGGCCTGGATTGATGCCGACGAAGAGGATACGGACTCCTGGTTTAATGTGATCAGTGAGCCGTTGGCGAGACAAAGCCCCTGGTAATGACCGCACAGCGGATTTTCTCATCGATTTTGCCAAGTGGATCGCTGATTCTTCATGGTCATCGTTGTGCTCTCGCACAACGATGGAATCACTTAACGTCGGTTGTCTCGGTCTCGACTGGGATGTGCCATTCCGGCGATGAGGCGGTTTAGCCTGCCCCAGCAATTTCGCCACAGAAAAGCGAAGGTCCAGCCATTCAGATTAAGGTCGATGAAAATGCATAACACATTGATAAGTATAACAGGACATAGACGTCAACGATACGGCATCAAGCTTGCTGATTACTCTCGGCAAGTGCCGATGAATGGCACAGACTTCAAACATTAACGGAGGGTGATTTATTATGAAGAGCATGTTGATGGCAATCATGGCAGTGGCAGTGGCAGTGACGTTCAGCGCTCCTTCTTTCGCAGAAGAGCCGAAGGAAAAGAAGGATGCGGATAAGAAGGGCGGCCACGTCCTCGTGTACGGCGAAGAGAAGAAGGATAAGAAAGCCGAGGGTGGCAAGTTCACCGATACGTTCGGCGAAGAGAAGAAGAAAGACGAGAAGCCCGTCCCCGGCAAGTAATCGCCTTTCTTTGGCGAGGCTAGTCAGCTTGAAGGGTCTCCTGCCTAAAGCGGGAGACCCTTTGTGCGTTCTTCCTACTTGGTGCTGCTCCGAAGATAGACCGCTTGTAGTCCTACGATCGACTTGGCATCCCTGATCGCTCCAGTCTCAATCATCCTAATCGCTTCTGCTAGAGGCATTTCGATCACTTCAAGGACCTCGTCACGGTCAAGCTGTTGCCGCCCTGTCGTCAGCTCGGTTGCCTTATAGATGTGGATCACTTCGTCGGTGAACCCAGGCGCGGTGAAGATGCTGGAGAGGAGATCAAGTCTGCCGACTCGGTAGCCGACTTCTTCCTCAAGTTCCCGTGCCGCGCAGGCTCTGGGATCCTCGCCAGGATGAAGTTTCCCCGCTGGGATCTCGTAGATAAACCCCCCTGTCGCATGGCGGAACTGCCTGATCAAGATGACCGTGCCATCGTCTTTCAGCGGCACCACCGCAGCCGCTCCGGGATGGCGCACGACTTCCAAGTCGACCGTGAGGCCGTTGGGCAGCGTGACGGTGTCGACATTCAAGCTCACGACGATGCCTGTGTAGATGTGTTTGGTTTGCATGGGCTAGAGGCCTGAGGCGAGAGGCATGGGGCGAGGAGATGAACGCAGGTCAGAGATCGATATCATCTTGGTTCTTCTAGCCTCGTGCCCATAGCCTCATGCCTGTGCACGGCTAGGCCTTGGGCTTCCTATAGAACGGTGGCTTAACGATGTGTGCGGGAACACTCTTGCTACGGATTTCGATCAGAATGGAGGCGCCGGGCTCCGCAAAGCGCGCAGGCACATAGCCCAACCCGATGCCCTTTTGTAGTAGCGGTGAGAGATTGCCACTGGTCACGTCGCCGATGGGTTGGGAGGTCGCGGGGTCGAGGATTCTGAATCCGTGGCGAGGCACGGCTTTCTCGACGAGCTCGAAGGCGACGAACCGTCGAGCAACTCCGGCCTGTTTCTGTGCCAGAAGTGTCTGGCTGCCGATAAATTCACCTTTTTGGAAGCTGATGGTCCAGTCCGCGCTGGCCTCGAGAGGCGTCGTGTCTTCGCCCATGTCGTTGCCATAGAGCAGATAGCCCATTTCCAACCGGAGGAGATCTCTCGCGCCGAGCCCAGCCGGCTTGAGCCCCCAGGCCTGTCCCTTATCGACGAGCAGATCCCAGAGGCGTCCAACCTTGTCTGCGTCGATGTAAATCTCATAGCCCAATTCACCGGTGTAGCCGGTTCGGGCCAGCAAGCAGGACAGATCGCCAATCGTAGCCTCACAGCTGTGATGGAGCTTGAGTCCTTCGAGCGCCGTCCCGCCAAGACTCATGAGCAGTTCGCGAGATTTGGGACCTTGAACGGCGATCTGGGACATTTCGACTGACCGGTCTTCGAGACGAACCGTCTTGTCCTGAGCAAGCTGTGAACGTAGCCACGACAGAATCTTCTCGCGATTCGAGGCATTCACGCACAAGAGGAACTCGTCTGGAGCGAGCCGATAGACGAAGACATCGTCTTTGATGCCGCCATTCTCGTTGCAGACCATGGAATACTGGGCTTGAGAAACGGCGAGTTTGCCGACGTCATTGGTGGTGACTCGCTGGAGGAAGGAGACAGCGCCAGCTCCGGCGATCCGCACCCGCCCCATATGGCTCACGTCGAAGAGCCCGACGTGGGAACGGACGGTATGGTACTCGTCCACGACACCGCTATATTGGATGGGCATCTCCCAGCCCGCGAAGTCAACAAGTTTGGCGCCGCTGGCACGATGTTGCTGGATGAGAGGAGTCTGCCGCATCATGGTCATACTGACATGCGTGTCGGTTCAATCATCGGACACCGAGCAACTCAACATCGAAAATCAGGGTGGCATTCGGTGGAATGACGCCACCAGCGCCCTGTGCGCCATAACCGAGCTTGGAATGAATGGTCAGCTTTCGTTTCCCTCCCACTTTCATGCCCTTGACGCCCTCGTCCCATCCCTTGATGACTCGCCCAGCGCCCAACGGAAAAGAGAACGGCTGGCCCCGGTCTACGGAACTGTCGAATTTCTTCCCATTTTCTAGCCAGCCGGTGTAATGCACGCTGACGGTCTGTCCTGTCTCTGCTGTCGCTCCGGTTCCGATCGTGAGTTCGACATACTGCAGTCCCGATGACGTCGTAACTTCATTTCCTTTGGCACCTGCTTCCTGAAACGGCATATCTGCTCCTTTCTTGATCGTCGGTTACTTAACCATGTGACCGACACAACAGAGTAAATTAATTTTTGCGCACAGAAACTCGTGCCAACATCTGCACCAGCGATCCTGTTCGGGGGCTCAATGAACGGCACTCACGGATGTTCCTTGCGGGAGTCAGGCTCAGAGAAAATGACCACACTCGCCGTATAGCCGTGCAGGAAGTTGCGCCCTCCGACCGGACCGATCTCGCCTTGGGCAAAGAATCCCGCGGTCGGGATGGGGCCAAGTCGCTCTTGCACGGCCCCGCTATCGTGATGGGGGTGGCCAAAGAGTCCCTCTCCACGCCCGCAACAGCTGAACAGGAGAGCTCCGAGTGGAGGACTTTGGTGCTTTGCTCGATCCGCAGCCAAAAGAACGTGCAAGTCGTCGCTTGCAGACTTCGCATCGCGAAGGTGGAACTGTACGGTCTGGCCTTCCTGAACAACGTCTCCGATCGCAACGGCTCCGGCCTGTTGATCCGCTCCAATGAGGTTCCGAACGAGGAAGTCGCCTCGCTCGAAATGACTGCCGTGTTCATCGATGACGATGCCCAGGTGCAACGCGCGGTGCGCATCGCGGCGTTGGGTACCCTCCATGGATTCGAAGACATCCTGGAGCCGTTTTAAGGCCGAGACGCCGCCGAGTTCATAGATCAGGTTTTGCTCCGCTCTCGTCACGACGAACCGCTCGCCGATCGGACGACAGCCTTGCGAGGTCACGGTTCGCACAGCGATTGGCCCAGTGAACTGCACTCCCACCACGCCCCCGTCGAAGGTCTGATCATTAAGGAGCAGACGATTCTCTCCAGAATCCTGGCCTCCGCCAGCAAGACCCCCGCCAACTTTGCCATGAGGGTATCGGTCGTTCATGAGGGACAAGACTTCCTGCATCGGCGTGGAAAATGGATCGGCGAGGAAGAGAAAGGTCGAATCTTCGAGTCCTGGCTCCGGCCACCCAGGCATGCGGATCTGGTCCTGTAGCTGAGACACAGAAAGATGCAGCGGAGTCAGTTTGACACCAGGAAGACATGCGACCCAGACAGTCAGGGCGGCAGCGGTTTCAATCTCTTCGGAGCCGGCGATGACACCTTCACCGGAACAGCCCAGACAGACCTTCGCCCGCAGTTCTCTCTGCAGCATGGCAGAAATCATGGAGGTGTTGGCCGCATGGTGGGAAGAAAAGAAGACAAAGGCCAGATCGATGGGGGCCGTACCGATTTGTATCAGGATGGCATCTGCGAGATCCCTGGTAGCTGCTTCCGTATCGGTTTTGCGCGAGAATGCGGTCGCAAATTGAAGTGTGGCCGGAATGGTCATACCTGTGGAATGGGTCATCATGGTGTGAACGTGTCGCCTGCCGGTCGCCGATATGTTAGCGGGATGCTCAAAAGGACCGTCCAGAAAGGCCGCAGCGAGTGAAGGGCCGACGCGTACCCTCTGGGGTACGTAGAGGGTCTGAACGATGCGAGAACGACGCGGGCGGACTTTTTCAGCATCCCGCTAGACCCCTGGGTCCATCCGTTCCGGACGGTCCTTAGCCAGCTTCTTATAGTAGCGCCACAAATAGGAATGATAGTCATCGAGTTGGGCCAGAAGATAGTGCAGTTCTGCAGGGTCTTCTGTCTCCACGGCACGAGCCATACGGGTTTGCAAAAACTCGGCGAACGCATTGGTCTTTCCTAGGGCGGTTATGAGACTCAAGCTACCACCGAGTTGGTACTCGTTCATGCTTACCCTCCAGATACAAGAGATTCGCGAGAGGATAGCGAGGCAAGAGAGGGAAATGCAAGTGAGGGAATCCTCTAGTCTGAAGGATGCCGATTCTTCACAGTTACTGAACCTGGCGATCGAGTATGGCACGGAGTCTAGTAAGGGAAATGGCCTCGACGCGGTGGCCGTCGCGCCCCACCACCGTTGTCGCCATGGTCAGTGCGTTGAGAATGGCTTCTTCCGTGGCTTCGACCGTTGCCGTAATCAATGGGTTCAGATGCGTATCGGCGAGGTGCATCTGTTGAAACGTCAGCTCTTTCGGGTAATGCGGAATACTGTTTGCGGTCGAGAAGGCCAGCATGAAGTCGCCGCTGCCGTGGCGCGCGGTGGAGCCTGTGCGCGCCAGTCCCAACGCGGCACGTTTAGCCAGCCGAGTGAGCTGCCGGCTGTCGAGCGGAGCATCGGTGGCAATGATAACAATGATCGAGCCTTCGCTTTGCCCAGGTGAAGGAGCCTGCGCGACGGGAGGTACCGCCTCATAGAGCCGGCCGACCGGCATGCCGCCCACGATGAGCTCAGGCCGTCGCCCATGGTTCGCATTGACGAGCACGCCGATCGTATAGCCACCCTCGGTCTCCGGTAATCGCCGTGACGACGTACCGATACCACCCTTGAAACCGTAGGACACCATTCCTGTTCCGGCACCGACGCTCCCTTCCTGCACAACCCCGGAGGAGGCACTGTTGAGCGCCTGCACCACATCCGCTTCCGAGACATGTCGCCCTTGTATATCGTTGAGCCGCCCATCGTCGCATTCGGCAACGACTGGTGTCAGGGTATCGTCGGTAATGCCGATCTCCGGATACCTCGCGATCATCCAGGTCATGACTCCATTGGCGACACGGGGCACGTTCAACGTATTCGTCAGGGCAATCGGGTACTCCAGAAATCCAGACTCGGTAACCCAAGCAAGTCCTGTCATTTCACCTGTCCCGTTGAGGATGAACGACCCGGCCGGCACTTTCTTGTGCCACACATCGTCGCGCGGGATGATGACCGTCACGCCAGTTCGCACCGGACCAAGCCCAGGCTTGAGTGGCCCGTCACCTGATATGAGTGTGGTCTGACCCACGGTGACGCCGCCCACGTCGGTAATTGCGTTGAGCGGTCCCGGGGAATAGGAGCCAACGACGATGCCGAGGGCGCGAGCCCGTAATCGAGACTCTCCTGGTTTGCCGGCTTGTGCAGGCCACAGCGGGACTACGCAGACCCCAATGGCCAAGATCAGCAACAATGTTGTCAGACGGACAGTGCCGTTAGACCTCATGAGTCGATCCAACATGAGGAACGGTGACCTCGACCTGGGGATGTTCCGTCTGAATGGCAGCAGCCAGCGAGAGGGCCTGCTTTTCTTCACCATGGACGAGAAAAATCTTACTCGGGACTGGGCTGACTGCGCGCACGTAGGCCAAAAGATCCTGGCGATCCGCATGGGCCGAAAGCCCATTGAACTTGACGATCTGCGCCCGGCGCGGAGTGGGTACGCCGAAAATCGGCACGACGTCCCACCCTTCGACCAGTTTTCTTCCGAGGGTATGCTCGGCTTGAAAACCCACGAAGACGATCACATTCGCTTCATCTTGAATCGCGTGCTTGAGATGATGCACGACGCGGCCGCCTTCGCACATGCCGGAGGCGGAGATGATGACGCAAGGGCCCTTCATGCTGTTCAGACGCTTGCTGTCTTCCGGTGACGAGACAAAATGGATATAGCGTGAGGCGAAGAGGTCGCCAGAGGATGTGAAGGTACGGGTGGTTTCTTCATCGTAGCATTCCGGGTGGCGGCGAAAGACCTCTGTGGCCCGTGAGGCCAGCGGGGAATCGATATAGA
>JBDSDL010000223.1:0-5255 GCA_039920585.1 Nitrospiraceae bacterium | reverse complement strand
CTTCGCGTCGGTGGCGATGCTCGAGAAGTTGGCGCTGTTGAAGATCGCGCTCTGCAAGGCCCCCGCTTTCAGCAGCGCCTCTTCCGCCAGCTTCCGCGCGGTCACGTCGCCGGCACCCCCGGAGACGACGGTCTGCGTCCTCGTCACGTCCTTTCCCTTAGCCATGGTGTTGCCTCCGGTAACTTGTACTGCCACACTTAATTTCTGGACAGCTTGTTTCTCGTTGTTGACCATCCATATTGATAGAATTTGCGGTGTTCGAGACTCCACGTCCACCCCTGCTGTTCCAAGAGCTTCAGGGCTTCCTGATTCAGGTCATTCTGGTTGGGTTTCTGGACTTGGTTGTCCCGCTTGCGTAAGTCGAGCATTTCGCACCTCTATAAGGGCGGCGATCGCATCCTTGACGTCGGCAGGAGAAGTCTACACTTGTTCGGGCTTGGGTGTCGCCTAGGAATCAGGCGGTGACCTCCTGCTGGGCGGCGCGATGGTTCTGGACTCCATCCACATACTGCGCACCGGTGTAGACGGCTGGCAGCACCTCCGGTGTATTGAGCCGCAGAATCTGCTGCGCGACTGGAGTATTTTCCAGATCAGCGCGGTGACGGACTCTACCCGTTTTATACCGCATCCTCCAGTCGGTCCCACAAGCGCCTTGACGACCCTTCACTCTCTGTGCTCTGATCCCGCAGGCGGCGCCTCCTTTCATGGGTGGGCGTCAGCCCTGTGGGTTTAGTCACCCGAAAGAGTGTCACCGATTTTTTCCTATTTCCACACCTTTTGCTTCCACCTCCACTCTTCGAGGTGTGGTATCAGTGACATCTCACCAATTTGAATGCAGAGACGTGTCATGGAACAAGTTGCTGAATCCATAGAAGAACGGTCGTTGCTGAGCCCCCCAGGCGCGATCATGTTGGTCTCATGTTATGAGCTGGGTCACTAGCCTCTTGGCATCGCTCAGCCGATGGGATTTCTCGAGCACGCCGGGTTTGCGCCGGTCGGTCTCGACATCGCGATTGAGAACATGGATAGATCGGCCCTCCGGCTTGCGCGATTTGTCGGCATCTCGGTCCCCATGCACACGGCGCTCCGGCTTGGGGTACGGGTCGCCGAGCTGATTCGGGCGATGAACCCAGCCTGCCACATCTGTTTCTATGGACTGTACGCCTCGATCAATGCGGAATATTTGCTCCAGCGGCTGGCTGATTCTGTGGTGGGCGGAGAGTATGAGATCCCGCTGGTTTCACTCATCGAAGCGCTCGATCGGGGTGAGGCGATCAGCCTCCTCGACGGAGTCAGTTCTCGAAACCGGGTGGTCGGTCCTTCATTGCAGCGTATCTATGCATCAATGGCTTCGACAATCCCCCACCCAATCCCAAGTCGCGGCGGACTCCCGATGTTGGACCAATATGCTCGGCTCGAACAGAACGGCATGGAGCGGTTAGTCGGGTACGTCGAGACCAGTCGCGGATGCCTTCATCGGTGTCTCCATTGCCCGATCGTGCCGGTCTATGACGGGCGCCTCTTCCTCGTTCCGAAAGCCGTCGTCCTTGAGGACATTCGGCGCCAGGTGCATGCAGGCGCAACGCACATCACGTTTGGCGACCCGGATTTTTTGAACGGGCCGTGGCACTCCATGAGCATCGTTCACGCGATGCACGAGGAGTTTCCGCATTTGACTTTTGATTTCACGGCAAAGATTGAACACCTCTTGAAGCGCCGTACTCTGATGCCCGATCTGAATGCGCAGGGATGCCTGTTCGTCATCTCCGCAGTGGAGTCGTTCAGCGACCATGTTCTGGAACGGTTACACAAGGGGCATACTGAAGCTGATGTCATTGCGGCGCTCGACATTCTGCGCGAGGCCGGCATCGCGCTTCGCCCATCGCTCGTCGCCTTCACGCCCTGGACCAGCCTGGACGAGTACGAACGGATGTTAGACATGGTGGACACGCACGACCTCATCGACGCGACCGATCCAGTACAGTTGAGTATTCGTCTCTTAGTGCCACCCGGGTCGGCACTTCTCGCCAACTCTGACATTCAGCGGTTTCTCGGTCCACTGGATCAGGCTGGCTTTCAGTATCCGTGGGCACACCCGGATGAGCGGATGGATCGGCTGCATCAGGCAGTGACTGCAATCGTGGAAACCAGCGCCAAGGAAGAGGAAGATGCGATTGGAACCTTCGATCGCATTCGAACGATTGCCGATGAGATCATCGGCCGTCACGCCGAGTCCTCGACTCGGAGAAAGGTGAGCAGACCTGATCGTCCGATGCCGCCTCGTTTGACAGAATCATGGTTCTGCTGCGCTGAGCCGACGACCCAGCAGTTCAGACCGCTGCTGACAATGGGGCAAGGGGAAATCTAGCAGGCGTAGGGAAACATATTTTGTACGCGAGAGCGTCGATGGTCCGCACGTGTGGAACAAAAAGAGAACACTCCCGCAGGATAGCCGAGCGAGACTCGCGGGACGGGCGAGACGAGGGAGGGTTCGAGGTCAGAAGCTCGAGGTGTTCGGAACTTCGAACTTCAGATCGCGCTTTTCTCGCCTGCCTCGCGCTTCACGCGCCGCGGCCAACGGACGCTGGCGCACTGTTTCAGCATCCTGCAAGAATGTGTGGACGGAGTTACATATAGTTGAGAGGGGGGACGAGAAGTGGAAGCTGAACTCATGACACAAGGCACGCAGATCCAGGAACTGTTAGGATTGAAGGTACCGGCAGTGGCGATCGCGTTTCGAGACACAGCCCCTGCGGGCATTCCGCGGGTCACCGCCCCTGCACCGGCAGGGTGTGGCTATTGGAAGCTGGCAGCTGAGGGTAACGTCTTTTATACGGAGGCATTGGATCACTATACCTGTCCGGTCGGGGCCCATACCCACGGGGTGGATCTACCACCACAGGTCGCGACTGAGCTAAACGGTCTGGTGCAGATCATGGTTGGAATGCAGTACCTCACGATGGCAGAAATTCCGATGATCCCGCGTCGACAGGGGACCTTTCACGTCGCCGTCTATGCACCACTCACGCAGGCCACCTTCACCCCGGACGTGGTGCTGGTCCGCGGGACCGTTAAGCAGCTGATGCTGCTGGCGGAAGCGGCACAGTCCGCGGGCGTGGCCGGCGGGGGCGCGACGATGGGACGGCCGACCTGCGCCGTACTGCCGGAATCCCTGCAATCTGAAACGACCGCCACCAGTTTTGGCTGTATTGGAAACCGCGTCTATACCGGGCTCGGGGATGACGAAGGCTATTACGCCATTCCCGGTGCAAAGGTGGTCGACGTGGTCCGGAAGTTGGCGATCATCACCGAAGCCAATCGTCAGTTGGAGGTGTTTCATCGAGCACGTGTGGGAACAGTCCCTCAGAATCCTCGGTAACAGGCTGCGGAAAATCTGGCTCCATCAGATACAACCCAACCGGATGCTCGAAAAGGCTTTCCTCTTCGTACGTCGTTCGTAACTCGTCGCTCGCATTTCGTCGTTCGTCCCTTCGGTGGGGTTGATCTGAAACGAGATACGAAATACGCTTCACGAGATACGGTGATCTTCGGGATACGATCACACTTCACGGGTGTCGAGCGCCAAGCTGAGGGAGGAAACGCAGGAATAATTCCCCGCACTAAAGCTGCACTGAATACAAGGAGGAGGCTATGAAGAATGGACAATTCCTATTATTGGCCATTCCTTCACATTTCCACGTCCTTATGGGACCATTGAAATGGACCAAATATTAGTGAGTAGGAGCGCCACTAACATGAGCACTAAGACATGGTTGCTTGGATTATTTGCAATCTGGGGCATGCTTTCGTGCGTCCACCTCGTGATGGTGAGAGGAGAATCGCTTACATTTGTCCTTGCCTATGAAGCAGGATACACGCTAACAATGCTTCTGATGAGTTATGTACTTTGGTTGCTTGTGCGATGGGTATTTAAGTTTACCCTTATCGTAACGACAGTATTAATTATTGTCGTTTATCTTTTCGGCGGGCCGGGGCAAATTATGGGCAACTCTCTTGCGGCACCCGGAGTCGCCGCCTATTGTCAAAAGCAGGTAGAAGCGAATCGGTCTCTTCTTGACGCTGCTCAACAGTGGAACCGGAGAAATGCTTTGATAATGAAAATAGCCTTGGAGGCTCTGAAACCCTCTGGAGGCATATCTAACGACGAAAAAGATCTCCTCGACCGCTCCGCTTTCAAATGGACAAAGGAATTAGTTGAGAACAAAAACGATAGGAAGGAATTTTGTCGCAAGCTGTCACTAGCATCAACAATGGTTCGTTTCGCTGATTCTTGAGCATCTTCTGAAATTTGACCCAATCGCTAATGAACATTGCGCACCCCCCCTGGCCTCACTCTTAATCAGCGGGCTGTAGGTTCGACATTCAACCGGCTGCTCCAGGGTGCCATCACCGTTGAGTCTGTTGGACCATCCAACAATAGAACCTATCGGCCAAGGGCTGTAAGTTCACACAGTCTGCCTGGTTGTATGCCAAGAGTCGCTCTCTCGCCTCCTCATCCCGACTATGTCGCCATCGATTCCAGAGCTGCCCCGCATCGGCGCCACTCATGCCCCACAAATCGGCACGACGTTGGATGCCCAGCTGAAGCTCGATGCCTTTCAGACCGCCACGATAGCCGAGCTATCGACCTAACAAGCACAAATCGATATGGGGCTGGTCTAGAGGGAGGCCCTGGATAGATGCGAGGAGGAGTGGGAGATCGAAGGAGGCCCCATTGAAGGTTACGACCAGGTCATACTGTGCGAGTTCGTCACAGAGTCGCTGCCTAGTCAGCGACTCCCCCTGTACGAGAGATGTGAAGCCGCTCTGCCCATAGAGTCGCCATTGATCGGACGCGTGCAGATGGAGAGCGAAATATCGCGCATCCTCCTGTGCGCGATGGTCTTTCGCTCGAGAGATCGCTTCATCGTAGCGAGCCCCTTGCGCCTCGCCAGCACCCCCGCCTAGAACGTGCCCCGTATTCGCCGATTCCCCTTAGCAAGGACTGGGCACTCTCTTGCCTGGATCGCAACGATAATCTGGGAAACCTTCGCAAAATCAAGCCACTGTGAAAACCAGTCCTATCGATCTGTTAAGGCCAGGGTCGTCCTGGCTCTTCCGTAAGAAGGGTCAGCAACGCACTCCCCCGTCCGAGGTACCTCCTTCAGGTCTTTCCCAAGCGGTCCGCGGGCGATAGGCTTTCATCAGACGATGGAGAGAGTCCAAAGGCGGTCAAAGGAGGCACATCATGGTTT
>JBDSDL010000222.1:0-18632 GCA_039920585.1 Nitrospiraceae bacterium | reverse complement strand
TCCGGCTCGCCTTGATCCATCATAAGTCCCTCGCAACGGCGCTCAAGGGCATACAACAAGAGCGCACGATCTCAGATGTGTTCGAGCAGCAGCAGTCCGGCAAGACGCTGATCGACATGCTCAAGCTCGATTTGATCGTGGGAAGCGGGGGGATTCTGTCCCATGCGCCGCGCCGCGTGCAGTCGATGCTGATGATGGTGGATGCCTATGAGCCGCTCGGAGTCACGAGGCTCTCGGTGGACAGCATCTTCATGATGCCGCATCTAGGCGTGTTCTCGACGATCAATGAGAATGCGGCGACCGATGTCTTCGTTCGTGACTGCATGGTCTACTTGGGCACCTGTGTCGCGCCGATCGGGCAGGGGAAGGACGGGGACCGGTGCGCGGATTATGCGATCACGTTCCCGGATGGTCGAGTGGACAAGGGGACACTCTCGTTCGGTGACCTGCGGTTGGTTCCCCTGGCCAGCGTTCAGAAGGCCTCGATCACAATCCAGCCGGTGAAACAGGTGAGTCTCGGCGCAGGGGCGGGCGTATCGGTCACACGAGAGGTGCAAGGCGGCGTAGTGGGACTCTTGCTCGATGGGCGCGGACGCCCGTTGCAGTTGCCGACCGATCACACGGCTAGGGTCATAGCGTTGACGAAATGGTATCAGGCGGTGGATCTGTATCCAGGGTAAAAGCTATCAGCAGTCAGCAATCAGCTCTCAGCCTGGATGGGAAGAACGTTACGACAAGAAGAATTTTGCTGAAAGCTGACGGCTATTAAGAGTATGGCGCATTCGTACACTCCAGGCTTAACCGTCACTGAGTACACGACAGTCCGGCGGCGGCGGATGTTGTCGCTGCCCGGCAGCGTGCTGGTCGCAACTGGTGAGACTGTGCGCGCGAATCAGGCGGTGGCTCGTGCAGAATTGCCTGGGAAGGTCTATCCCTTGAACCTCGCCAATCAGTTGGGCGTGGCGCCGGATGAGATCCATGAGTATTTAATCAAGAAGGCCGGCGATCCAGTGCGGAAGGACGAGATTCTGGCCCAGAACAAACCGCTCATCAAGTGGCTGAAGACGGAAGTCCTCTCACCTGTCACCGGCGTCGTGGAATCTGTGTCTTCCGTCACGGGGCAGGTGTTGTTGCGGGAGCCGCCGCGCGTGCTGGAGTTGTTGGGCTATGTGGACGGGCGCATTGTCGAGGTGATTCCGCAGCAGGGCGTCGTGGTTGAAACGGATTGCAGTCTGGTGCAGGGCATCTTCGGCATTGGCGGTGAAACCAGAGGTGAGATTGTGATCGCGGTGACGTCATCGGACGAAGCGCTGACGCCTCGCCACCTCACCTTGGACATGAAAGGCAAGGTTGTCGTGGGCGGCTCCTTCATCTCTTCCGACGCGCTGGCTCGCGCAAAAGAGGTGGGGGTTGCAGGGTTGGTGATTGGCGGCATTCACGATAAGGATTTGCGCGCACTGCTGGGCTACGACCTGGGTGTGGCTATCACGGGCACGGAACAGGTCGGCTTTACCCTGATTCTCACCGAAGGGTTCGGCGCGATCCCCATGGCCGGGAAAACGTTCGCGCTTCTCTCGGCTCATGCAGGACAACCGGCATCTATTTCAGGCGCCACACAAATTCGTGCCGGCGTCATTCGGCCAGAGATCATCATTCCCAAACGCGCAGAGGCATCGGGCACTCACAGCGCAGCCACAGTACCGCAGCGCGAAGGCATCCGGATCGGTGACCAGGTTCGCATCATTCGAGATCCGTTATTCGGCAAGATTGGCGAAGTCGCAAGTCTGCCGTCCGAGCTCCAGAAGATTCCGACCGAGAGTGAAGTGCGCGTGATGGAAGTCCGCTTTGCCGACGGCAGCAAGACCGTCATTCCGCGGACGAATATTGAATTGATTGAAGGGGCCTAGCGGGATGCTGAAAACGTCATCCTTCTCACCCACCCAACCCCCGCGCGCCGAGACGCGCATTTTCCCATACTTCGTTCTCGGCTCTTCGAAATCCTCAACGTACCCCTCCGGGGAAGAGCTGCCCGGCAGCTCGGGGTGGGCGGGTGAAAACTGCTACGCCTCCGGTTTCGACTCGCCTGCAGCCTTTCTGGACAGTCGTTTTGGGCATCCCGCCTTATGGAAGGCGTTGGTGCTCCTGCTCGTGACTGTTCTGAGCCAGTCATGGTCGCCGGTATTTGCCCAAACCGACGAGACGAAGAAGACCCTCTCTCCACCTCAAGATGTTCGTGCGTTCGATACACCGAGCGATGGCGGCGGCAGCCTGACTGTGCTCTGGTCGCCCGCTCCCTACGATAGTGCGACACACAAGTATCAGATCTTACTCAGCGAGGGAACCACGGTAGCAGATCCGGCTGCGATGAAAGTCGTGGCGGAGTTCCCCTCAAATCAGCGCTATGTACGTGAATCCAAATGGCCCTGGTGGACGAGGCCGACGACTGGAGATCAGCACCAGTTCACGTTGAGGAATGGGAAGGGAATCGAGCTCAAAAACGGGAACACCTACAGTATTGCCGTGGCTGCCGTGCTGAACGACGATCGTGTCATCGCCACACCGGTGCAGGCCACGCCGCAACCGAACTGGCTGAACTGGAATCAGATGAACAATCTGTTACTGGCGCTCCTGTTCGGCGGCATCGTGTTCTATGCCATTAGTACAGCCAGGAAACGGGAAATTTTCCTTCGGCGCATTCCCGGCCTCGATGCTGTGGATGAGGCCATTGGCCGCGCGACCGAGTTGGGCAAGCCGATCCTCTACCTCACCGGCGCCCACGACATGAGTGATCCCTCCACCATTGCCGCGGCGGTCATTCTCGGGCGCGTGGCTAAACGCACGGCCGCCTATGAGACTGATTTGCTCGTGCCGCACCGCGATCCGATTACCATGGCCGTCTGCCAGGAAATTACGAAACAGGCCTATCTGGAAGCTGGCAAGCCAGATCTCTACAAGGACGATTCGAATTTCTTCATTACGTCGGATCAATTCAGCTATACCGCAGCGGTGGACGGCATCATGTTGCGCAAAAAGCCCGCAGCGAACTTCTTTATGGGGCATTACTTTGCCGAGGCGTTGTTGTTGACAGAAACTGGCGCGAGCACCGGCGCGATCCAGATTGCCGGGACTGACTCCGATCACCAGCTCCCGTTCTTCGTGACGACGTGCGACTACACCTTGATCGGAGAAGAGCTGTATGCCGCCAGCGCCTATCTCTCTAAAGAACCGGTTCAGGTCGGCACGCTGCGCGGACAAGACATCGGCAAAGCCCTCATCCTCGGCGTGCTTGGTGTTGGAACCATACTGGCCACCCTTGGGGTGATGTTCGACGCGCAGTGGCCGAAGTTATTCCTAGATCTGTTCAGGGACGTGAAATGATCTTTTTCCGACGACAGGTTCCGCTCCTGATCACGCTCATCACCGGCATCGTGTTCGCAGGGCAATACTATGTGCCGCATCCGGCTTCAGAGCAGATGCTGACCTCCGTGACCAAGTGGCTCCAGATCATTGGGGGGTTCGCGCTGGTGCTGGGCGTCAGCAGCCTGTTCCACGTTCATGCCGTCAAGATTCGGCGTAAAGAAGCGGGATGGGGCTATAGTTTCGTTCTTTATGCCGGCATGCTGGGTACTGTTGTGGCCGGCCTGTGGTCGAACGGCAAGGAAGCCGTCGACGGTACCATGACGGCCTTTGGGTGGGTCTATAACTTCATGATGGTCCCGCTGCAGGGGACCATGTTTGCCATCCTCGCGTTCTTCATCGCCTCGGCAGCCTATCGGTCATTCCGCGCGCGGAGTCGTGAGGCGGCGGTGCTGCTCATTGCGGCGGTGATCGTCATGATGGGCCGCGTCCCACTTGGAGAATACCTCATTCCGATCAGCGGCGACGTGTCTCAGTGGATTTTGAATGTGCTGAACGCGTCGGTGCGGCGCGCGATCCTGATCGGCGTCAGCCTCGGCACGGTCGCGCTCTCCATCAAGATCATCTTCGGCATGGAACGATCGTATCTTGGGGGAGGAAAGGAATGACGTTATACGTTCAACGTTATTCGTTAGACGAAGAAGAAAGTCGATTAACGGTTAACGATTCACGAGTAACGGTCTCACGATGACTTTCGCTGAACGCATGCTCAAAATCGATCGGCGGATCATCTTTCTGGTGATCGGCATCTGCACGCTCTTGCCGTTGCTTTACCCAGTTGGTTTACCGATCAAGATTTCGCCGGAGGTGCGCGGGGTCTACGACCACATCGAGTCGCTCCCTGAGGGGTCCGTATTCCTGCTCTCGCTGGACTTCGATCCAGCGTCGAAGCCCGAGTTGCATCCCCAATCGATTTCGCTGCTGCGTCATGCCTTCAGAAAGAACCTCCGCGTAATCGCGTTGACGCTCTGGGTCTCCGGTACCGGCATGGCTGACCAGGTCGTCACGCAGGTCGCCCGCGAAATGGGCAAGGAAAGCGGGAAGGATTATGTGTTCCTTGGCTGGAGCCCCGGCGGTACCGCCGTCATCATCAACATGGGACAGGACCTCTATGGCGCGTTCCCAGCCGACTACAGCGGCAAACCCACGAAGGGGTTACCAGTACTGCAAGGCGTTGCGAGTCTGCGCGATGTGAACTATGCCGTCAGTCTGGGCGCTGGTAATCCAGGCGTGGAAGCGTGGTATGTGTTCGGCAAGGACAAGTACAAGTTTGAACTTGGCGGCGGCTGCACGGGCGTCATGGCACCGGGGCTCTATCCGCTGTTGCGAAGCGGGCAGATCAACGGTTTGATCGGGGGCCTGCGTGGCGCGGCGGAATACGAAACCTTGATGGACCAGAAGGGGAGGGCGATTGCCGGCATGGATGCCCAATCGGCTACGCATCTCGCCATCATTGTGCTGGTCATTATGTGTAACCTGTTCTATTTTTCATCGCGCAGCAGGACTAGACACCAGGGACAGTTGGGAGCGTGAACATCTATGCCGATTGAAATCATCATCGGTGGGTGGGTGGCGACGGGCTTGACCCTCTTTATCTTCTCGTTTCTGTACAAGGATAATCCGCTCTTCAAGCTGGCGGAGAATCTCTATGTCGGTGTGTCGGTCGGGTACACGATCATCAAGACCTACGACACGGTGATCAAGCAGCTCATCTGGAAACCGATTGTCGAGAACGGGGAGTGGTCGCTGTTGATCCCGGTCGCCATCGGGATGCTTATGCTCACGCGCTATGTGCCAAAAGCCGCCTGGATTTCGCGGTACGCATTTGCCTTCATTGTGGGGGTTGGGTCAGGGCTCGCCATCCCACGAACCATTTCATCCTTTATCTTGAAACAGATCGAGGATACGGTTCGCCCGCTATTGACGTTAGTACCGGGAGAAGGCGTTACCTTTACGTGGAATCTCCTGAATCTATCCAGCAGCCTGAACAGTATTATCATTTTGGTGGGCGTCAGCACGGTACTGTTCTACTTCTTTTTCTCCATCGAACACACTGGGCCTGGCAAGGTCGTGGCCCGCACGGGCATCATGTTCCTAATGATCGCCTTCGGCGCAGCCTTCGGCTACACCGTGATGGCCCGCATGTCGCTGTTGATCGGGCGATTGACCGACCTCATCGAGTTCACCGATCCTTCCTATGGCCGGCCGAGCCTCTGGCTCGGGGGTTTAACCATCCTCATGTTGGTGGTAATGGCTCGCTGGGCTAGCAGCAAGCAGCCCAAAACAGAAGAATAGGTTTGTCTGGTTCTTCTGGTTCTTCTGGTTCTTCTGGTTTATTTGGTTCATCGGTTAGTTTTGTCCAACCAAACAAACAAGACAAACCAAATGAACCAAACAAACTAGACTCTGGTTGCAGCCAGCGCGATCCCCTCGTTACAATGGCCACTCCATTAGGAGCGTCATGACTACAAGCGATCCCAAACAGTACCCTGCTCTTCGCAATCTTCAATTTTCGCCGATTAAAGAAGGTGAGGAGCAGTACATGGTCCTTTGGGACCCGACTGGACTGAGTACAGAAAAGCTTGTGCTGCCGCTCAACTATTTTTTTATCATTCAGCATTTCGACGGCGAGCATTCGCTGGCTGAAATCGGAGCGCTCTATCTCAAACGATTCGGTGAATTTCTCGTTCCCAGCAAGATGGATCAACTGGTCTTGGACCTGAATGAGAAGCTGTTCCTGGAGGGCCAGCGTACCGAGGAGGCCCGCCGGCTGGCGCGGGAGGCCTATCGGAAGAGCCCGCTGCGTCGCGCGGCATTTGCCGGGCGGGGATACGAAGCAGATGGTGTGAAGTTGAAAAAACAGATCGACGGTTTCTTCACGTCGAAAGAAGGACCGGACTTCAAACCGTCAGAACATGAGGGAAAAAAGATTAAAGGCCTGGTCGCCCCGACCTACGACTTGAAACAGGCTGGATCGATCTATGCCTGGGCCTATAAAGAACTTCAAGATTCGGAACAGCCGGATCTGTTCGTCATCATCGGCACGGCCTCAGCCGGATTGGACTATGTGTTCGCCGCGACGGATAAGGATTTCGAGACGCCTTTCGGTGTCGTGTCCGCCGATCAACCGATCCTGAGTCAGCTCAAGGCCAAGCTCCCGGCGTTCTTTGAAGACGATCTCTGTCACCAAGCGGAACAGGCGATAGAGTTCCAGCTCCCGTTTCTTCAAGACATCGTGGGGCGCAAGAAGCCCTTCACCATCGTACCGATCTTGAGTGCCTTTTCCGCAGCGAGCCTAGTAGACCCGACCGTGCGCCAATCAGTTGACCAGTTCTTGATGGGGCTTCGAGAGATCCTCATGCAATCGGGCAGGGCCTACTGCGTGATCGCGGCGGGAGAGCTAGCTCATTTGGGCATGCGCTACGGGGACAAGGCGCCTCCGACGGATTTCTCCTTCCATCGCTGCATGCAGTTCGATCTGGAAATGTTAAAACCGGTGGAGGAGCAACAGCCGGAAGAGTTTGCCAACTACATCAGGAAAGAACAGGACCAGCGCCGAATCTCCGGCTTCTCACACATCTATTCCCTGCTCAGGTTAATAGAGGCTGAGAGCGGGCAGGTGTTGCGCTACGACCGCGGGATCACGGATCAGTACAACTCTACAGTGACGTATGCCAGCATGGCCTTCTTCTAAGCAGGCTGCTGAAACAAGCTCCCAACTTCGTTCTCTATAGTAGACCCCAATTTCCGGACAGTCGGTTAAGAGGGTAGCCTGCTGTAAAAAGTGAGCAGGCATGCGTGTCCGTACGCGCGAGCATTTTGGTGGGCCGTTCAAGGCCAAGGTGGCACTGGAGGCGATCCGAGCGGTCAAGACGGTGGGCGAGATTGCCCAGGAGTACGGGGAAATATGCGCTGCAAGCGCAGGCAGCCAGCCTGTTTGATACCACGCGCGGCCCGAAACCTGCCGACCAGTCGGCGAGTCCGGAGCGGCTGGATTTCGAGATCGGGCGGTTGAAGATGGAGTTGGACTGGCTCAAAAAAAGTCTGGGATCAACCTGTAGCCCATCGCAGGCAACGAGTCAGCCCCCATGCACTGATGCGACAAGTAAATAGTGCGTCCTTGCCGGTTCGATAAACTCACGGTAGACTTCGATAGGCTTGTGCCG
This sequence comes from Nitrospiraceae bacterium, assembly GCA_039920585.1. Lineage (GTDB taxonomy): Bacteria > Nitrospirota > Nitrospiria > Nitrospirales > Nitrospiraceae > Palsa-1315. The sequence goes on along the minus strand of JBDSDL010000222.1, from coordinate 11,049 downwards.
AGCAGAGTCGAAGCGCTCAGGGCGAACGGGCTTCAGGGCCACCGTTCGTGGTGAGCTTGTCGATCCATGAACGTCTGCATACGCACTATTTGGTGATCGGCTCAGTATGTCTCGAACGCGATCGTGCGTTGGGCCGGCGGCTACGCATTCGGCGTGCAGTTTCAAGAATTATCTGAACACGAATCGAAAGCGTTGACTCATCTGCTGTGGTCGTTGCCCCCTTCAGCGCAGACGAGCTCATCGAGTCCGCACAGCGAGGTCTGACGCTCTGTCAATCGCTATCGAAGAGTGCAGACGGTCAGCCGCAACCCTACCTACATGCGACGGACTCTGGCGCTATGGACAGGAGTGGGAATGTACGCAAACGATGTGGGATTCTTATGTAAGGGAGGAAAGGGCGATTCAATCAGCGAACAGATTTTCTAAACGGCGCCAGATCTATGCACATGCGCTGACCTGGTTACACCGCTCTTGAGGACAATCTCGCAAATGTGATCGAGGCGCTCGATATGTTCATAGGCGGCCCATGGATCCGTCGCGACCGCACAGACGCCATGGTTGGCTTGTCCCACGATATCGAAGGCCAGTGCCCCGTCCTTGCCGACGTCGAAACATTCAGCCGTCGCATCTGCCAGTTCATGTGACAGGGCCGGCAACGCTGACACTGTCGGTCCCACTCGGGTATAGCGCGAGATTTCCGGGAACTCTACACTGATAGCCTGTAAGTCGATGCCGGCATAGATGGCGGCTACGATGTGGGTGGCGTGGACATGCACGACGGTTCTGGTTTTACGCCCAGCGCGTTGCAAGTTCCAGTGCATCCAGAGCTCTCCGGACGGTTGCTGGCCTTCGCGGACCTTCGGCATCAGTTCGCCCGTCAACGGATCTTTCACAACCTCTACCCGCACGACATGCTCCGGATGCACAATGGTCTTCCGCCAGCCAGAGGGGGTAATGTAGAGATACTTCCCCTCGCGCTTTCGCATGCTGATGTTCCCGTCTCTTGTCGTAATCCAACCGCGCTCATATACGCGCCGCATCACATCGCCGATCGCTGTCAGCATGCTTCCTCCTTAGGCACTTGTGTGGCAGGGTGGGGAATGATGTCTACCCCGTTCCTCCCGTGACTTTTGACGCGATAGAGAGCGTAGTCGGCCATTTTGCGCAAGAGATCCGAGTTCAATGGGTGCTCGGATGACCAGACCGTTGCTCCAATACTCACCGTAATGGCAAGCGGCCCACTCGGTGTAGCAAATGGCAGGTCGCTGATGGACGACCGAAAGCGTTCAGCGCACTCTCGTAATGCGTCCAGATCACAATTGGGAACAACTATTAAGAACTCTTCTCCACCTATGCGTCCAACGTGATCGTAGTGCCGCGCGGTTTGGCGGAGGCGCGTTGCGGCTTCTCGAAGGACGACATCGCCTATGAGATGTCCATAGGTATCGTTGACCTTCTTGAAATGGTCGAGGTCGGCGATAAGAACCGCAAGAGGTTGATGGTTTCGTTCTGCCCGCGATAGCTCCTGCGTTAAAACCGTGAGCGTCGTCGAATGATTCAGCAGCCCCGTCAAGGAATCACGGCTGGCCTGCTCCTTGGAATCGTGGAGGAGTTGCAGATTCTGAATAGCGGTACCAGCCTGAGAGGCAAGGGTCAGCACGACCTGTTCGTCCAATTCGCTAAAGCCGTCCGAGAGGCCGTGCGGCATCGTTTTATTGGCGAGAGATAGGTGGCCGAAGAATTGATCATGGCATCGAATCGGCACGCCGAGAAACGACGCCATGGGGGCCTGATCTACGGAAAGTCCGAGGGCGGCCCAGTGTGCTGTGAGATGAGCCATGCGGAGGACACCGTTCCCTTGTCCAAGGGATTCTCTCGCCACCTGATCGAATAGAGGCAGCCGAATGGCGCGGGCCGCCGCATCATCAATCCCGGCGGTCAAGAATTGTATTGTTGTATGCGTGGTACCGCCGTTGACCCATAAGGCTGTGTAGCGCGCGCCGGTGTTCTTCTTCGCGAGATGGAGGAGCTGTTGAAGCAATCCATCGATATTTTTTTGCGCAGCCAACGTCTCTGCAGACTCAACCAACCCATTGAGGGCTTCCGTCCGTTTCTTGAGTGCCATCTTTGCATCGGCCGCTCGTTGGAACTCGTGTTTCGTGGTGTTCCATTCTTCGTGAAGGGTCTTGATCATTCCTAGCACAAGACCGAGCAAGGGAAGGAGTATCAGAATGGCAAGAACTAGCAATTTCCAGAGAAACGACTGAATAGGGGCAAGGATATTGTTCCGATCTACACGAACTATGATGCCCCAATGCTGGGTCGGATCGGCATGAGGGAAGGTGACTTGCGCATAGGCGGTAATGACGGAGACCCCACGGCGAGGATGCGTTTCTTCGATGAACCCTCGCGCGTACATGCCCACACGCGTTGCCGAAGGGAGGCCGAGTCGTTTGAGGTGTTCTTCCCTTTGTAACGTCGAGTCGGCGATCAGGTTTCCCTTCTCGTTGATGACTTGATATTCAACATGTGACAGTTCTGTCCATTCGGAGTTTTTGAGCAGTTGTATCGTCTCGTCAAGGATGCTTATCAAGGAGGGGACGCCCACAACCGCCGCAATCGCACCAAGAAATTGTCCGTCGGGACTGCGCAGGGGAGCAATGAGAGTGATTGCCAAGGCCCCTTCGGATTTTTCACTCACCTGCACATCAAGAATTTTGGCGTCGGTGAGAGTGCGCGCCTGTTGAAACCAGAGACGCGTGCTCTGATCGGGAGAAGTGTCCAACGGATCTGTTGCTGCAATCACCCTACCCTGTGAGTCGGTGACGCCAATCCATTGATACGCCGGGTAGAGGTGCGCAAGCTCACGGAGATATCTCGACAATGCCTCAGGGTTTTGACCTGGGGCTATCGGAGTCGTGGAGAGCAACTGGATGTCGCGGTATCGCTCCAGGATCATCGTATCCAATTTGCCGGCGGCATTCGTGGCTGTTTGTACCAGGCGCTGGCCGCTGGATTGGATTAATCCCTGCTGCACGGTGTATGCGGTCCATCCCAGGCAGAGGAGTGTCACCAGTGCAATGACAGTAGCCACGGAAATAATCCACCTGGAGGGATGACTCTTCATCCATGTAGGGAATCGGTCTGTGGTGATCGAGATGCGAGACGACGTCTTCACGGGAGTGGGTGGAACCCTGGTAGGGTTAGGGGTGGCGGCGATGTGCGTTTGGTTTTTCATCCAAGTCAAGCGGTGTACTATTGAGAGATGTGCTCCATATGGCTGCGCTCATCATAAAGCAAGGGAGAGGTAACGCAAGAAAAGTGCCTATTTACGCGGTAGTCAGATTGCCATTTTCGATCAACAGACAACATGAAACGAGAGAAGAAACCCTTGCGGCGCGACGAGAATGAGGCGTCTCTGGCGAACCGGGGCGCAATTTGCGGAGTCGTAAGTCACGCACAGTAGGGCAGGGGCAGGCTTCCTGCTATGGCAGAGATCCTGAGGCGAGGCCATCGAGACTGGCAGGACTGGCTCATCTGCTCAGTTTAGTTCAACCACAGAAACTCAATAGACCAAATAAACATGAAAGATTAACCGGTTTTCACATTTCACACTTCACGAACGACGAGCAACAAGGAGCACCGGAGGGGATCGACTCGACCACCTATTCTGTGAGAGAAGTATCAATGCATGTGAGAGTGTATCCTCAGGATGATGCTGTGTTCCTTGTTAGTGTGTCCATGCCCACCTATCAACGACCATGAAAAAGAGGTTCCAGTGATCGTGTCGCCCTGGACGGCCAAGCTGCGCGAATGGCAGGCTCGCGCGGTATCCGGCGTCTTAACTCATACGCACCCTGATTTTCTCGCGACGGCAACGCCTGCTGCCGGAAAAACTCGCTTCGCTCTCCGGATCGCCCATCAGTACCTGGTCGATCGAGTAGCCCGCCGTGTGCTGGTCATCTGTCCGACCAACCATTTGCGTGCGCAATGGGCGGCTGCCGCAGGGTTGGTTGGGATTCACCTGGATCCTGCGCTGACAAACGAGCAGGCCATCGAAGCCCACGACTACCATGGCGCAGTCGTGACCTATCAACAAGTCTGTCTCGCGCCGGATGTGTTTCAACGCGCTTGCCGGAGTCGCCCCACGCTGCTTATTTTCGACGAATTGCACCATGCTGGCGAGGGCAAGGATTGGGGCAACGCATTGAAGGACGCGTTTGACGAGGCGGTTTTTCGCCTGGCTTTGTCGGGCACCCCCTTTCGTTCCGATAACAATCCGATTCCCTACGTGCGGTATGAGCAGGGCGAAAGCCAGGCCGATTTCACCTATGGCTATGCCGAGGCGATTCGCGAGAGCGTCTGCCGTCCGATTCTTTTCCCAAGCTACGAGGGGGAACTGACGTGGCTCTCGGAGGGCCGCGAACATCGGGCGACATTCGAAGATGGACTCACCTTCGAGCTACAGCGAGAGCGTCTCAAGACTGCGCTCTTGCAAGATAGCTGGCTGGGTCCTGTCATCACGGATGCCCATGCCGAATTACGCCGGCTCCGCAAGCAAGAGCAGCCGGATGCCGGCGGGCTCATCGTCGCGATGAATCAGGACCATGCGAGGCAGGTAGCAGAACTGGTGAGGCATGTTACCGGATGCCGCGCGCATGTGGCCATATCGGACGATCCGTCGGCGTCGAAGACGATAGCTGTGTTCGCACAGCATAAGACCCAGCAATGGCTCGTCGCGGTGAACATGGTAAGCGAAGGCGTCGATATTCCGAGGCTCCGAGTCGGTGTCTATGCCACGAACGTTCTGACCGAGATGTATTTCCGCCAAGTCGTCGGGCGATTCGTCCGGATGCAAGAGGGATTGCCGAAGCCGCAACGGGCGTGGCTGTATCTGCCGAAGGACGCCACTCTCGTCCACTATGCGAAACGGATTAAGGCTGAACGCGACCATGTGTTGGAAGAAATTATGCCCTCCGTGCAGCGCACGTTGTTCGGTACGGCCGCTACCTCGCTGAAAGAGTACATGCCCTTGTATGGGGTGGCCAGAATGGATGCCCTGATTGGGGGAGAAGAGACGGAATTATCCGGCGAGGGCAAAGGTGGAGTAGCGCCGTCAGTGCCGCTCCATGACAAGAAGAACGAATTGCGAGACCAGCACCGGACCCTCGTCGGCGCCGTAGCGAGGAAGGCAGGTGTCGATCATCGCCGACTCAATGCGGAACTCATCAAGCGAACCGGGGGCCGGGTCGATCAGGCAACCGTCGCGCAACTGGCACGCCGTATTGCCCTGTTGGAAAAGTGGTGGGACTCAGGCTTTGACGGCGGCAGGGCGTGAATCGAACAGCATAGCCCGCGCCAGCGATACGAAACTCGCGGGAAAGGTTCGATCCAAAGTTTGTGATTCTATGTTCCGAAAACTTCGAACGCCGGATCGTGAACACTCATTCGCTCCGCTCGGTCGCCCTGCTGACAACACATTCCTGCTCCCGGCACCCAGCCGGTTTTACTGTACGAAAATGATCATCAAGCCACCAGGAGCCGGCGGGCTGGGGGCGGCGGAGAGCCATCTGGTGTATAGGTTGCGAGATTGCTCTCGTCCGACTCGTGGTTAGCCGAATCGTAGGCCGTAATAAAGTAATACTTAGTCACTGCCGGTGTCGCTATATTGAAACTGGTCATTTTTCCCAACTTGGCGAGAGAAAACGCCCGGCCAGATGATAGCGTGCAGGGTAGCAGACTGCATTGATACACGCGATATCCTGCCAGGTCCGGTTCACTGTTCGGGGTCCACGTCAACGTGGCACCCCACGCAGTACTAGACCACAACACAAGAACACACGTAATTTTTTGTACTAGGTTTATTCGGATACTCCTATTATGTTCTCCCCGGCAGCAGGCACACCTTTCCCATAGAAACCAATTTCTCACGTGCGAGAGTCTATGTCGGATTGCCCAACTGACCGGGCTACCGGGGGAGAGATGGACGAGGTAAGCCATTCACCCCGTCACTTTAGTACCTAAGAAAAGTGTGTGCCGTTGCAGGAAGAGACTGGTAAACACAAAAACCTGAAAAATCAGCAGTGGAGAGAGGAAGATCAATGGTGGATGCAAGGAGACTGTAGGCGATTATGGCAGATCGCTAGGCGATCTTAGCGTTTCTCCGAGGATAGGCACTGCAGTCATGGGCCTACAATTACGACAGTGAAAAGAAAAGACAGGCGTGAAGATTGGCTGGTCGCTCTGGTCTGTTTGTTTGGTTGAATCAGACCAACCAGATTAAGCAGACAAACCAAAGCAACGAATTGAACCAGATTAACTCAGTATGCGATGCGGGGCGAACGACATGAAGCAGGATCGGGCCGCATATCGATGTGTCGCGGAGGAGGGTGAGCGGCGGGTTGGTTGTACGGGTTAGGTTCCTGTTTGCTCGATTTCTTCCCGCAACTGAAACTTGAGGGAGGCATATTCCTTCATGCAGTAGGCGAGCAGCCGTTCTGAGTCGAAGAGCATGACCATCCGGCCATTCTTGTCCACGAGCCGGCGCGTGTCCTGCGGCCAGTAGATGCGGGCGATCGCGTCGGGATCGCCGCTCACCCAGCGGGCCAAGACAAAGGGCATCCGCTCGACAAGGGTCTTGACCCCATACTCAGTTTCAAGCCGCGAGGCCACGACATCGAATTGGAGTTCGCCTACGGCGGCTAAGACCGGCTCCCGCCGCACATGATCGGGTGAATAGAACACCTGCATGACTCCTTCTTCTTCGAGCTGCTGGAGTCCCTTTTGAAACTGTTTCTGCTTCGTGAGGTCCTGACTTCGAAGCACGCCGAAACATTCCGGGGGAAATTGCGGGATCGCATCGAAGGAGCGGGGACTGCCGGAGCAGAGGGTGTCGCCGATTGCAAATAGACCAGGGTTCACGAGCCCGACGACATCACCAGGGTAGGCTTCTTCTATTGTCTCCCGATCGCGGCCGAAGAGCCGGTGCGGTCGCGTCATCCGAATCTTCCTGTCCAGCCGCGCATGGTGGACCATCATATCCTTCTCGAAGCGCCCAGACACAATACGTAAAAACGCCATCCTATCACGGTGTTGTGGGTCCATATTCGCCTGAATCTTGAACACGAAGCCGGAGAACTGATGGTCCGTCGGTTGTACCGGTCCCTCCGAACTTATGCGTGGTCCCGGCGGAGGAGCGAGTTGGAGGAAGCCGTTCAGAAAAGGTTCGACGCCGAAGTTGGTGAGAGCGCTCCCGAAGTAGACCGGCGTGAGTTGGCCGGCGAGAAAACGGTCGCGCTCGAATTTGGTACCGGCGCCGGTCAACAGGGCGATCTCTTCTTGTAGTGGACCATAGGCCTCTCCAAGCGTCTCAGCCAGGCTTGGGTGAGGGAACGTTTCGACTCTCATCGGCGCACGGCGCTGGTTATGCAGCGTCCGTTGAAAAAATAGGATTTGAGGTTCCTGAAGGTCGTACAGCCCTTGAAAGCCGGACCCTTCCCCGATGGGCCAATTGAACGGCACCGCCGTCATGCCTAAGGTTTGCTCGATCTCTTCAAGCAGTTCGTATGGATGGCGCCCCGGCAGATCCATCTTATTGACGAAGGTCATGATCGGGATATTGCGTTTGCGACAGACGGCAAAGAGTTTCTTGGTCTGAGGCTCGATGCCTTTGGCACAGTCGAGCACCATGACCGCGCTATCCACCGCCATGAGGGTGCGGTAGGTGTCTTCACTGAAATCTTGGTGGCCCGGCGTATCGAGCAGGTTCACCCGCACACCTTCATAATCGAACTGCAGTGCGGTGGAGGTGATCGAAATCCCGCGCGCCTGCTCCAGCTCCATCCAGTCAGACTTCGACGCACGCTGATGCGACCGCGCATGCACCGCTCCGGCGAGGTGGACTGCGCCGGCGTAGAGGAGGAGCTTCTCAGTCAGGGTGGTTTTTCCTGCGTCCGGGTGCGAAATAATGGCAAACGTGCGCCGCCGCGCCACTTCTCGCGCCAATTCATCGGACGACGACTTCTCAATCGGCAAAGACATAGACATTCCTTCTATTGTTCAAGGCACCAGATGAGGTATCGGAGATATGTTTTAACACCTGGCAGAGGAGAAAACTAGAAGAAGGGAGCGGCCAGGTGCCCTTCTTGCTCGCAGAGCCCCCACGATGAAACAGTGGTCGCTCGATGCGCGCAGTAAAGGGCAGCCTTGGCCACTCCCTTAAAGAGAGGTACAGAGAATCGGAAGGCCCTCGTTCGACGCGCGCAATCGAGGATCAACTAGGCTACTCTTGAAAGTGAAATAGGGGATTGCGCTGACACTCGCAGCGGGAAGGATTACTTGACCAACCTGCGGTTTACAAATTGCGATAATCCCCGCGCCAATACAGGAGATCAATCACTTGGCTCTGCATTCCTGATGCCAATGCGAGCGAGGTCAGATGAAGGCCTGTGCCGGGACTTGCGAGAGACCTGGTGGCGGGAAAGGATGTGAGCTGAACGGTTTGACCTAAAAAGCTAGAAGTTCATTAATCAATAGGATGATGACGCCGATGACACTCCACAACGTGAGAGCTAGCCGTATTCCATTCAACATTCCTATGGTAGGAGCAAGAGCCTCAGTCTCGACTTCCTCGTCCGTAATGGCCGGTACCACCATCAGCCGAGGGGAGCAGGGCTTGGCTTTGGGTGTCTGAAGGACGCCCAGACTCTCAACCGGTTAAGGCTAAATTTCCCCTCGATTGCGGATACCCTCGTGTTTCCCGTTGTCCTGTCATTTGCACGATGATTTCTTCCACCGATCTCTTGGTGCGGGCCTTGACACGGCCCGTTTCCTCATCGTACCTCATGCGAAAAGGATACCGATGACCGTGGGCTCCGCAGGACCGAAAAAAAGTAGTATCTCAGAAGTACACTCCTTAGTATCTCAGAAGTATGCTCCTGATGTAGGCGAGGGAGGGTCTCTGGGGGAATTGCTCAACGCCTCTGAAGGGATGCTTGTCGAATTCCCGTCTCTTTCCGCCCTCGTAGCGCAGTTAGCGCGGGCCGCTTTCTTGTGGAGTTCGTCGGTCCATTTATGTTGAACCTGTGGTGTCTGCTTCATTGTGAAATAAACAGGTTCCCCGACGTGACCTCCCTATAGGTCAATGCGCTCCAGACTCTGAGCAGTTTTTGTCCTCGGAAGACAAAAAGAGGCGTGTTCTGCTGGCGAGAGCCGTTTCGGGATCTAACGAGCGATTAAAAATGGTAGCCGACGCCGAAGAGGAGGTTATGCGCGTTATAGTCTGCTGTTAGGCCTAGCCCAACGCCTCCCACATTATCGTAGCTGATATTGTCGGCGTGATTGAACTTGTACTCTCCAAAGAACGCTAGGTGTGTCGTCATCCGGTACCTCAATCCGAGCTGAGCATTTAGTCCTACATCCGTGCTCGAACTATTCGAGCTATTCGAAAGGCGGGAAAAGAACACCGCAGCCCCCACTCCAACGTAGGGTTCGAAGGCTCCCATTTGATGCCTGACCACGATGTTCAGGGGAGCCCAGGTCAAGACCCTGAGATTCATTCCGGGTACGGTCCCAAGGCCGATGCCTCCTATCGTCACATTTTGCTGCTTCACATGAGGCGTAGAATTGAATACTTCGGTTTCGATGCCGAGCCACTTCAGCGAGTCAAAATAGTATCCCACTTTGGCACCGTACATCACGGAATTGTCGAGGGAGAGGTTATTCCCACTGAGTGTGTTCCCCCCTGCGTCCCACTGCACGCCTAACAGCTTTTGGGGAAAACTCACACCCAGTTGTCCTGCCACATACATCTCCGCCTGGACCGGGAGACTCAATACAGTCCAGCAGAGTAGCGTCACTGCCACAGCAGACCATCGGATCACAGAACATATGCGTCTCATGTTTTCCCTTTCCTTTATCTCTGGAGTTAACCTGTCCCCTCATGAGCGAGGAATCATGCCGGTATGGAATCCTGGAACGACGAAATTGTCAAGAAATCCGTTGAAACGCTCTGAGAAGTCTCATGCAGAATTGCTACAGCTGATCCTCAAGATCCGTGAGGATCTCTCATCTGGCCGCCTGTCCTTTGAACCTGGTTGTTGATTGGGTCCAGAACGATGCTGGCGATGCAAAGATGACATAAAGCGTCGTGACGGTGTTTTTCTTCTTCCGCTTTCTTCAGCATCGCGACTCTTTACTTCCCCTTCGGCAGAACTCCCTTCTTCTCCATCTCCGCCCAGTGCGCCTCCACCAGCTCGATGATATAGGCCTTGATCGCAAGGCCTCCGTGGCCGTGCGGATCTTCGCTCACCCGAGGCGCCTTGCGTAAACTCCCAAAAATGACGTTTGATCTCTTCCATCTGCTCGCATTCATGGGTCGCGTGTATAGACCGGTCAACTCAAAAATGCAACGGTGATTTCCGCCGGCGAGGCAAGAATGGTTCCTTTGTGAGACGCGCGTGACAGGGCAGGTACCGTAACCGCATATTGAAATCCCCGCGGGGTGAGCCGCCGGGAAGCTGACGGATACATTCTCCTCCTGCCAAGTATCGATCACTTTAGATGCAACGTTACGTAGCAGGGCACTGAACAGGCGAAGCGTTAAGGTGACAGGCTTGTAAGCGGCCTGTCACCTTTCTATTTTTATAGTTGCAGACGACTTCCTTTGCCGGGGTGGCAGAGCCCTGAGTGCAATTCGCCGGAGGAACGGGGTGCCCATCGAGACTGGCCAGGAGCCTGTCCGACATTGCCTTCGTGACGAGACGAAGGAGGTGCGACAGATGCAAGGCCGCAGGCCTGGAAAAACCGGAGGCGTATTCGTTGGAATACGTTGAGGATTTTTTCTTGCCGTGAACGACGCAGATGGTTGCGGATCGTTCGCAGCAGTAGAAAGGTCAATGTCCGACAGGCTCCTAGGAAGGAAGGCGGAAACTGACTGAGTCTAGCCCGCAATATTCATGACGGTTCGTCGCGAAATCGCTGAGCCGCGTCGCGAGACTGATGCGCGGAGCCGTGAGGGAGCGAGGCATACTTGAAACAGTATGTTGACCA
>JBDSDL010000221.1:0-36448 GCA_039920585.1 Nitrospiraceae bacterium | reverse complement strand
CTCCACAGCCGGCCAAGGCGACAACGACGAGGACGGAGAGGCTTGACCAAGTCTTCATACGGTCCCTATCATACTCATGAGAGTAATCCGTGTCGAACGACTCACTGCTCTATTTTTTGTTGAAAGGAGCCAACCATGACCTTGCGTATTGTCGCCGTAGTTCTCGGTCTGTTTCTGCTGTCTGCGATCTCGATCAGCGGTGTGGCAGCCCATCATTCCTACTTGCTCACAGTCCAGCAGTTGCGGGCTGGATTGACTAAGGCGCCTTCGATGCCGCAGAAGGGTTTCATCCTGATCGATGTCCGATCTGCGGAAGAACATGCGACAGGATTCATTCCTGGAACCGACCTGAACATTGAGTTCAGGGAAATTCAAGCTCGGCATCGGGAGATTGGAGCCCAACTGGAAGACCATCTGGTGGTCTATTGCCAGTCCGGCCATCGAAGCAACATTGCGGCAGAAACGCTCGCCGATTTGGGCTATCGTCATGTCTATAACGTCACCGGCAGCATGAATGCCTGGCTTGCAGCAGGCTATCCGGTTGAATCGGGACGCCACTGAAAGAGTCTGATCTTCGCTCATCCTTGACCTCGGCCGCGCCCTACAGGGCTTTGATTGGCTGAAGTCGACGGAACGCCGTTCCATATGACGACGCGAGAGAGCGGGTGATGCCCCCTTCGGGGCCAGTGGTAGAAGACTGCACCGTTCCTGCGCGTTGAGCGCACGGGCCTCGTCCACGTCTCGAACGAGACGCGAAAACTCTGCAGATGGGAAGGTGGAATGCGCTCGACATCAAAGTAGGTGAAGCGGTCAGAACCGTATTATGTTGCGCCTCGATGTGTCTATCGTCACCAGGCTGCGTAGGGATCAATCACCTCAATCTCTCGCGACTGCCAGGACATGACAACGTTGCGCACATGCATCTTGTCCTTCAGGTAGGGATATTCGGCACGGATGATCCCTGAGGCAAATTCAGACAAGAAGCTGGTCTTCACTTCGGCAAGAGCACGGTCAGCACCGATTTCGTGGTAGGGCGATGCAACGAACAGGAGAAAGCCGTCATCGGGGATACGTTGCTTTTTCATGTTCGCCTCGATTACACCAGCGGCCTTGCGAATGGGCTCGGCGAGGTCGGGACTGTAGGGACCAATGATAAGCGCCAGGTTGGGCATATGTAACCAGTCGAATCCGCGCCCGATGCCAAGCATCCATTCGTGATGCTCTACATGCTCGCTTTCGAGTTCGCGGGGGCTTTGCCTGACTCCTGCGATGTGAGAGATGTTTCCCTGCACGAGCGGCAATAGATCTTGGCGAATCTGATCAGGCATGCCTGGGTAGAGCCGCGCCAGTACTGCTGGCAGGGAGACCTGGGTTGTAGGGGAGATGGCGGACAGGTCCAGAACCTCGTCGCCGACACCATGGAGCACAAGGGCATCTTCGTCGGTCTCAAAGCCGCACACCAGAGGATACACCACGCTGTGACCACTGCCGAAAGCCGCCTCCACCTGTCGTTTGATCGCAAACATATGACTGCGAGCAGCGTCGGTGTCGTAACCAAACCCGGCACAGCCGCGATGAGAGTCGCCCTTGGAGTAATGGTACGTGATGAGCATCAGCGTGCGGCGCCCCTGTCCGACCATATTCCGCAGATGTCCTGCAAGTACTTCCCCGAAGTATGGCCAGCCCAGACTGAAGCGGCCGCCGAGATTCCGTATTGGCAGAACAATGCCGGTCGGCGTGTTAGTGGCCACAGAGACGTTGATGCGTCCATCCATGCAATTCAACGCCACAACGGCGGTTGGGTGCTGTGCGGTGTAGAGGCTGCGCGACATATAGGATTCTGAACTTTGAAAATCCATGGAATGGCGGTGAGCATGATCCATCAACCAGTCGATCCGTTGTCGTATGGGCATGTTGCGAATGACCGTGGTCGCGAAGCTTGTTTGGGACGGAGTCGGACGAGTCATCATGGCGCCTCCCTGGACCGTTCAGTTATTCTGGTCTCAGATATAACCAGTCGGTTGATAGACTAGCATAACTCATAACTTCCGCCAAAGTATTCAGAGTCTCGCGCAGTTCGTGGCAGAGCCGTTCCCGCACATAGTCGGATTGATTCAAGTTCCGTTGAGTCTGCACCCAGTCGCAGAGCGTCCATCTCGACAGACTCATTTGTCTACGGCCTTAGCCCCGGCTTTTCCCTGGCGTGGGCTGATTCCGATTACAGCTGGAAGTCCAATATGGGTTATGATGCTGTCTTCTAACAAAGGTATCCAGCTATGTAGCCCGGCCATTTTAGTCATGGCCTGCTGGAGCGAGGGGCTGACGGCGATGTCGGAAGAGGATCCTCCATCCATGGCCATGACTTGGCGTAGGGAGGGAAAGGCGTCCCGCAGACATTCTCCAAGGGCATGGAGTGACACCACTTCCGTGGTCTTGAGAACGAGAAGATGTCCATTGCTGTGTTCTGCGACGAGGGTCTGATGCGCGCGTTTCCCAGTTTGGCGCACACGGATTTTCCCGGTCCGGTCAAGGAGCATGAGCGATTGCGCAACTTCTCGATAAGGAACGTGCTGCTCGTCGAAGGTGTCAAAGGTCAAATCCAAAATCCGCGCGCGTCGTGAACGATCCTCCGCCGGTTCTGCCACAAACAATCCCAGCCAGGTCGCATGCCGCTTACTCCCCAGCGAGCGGCCGTTTCCATAGAGCAGCCCAAGATACGCATAATTTTCTCGGAAGAGCCCGGCATTGAATACCAGATCATGTCCGGTTCGTTCTTGCCATTGATGAATATCGAGCGGGTCCGAGAAACCATCTTGCTGGTAATAGTGCACAGTAAAGCGATAGCGATCGGGATCGATTTCGACGGCAACCAACGGTGCGACGTCTGGGCACTGCGTGTGAGGATTCCAGACCGAAATGGATAAACCATTTCCGAGTTGATCCCCCGTGAGGGTCTGAGCCGTTGTCGTCAAAGGCCCGCTGAACATGACGAAGATAATACCCAGGAGAAATCTGACGGCAGGGGTGAGAGATAGAGACCGGTGGAAGCAGTTGTCCTGCATCATCGTGTCTCTGGATCGAATAGGGTGAGAACCGATGCGGAGACTCAAATCGTTCGAGGGGGAAGGGCATCGAATTCGATGCGAGTCTCGCATGGTCAGCGCGGGGCTTTCGAAGGTGTCGATGCGGAGGCGCTAGCTCTGTTCAATGGTACGTTGACATCGAGCAGATTGCGGACTGCCTGGGCAAGCACCTCAGGAGTGAAGGGCTTTTGCAAGAAACTGCTCGTCCCCTCTTCTAGCCCAGCCATGATACCGACATCGTCCATATACCCCGACATGAACAGGGTTCGTAAATCCGGATTGATGACGGAGAGATGCTGCGCCAGTTCCCGGCCAGCCATGCCAGGCATAACGACGTCGGTCAGGAGAAGCTGAAACGATCCTGCTTGTTGCGTCGCCAGCAAGCAGGCTTCGATTCCGTTTTTGGCTTCTAGGACCCGATAGCCCAACTTCCGCAGTTCGTCTCGCACGAGCACCCGTATACTCGGTTCATCTTCCGCCAAAAGAATCGTTTCCGTGCCTCTCTGAGGCTGTCCCAAGGGCTGGGTCGGCGCGGTGGGGATGACCTCGAGCTCGACTCTCGGAAAATACAGATCGAAGCGCGTACCCTGGCCTACCCGGCTGGTGACGTCGATGGCGCCACCGCATTGTGTGACAATTCCAAATACCGTGGAGAGGCCCAGACCGCTGCCCTTCCCCTCTTCCTTTGTGGTGAAGAATGGTTCAAAGATATGGGATTGGGTCTTGCGATCCATGCCACAGCCGGTATCGCTGACGGCCAACCGGACATAGGGGCCAGGTAGTAACGGGGTGCGATAGTAGACCGGACTACGGGTCAATTCGACCTGAGCCGTTTCGATCGTGAGCGTTCCACCCTTCGGCATGGCATCCCGCGCGTTGACGACAAGATTGACCAGAACCTGCTCAAGTTTTGCCTGATCGGCGCGCAGCCGCCCATTCGTCTGATCGAGTTTACTGACGAGCCGGATGTCGTCGCCGATGAGGCGGCGCAGCATGGTTTCCAGACTCATGACCGCGGTATTGATCGACAGAATTTTCGGGTCCAGTGATTGTTTGCTACTGAACGTGAGCAGTTGCCGAATCAACGTCGCGGCCCGTTCGCCGGCCTTCAGTGTTTCTTGGATCTTTCCGCGAAGGGGGTGTTTCGGGCCAAGTTCTGTCAAGAGGACTTGACTGTAGCCCATGATGACGGTCAGGATATTATTGAAGTCATGCGCAATCCCTCCGGCCAACCGGCCCACCGCTTCCATCTTCTGGGACTGCCTAAACTGTTTCTCGCTCTGCCGAAGAGCCTCTTCTGCCCGCTTCCGTTCGACTTGGTTATCAAGTTCACGTAGTGCGCGCTGGACCGAAGGCACCAATCGTCCGAGCCGTTGCTTGAGTACATAATCCGTCGCGCCTTGATGCATGGCATCGATAGCCAGTTCCTCTCCGATGGTGGCGGAGACAAAAAGGAATGGCACATCAGGACAGTGCTGACGTGCCAAGGTGAGCGCCGTCATCCCGTCGAACCCCGGGATCGAATAGTCCGCCAGGATCAGATCCATCCGGCCCTCCTTGAGAGCCGCCACAAATGCCTTCTGTGTGACGACGAGTTGCGACTGGCAGGGGATCCCGCCCTCGATCAAGGTGGTTGTAATGAGTTCCGCGTCGATTGGATTGTCCTCGAGGTGCAGTAGGCGGAGTGGGGTTTTCACAGATCCTTTGTGGAGAGACTACTCGTTCGGGTCAGAACATTCAGGGGGCGGCTCATTGATGACGCCCCAAAATACACCAAGTTCTTTCACGGCTGCGATGAACTGCTGAAACTCAACCGGCTTTACCACGTAGGCATTGGCGCCCAACGCATAGCTTTGGGCTAAATCGCGCTCCTCGCGCGAAGACGTGAGCATGACGACGGGAATCGGTTTCAGATTGACGTCGCTCTTAATCATCCTCAAGACCTCGAGTCCGTCGACCTTGGGCATCTTGAGATCCAGGAATACGACCACGGGATTGCCCTGCTGGCGGGAGGCAAAGATTCCGCGGCAATAGAGGTAGTCGAGGACTTCAGCTCCGTCATGACAGACCACTACTTTGTCGGCAATGTGCTGCTCCTCCATGGCGGCCAGCGCAAGCTCAGCGTCACGCGGGTTATCTTCAGCAAGCAGGATGGGCTTGACCGTGGTCATCTCAGAGACCTCGCGAGTGGGAGCGAAAAGTAGAAGGTGGCCCCTTGATCCAGCGCCCCTTCGGCCCAAGTCCGCCCCCCATGCCGATGAATGATTCGGCGTACATTGGCGAGACCGATGCCGGTGCCTTCAAACTCATCGCTCCGATGGAGGCGTTGAAATACTCCGAATAACTTGTCCACATACTGCATGTCGAACCCCACCCCATTATCACGCACAAACACCTCGACCTCAACGGAGTTTCGCATGACGGCGCCGATCTCGATCTTGGTCTCCGGTCTCGTGGCTGTAAATTTCAGCGCATTGGAGATCAGATTCACGAACACTTGGCGCAACATGGCCGGATCTCCCGATACGTTAGGTAGTGGGTGCATTGTCCAGGAGATTGTCCGCCCTTGCAAGTCAAGACGTAAATCGTGAAGGACGGTCTTGACGAGTTGATCCAGATTGACCGTCGTGCGGAGCATATCCTGGCGGCCCATGCGGGAAAAGACGAGCAGGTCGTCGATCAGTTGTCCCATCTGCTTCGCGGAGCCTGAAATCGTTTGCAGATAGCGGCGGGCTTTGTCGTTGAGCGTCTCACCGGCCACCTTGGACAACAGTGCCGCATACCCATCGATATGACGAAGCGGGGCACGCAGGTCATGTGACACGGAATAGCTGAACGCTTCTAATTCTTTATTGGAGGCCTCGAGCAACTCGCCACGGGTCTGCAACTCCGCGGCCACGCGGCGTCGCTCCGTGACATCGTGATGGATCAGAAAGTACACGGAGGCCAGAAGGACCAACTGCAAGAAAGCGCCGAGGCCGAGCAAGGCGATCGTATTATTCGTGCTTCCAGCGGATTGAATCACGCGGGTATGAATCGCTCGTTGTTCGGCCGAGTCGAGTTCATTCATCAGGCGATGAATTCCCTCGATCTCGTTTTTTGCCGCTCCGGAGAGTGCGAGGTGGCGGACACCTTCATAGCCATGCTTCTTGCGTTGGGCGATGGCTCCCGCCTCTACTCTCAATTGACCGTCGATGAGCTGTTCGAGTGTCTCCACACGGTCCCGTTGTTCAACGCCTTCGTTCGTCAGGCCTCTGAGGTACCGAAGGTATTCGGGCATTCGTTCGACAACGGCCCGATAGGATGTGAGATACGACTCGTCGCCGGTGACGAGATAGCGCCGATGGCCGCTTTCAGCGGCGTCGAGAGCTTCTCCGACTGAGCCGAGCAGCTGTACCAATTCGTGGCTCTTGGTATCGAGCAGGCTGTTCTCGATCAAGACGGCGGTATTGCGGTAGGAGACGGCGCTGATGACCACAATACCGGTAAAGACGAGCCCAAACCCTGCAAGGACGCGTCGCTCGATCGACCAATGGGTGAACCACCCCCTGAGCCAGCCGGTCTTGGGAATCGGCGCCGGACTACTGGCGGGAACCGGTTCCGAATGAGTGGCTACTGGCGGAGATGGAGGTACCTGCGTGACGGATTCCATGGTTTAAACGTGTGCGGGCGTGGGGATATAAACCAGCGTCGTGGAAACTGTACCCTCCTCCGAAAGACCCTGCAAGAAATATTTTAGTAGATGGCGCGTCCGTTGCCAGGAAACCGTCGCCGGTGGACTTAGCCGCCGAAAGGGATGACGGGAGAGGGAACGGGAATGGCGGCGGTTGGATCAGCCACGTTTGAAAATACCAAGATGGCCGAGACAACCCAGTCGGTGACGGGCTGTGGATAGATGCCGATCGCGAGGGTGCCGGCGAGACAGACGTAGACCACCGCTTTGATCGGACCCGATACTTTAAGCGGTGACCGGTCGTGGGGTTCGCTGATATACATCTTCTTCACGACGATGAGGTAGTAGTACAGGGAAATGATGATGTTGATAAGCCCGACTGTGATGAGCACGTAGAGCCCTTCTTTTATGGCCGCGACAAAGATGTATAGTTTGGCGATGAAGCCGGCCAGCGGGGGCACCCCGGCCAGAGACAAGAGAAAAATCAGCATCGAAAAGGCGAGAAACGGTGATCGTCGGCCCAAGCCGCTGTAGTCCTCGACTTCCTCGCTGCCGATGGCTTCACTGACGGCGATGACAATGGCAAAGGCGCCGAGATTGGCGAACAGATAGGTCAAGAGATAGAACAGCATCGCATCGCTGCCCATCTTCGTACCAGTCGCAAGACCGATCAACACGTTGCCGATCTGGGCAATACCGGAATAGGCCAAGAGCCGTTTCATGTTCTTTTGGGCGATGGCCACGATGTTGCCGTAGGTCATGGACAGGATGGACACCGCGACAATCAGCAGGACCCAGACCGGCTTAAAGGTAGTCAAGGCGACGAGGAACATTCTCAGGAGAATGGCAAAGGCCGCTCCCTTTGGCGCGATCGAGAGGAACGCCGTCACCGGTGTCGGCGATCCATGATAGGTATCTGGAATCCATGAGTGGAAGGGCACGGCGCCGATTTTGAATCCTAGTGCGGCGAAAACCAGCAGGAAGCCAATGGCCAATCCTGGTGTGGCCTGTGCCGCCTTCATATCGGAAAACACCAGTTTGCCTGTTTCTCCGTAGATCAAACTGATGCCATAGGCGAGGAGCGCTGCGGCGAAGATGCCCAGGATGAAAAACTTAATGCCCGCTTCGTTCGAAGCCGTGTCCTCACGGAGATACGCCACGAGGATATAGAAGCCGAGGGTGGAAAATTCCAGGGTAACGAAGACCGACAGCAGATCGTTCGCGGAAGCCATGAACATCATTCCGAGGGCCGACATGACGATCAGGGAATAATACTCTCCGCGGAAGAACTTGAATCGATGGATGAAATCGACAGAGGCCAAAATGACGAGGATCGTCGATCCGACGATGAACATTTTGAAGAACAGGGCCATCCGGTCGAGCGCGAACATGTTCGCAAAGAGGGTCCCGGTGATGCCGGAGATATCGAACCAGACCAGGCAACCCAGGGTGGCGACAAGCCCCGCAATGCTGAAATAGGCTAATTGTTCGTTGGGCAGACGAGGAAACGAGAAATCAACGATCAGGATAAGACAGAGCCAAGACGTGAGCAGGATCTCCGGTAACAGCAACAGGAGATCGGAAGGAGACATTGTGAACGCGAAGGTCATCGATCGCTCCGTGAGGCGTAAGGCGTGACGCCTGTGGGGTTGTTCGCCAAGAGCGGAGCATCAGATGTCACCGACGGAGTCGTCGTTTCACGTTTCACGACTACCGTTTCACGATCGAGCGAGGCCACCGGCACGACGCGGGTAATCTTCGCAATCAAGGGATCGACGCCCGACCGCACCACATTGTAGAGGTGCATGGGGAAGAAAAAGAACCCGACGCTGACGGCAATCATGATCAAGAGTGGAAGACGATCGGCTACGGAGACGGCGTCATGCGCGTGACTGTACTTCTGGTCCATGGGTCCATAGAAGAGCCCGCGCATCATCTTGAACAAGTAGGCCAGGGTCAAGACGATGCCGACCACAGCCACGATGACTTGGAACGGATACTTATTCCAGCTGCCGACGATGATCATCACTTCGGCGATAAAATTCACGGTGCCGGGCACACCGACCGATGCCATGCACGCCACCACGAAACAGCCGGAGATGAACGGCATGCGATTCGAAAGCCCACCGAGCGAGGGAATATCGCGGCTGTGCGTCTGATCGTAGACCCACCCGGCCATGGCAAAGAGCATACCCGTGGCCATGGCGTGGGCGAACATATACATCACCGCCCCGGTCAAGCTGATGTAGTCCAGGGCGGCCATTCCTAAAAAGACATAACCCATGTGACTGGAACTGGAATATCCAATCACATACTTCGTGTCTTTGGCGTAGAACGCCACGAGCCCGCCGTACACGATACTAAACACGCAGAGTACGGCCGCGATGGGCATAAGTTCTCTGGTGGTCTCCGGCAAAATCTCAAAGGCCACCCGGATAATGGAAAAGTGGCCGAGCTTCATCAGTACGCCCGCATGCAACATGCTCGTGGCGGCTGGCGCGGCTGCGTGGCCCACAGGAGACCAGGAGTGCAGCGGCCACAGCGGCGCAATCGCGGCAAAGCCGATAAAAACCAGAAGCCAAATGATCTTGTCCAGTGTCGTGCCCAAGACCGGGATGTTCATCAGCTTGGCCTGTTCACGCAGAACCAGAATGTCGAAGGTATTGAGACCTGCGTATTTATAGATCAGCAAGATACCCATCAGCGCCGCGACGGCAAAGGCCGAGAGAAAGAGCACCAGTTTCATCGCGGCGTACTCTTTACTGTTGGACCCGAAGTTGAGGATGAATCCAACCGAATCCCGCAGTTTGAGGCCTTCAGGGTCCGTCATCTCGTTGTATGTTTTCGTGTGGCTTCCCCACATGCCCAACAGGAGATACATGGGGATCACGGACATTTCGTAGAAGAAAAAGAGAAAGAATAGATCCAACGACATGAAGACGCCGATCGTGGCGGCGGCGAGAATGAGCAGCCAGATGTAGAATTCTTTCGTCCGATCTTTGATGTGCCAAGAGACGAAAATACCCGCGAACAACAAGATGCTCGATGCCAGCACCAGCGGGGTGCCGATCCCATCCACGCCAAGGTGAAGCGAAATGCCCAGCTGGCGACACCATGCGAATTGCTGGACGAATTGGAAGCCTCCCTTCACGTGATCGTAGGCGTAGAACAGATAGAGTGAGGCGAGCAATGAGACAAGCGCTGATCCTGCCGCGATCCCTCGCACAAGCATCATGTGCCTGTTGGAAACGAAGATCAGCGCGATGGCCCCCATGAAGGGGGCAAACAGGATGTAGAGCAGCGCGTAGTCGGCCATACGATTCAATCCACCCTTACCGGCTGTTTAGGCTCGATCGACGCCACGGTCCCCCGTTCCAATCGATCGACTAACGCCTGCACCGATCCATTCATCATTCTCAAGAAAGGAGCGGGATAGAGGCCAATCCAGAGGATCATCACCGACAAGGCCGACGCGATGAGTATTTCACGGGGATGCAGATCGCTGATGGAGTCCTTGACGGCTTTGCCAAGCGGCCCCAGCATCGACCGCTCGTAGTACCAGAGAAAGTAGGCCGCGCTGAGGATCACGCCGATGACCGCGATCGCACCATATATCCAATTGGCCTTGAAGGTTCCCAAGAGGATGAGGAATTCACCGACGAAGCCGCCGGTGCCGGGCAAGCCGATTCCCGCCAGACCTAAGAACAAGAAAAAGCATGCGATCAAGGGGGTCTGTTTGGCCATGCCGCCGAATGAACCCAGTTGGGTGCTCTGCTGCCGTGAGTAGAGAAAGCCCGCAATGAAGAACAAACCCGCGGTACTGAATCCCAGGTTGATCATGGTGAGCAAGCTGCCTTGAAGCCCCTGAAAATTTAGTGCGAACAGGCCGATCACCACAAAGCCAAGATGGCTGATGCTGCTGAAGGCGAGGAGGCGGCGTAAATCTTGCTGGACCAGCGCCATGACGGCCCCATAGAGAATCGCCGCCAATCCCAGCGCCATGATGATCGAAACGACGGTCTGGCTTTTCGATGCGTCCGGAAGCAACGGAATGCTGAACCGGATGAAGCCGAATGTCCCGAGCTTTAATCCGCCCAGCACGACTGCCATGCCGATCGGACCCTCGAAGAGGGCGTCCGGGAGCCAGGTATGGAAGGGAAACACCGGAGCCTTGAACGCGAAGCCGAGGAACAACAGCCAGAAAATGATGATTTGTTGGCTGAGCGGGATCGGAACGGAGAGCAGTTCCAACAAGTCAAACGAGTAGGTCTGCTCCATATGTCGCAGCGTCGCCCATTGGTGATAATTGATGTCCAAGAGGGCGATGCCCACCAACATGAAGACACTGCCAAGCAAGGTGTAGAGCACGAATTTCAGCGCAGCGTAATGCCGCTCCGCTCCTCCGCCCCAGAGCTTGATCAGAAAGTAACTGGGGATGAGCATGAGTTCCCAAAAGACAAAAAAGAGTATCAAGTCGATAGAGAGAAAGACACCCAGCATGGTCGTCTCGAGGGCAAGGAGCGCCATCATATAGAGCTTCACTTGATGTCGGACGGTATCCCAGGAATAGATGATGATGAGGACCGAAAGGAATGCGGTGAGTCCAACGAAGAGGACGCTAATCCCATCGACCGCAAGGTGGTAACTGATCCCGAGGGCGGGAATCCACGGCACATGTTCAGAAAACTGCATGGCGGCTGATTCGGGAATGAATCGAATGAGTACGAATATGCAGAGGACCAATTCCACGAGCGCAATTGCCAAAGCAGAGATCCTGACCTTGTCCTCGTCGTCGAGCAGCCATAGAACGGCAGCCCCGATGACGGGAAGAAAAAGAATGCAGGTGAGAATCGGAAACGTTGACGCCAGTTCTTCTAACATCGCAGTGCTTTACAGTTGCATGATGAGCTGAATCACGACCCCCAGCAGAAAGAGCCCAGCCACAATGATGGCGGCATAATGATGCACCATCCCACTCTGCAATCTCCGCCATTGGCGGGCGGCGAGATGGTTGCCGTATCCGATCACGTTGAGACCGCCGTAGATCACGTATTTCTCCGCCCATGTCGAACCGGCCGCAGCCAATCCGGCCAGCTGCGCGACGCCGTGCACAAGGCCATCGATCACGGTCCGGTCGAACCAATCGAGCAGCAGCCCCAATTTCTTGGCCGGCTCCACCCATACCAGGTCGTAGAGTTCATCGACATAGTACTTGTTGAGCAAGATCCTGTAGCCCGCCTGAAACTGTGCGGCCAGGCGATCTGGCGCCGAGAGATTTACGCTATAAAAATAATGCGCGAGGCCCCAGCCTAGCAACGCAATCCCAGTGGCAATCATCATGAGCATGAGTACGAGTCCCGTGCTCGCCTCATGCTCCTCTCCCGTGCCAGAGACCGGCGCAAGAAATTGATGGAGCCAGCCTTGTTCAGGGGGAAACCCCAGAAACCCACCGAGAATGGACAGCACACCTAACACCATGAGTGGACCGACCATCACCATCGGAGACTCATGGACATGTTCCTCCGTCTGATGGTCCATGCGAGAGGTGCCGAAAAATGTCAGATAGATCAGACGGAACATGTAGAAGGAGGTCAAGAGCGCGCCGATAGCGGCCATGCCATACAGAAAATAGTGGTGCTGCGTGAAGGCATGGGCCAGGATTTCATCTTTGCTCCAGAAGCCTGCCAACGGCGGAATGCCCGCAATGGCGATCGTGCCGATCAGAAACAGCCGATAGGTCCATGGGATTTTCCCGCTGAGGCCTCCCATCTTTCGAATGTCTTGCTCGCCCGAAAGCGCGTGGATCACCGATCCGGCTGTGAGAAACAAAAGAGCCTTGAAGAAGGCATGGGTCATGAGGTGGAAGATGGCAGCCGTATAGGCCCCAATCCCGCACCCGAGAAACATGTACCCGAGCTGGCTCACCGTCGAATAGGCCAAGACGCGCTTGATATCCGTTTGCACGAGGCCGATGGTCGCGGCGAACAACGCCGTAAGTCCGCCGGTAACGCCGACGATCGTCATGGCCGTCGGCGACAAATCGAAAATGGCATGATTCCGCACGATCATGTAGACCCCGGCCGTCACCATCGTTGCTGCATGAATGAGCGCACTGACGGGAGTCGGACCTTCCATTGCATCCGGAAGCCAGGTGTAGAGAGGGAGTTGAGCCGATTTGCCGACTGCTCCAACGAGGAGGCAGAGCGCAATCGCGGTGGCCATCTCCGGCGAGAGCTGGCCGACCTGGGCAAAGACTTTCGTATAGTCGAGCGTCTTGAAATTGACAAAGATGAGAAAGATGGCCAACAGGAATCCCGCGTCGCCGATGCGGTTCACCACAAAGGCTTTCGAGGCGGCCTTCGCAGCGGAGACCTTGTCATAGTAATAGCCGATCAGCAGATAGGAACAGAGCCCCACCCCTTCCCAACCGATGAAGAGCACCACATAGTTGTTCCCCATGACGAGGAGCAACATAGAGACCATGAACAGGTTCATGTAGGTGAAGAATCGCGTGAATCCGCTTTCCCCATGCATGTAGCCGACGGAGTAGACGTGGATCAGGAGCCCGACCCCCGTGACGACGAGCAGCATCATGCATGTGAGAGGATCGACAAGGTAGGCGAAGTTGACGGTGAGGTCGCCGCCGAAAATCCATTGATAGACGACGACTTCATGGGGCATACCGGTCTGTAGGATGTCTGCAAACACGCCGATCGTGCAGAGAAACGACAGTCCCACCGATCCCCACGCAAGCCGGTGCGCGACATCGTGGGAATACCGCCTGCCGAAGAACCCGTTCAGGATCACGGCCAGTAAGGGAAACAGCGGAATGAGCTTGATGAGCAGATCCGTCACGTTACCACTTTAAGAAGTTCATCTCGTCCACGTTCGTGGAGATCTTTCCACGGAACACGACGATGATGATGGCCAGCCCGATCGCCGCTTCCCCGGCGGCAATGGCGATGATAAAGAGTGCCACGAGTTGACCCGCCATAGATTCCAGGGAATGGGAGAAGGCGATGAGATTAATGTTCGCCGCGTTCAACATGATCTCGACAGACATCAGCACGATGATGAAGTTCCGTCTGATCAATACGCCAAGCAGGCCGGTGATAAAGAGCACGGCGCTGACGGCGACATAGGCGTTGAGTGGAATCATAGTGACCCGTGAGGCATGAGGTGTGAGGCGTGAGGCGCACGAACTCTTGTCTTTTCTGCTGTCACTCGTCCCTTCACGCCTGATCCTTACGTCTTACGTTCTTTGCTGGCCTGTTTCGGAGTTTTTGCGAGCACGATCGCTCCGATGACGGCGCCCAGCAGGAACACCCCGACGATTTCGAACTGCAACAGATACTCGCTGAACATCTTGATCCCGACCGCGTGGGTACCTCCGGCCTCAAGTATCGCCTCGGTCGGCGCATCGCCCTTTGCACCCCCGAATGGTGAACGGACCAGGAGTGCCAGCACATACAATGATCCAATGACTGCTGGAGCCAGAAAGTACAGGTAGGAGGAATGGAGGTAGCGGTCGTCGGTCTTCAAGTTCATGAGCATCAGCACGAAGAGATACAAAACGAGGATCGCACCGGCATAGACGATGATCTGTACGGCCCAAAGGAACTCGGCGTTGAGGAGAATGAAGAGTCCTGAAACATGGACCAACAAGGCCAGAAGCGCCAGACCGCAATGCACCGGGTGCTTGAGCGAGACCGTCAAGACGCCCGCAGCAATACTGGCCAATGCGAAATAGGCAAAAAAGATCGATACCATCGATGGCTTAGCTCAGATGCTTGGGTGGTGGTTGGGTCGACTTGAGTACCGATTGCGGGAAGTAGTACCGATATTCCCGGCTTTCCTCAACGTTCTGTTCCTGGTTGTGCGCGTACAAGTATTTCTTCGCATCGTCGAGATGGCGCTCACCGATTTCGTACAGCCGCTTCTTGTCGAACAGCAAAGTGCGCTTATCGTGGGTTGAGAACTCGTACATCTTCGTCATCGCCAGCGCGTTGACGGGACAGGCCTCGACACAGTAGCCGCAAAAGACGCATTTCGTAATGTCGATGTAAAACTCGCTGGCGAATCGCTGCAACGGACGCGCCGGATCTTCCAGGCTGATGACCTTGATGCAGCGGGATGGGCAAGCGGCTTCGCAGAGATCGCAGCCGACACAACGTTCCTGGTGATCGTCGTAGCGTAAGAGTGCGAGTGCTCCTCGGTGGGTGTCGGGAAGGGTTCGCTGCTCCCGTGGATACTGGAACGTGATAGGTTTGTGGAACATATGCTTGAACGTGACCTTCATGGCGTCCCAAATCTCATAGAACAAGGCAGCCTGGAGGATTTGCTTTGTCAGTGTGGCGACACTCATGTTCGTTATCTGCTTCCTCTTATGCCTTTTCGATCGTCACGCGGGTCTGCTTGAACGAGGGAACTCCGGTCGTCGGATCGACCTGGACCGACATCAAGTCTTTCACCGGCGGCTCGTTGAAATGCTCCGGGAAGAAGCAGGTCTGTGGCGCGACGGACTGATCGGGCTGCACCGCCAATTGCATCGAACCGAGATCCGACGTGAGACGCACCGCTGCCCCCTCACCCACTGCAAGCTGCTCCATATCTTGAGGGTTCATTCTAAGCCGCCCGGTATTGGGGGCGATTGTAATGAGCCCTGGAGCTTCGGTGGACAGCTTACCGGAATGATACAAGACCTGTCCCATCAACAACGCGAAGGGTCGCCGATTCTTGGAGTCTGATGGAGCAGGGGCTCGATAGCGCGCCGCCACATCGGCGGCGTAGCCGTTGGAGAGATAGCGGTCCACCGTCGGAACAACCTTGCGCGGCTGTCCCAGGTTGTAATACCCGGGCAGCAACTTCATGATCTCGGCTTGAATACCGTTCGGAGACTCGTATTCCCATTGACAGCCCAGCGCGTTGGCCAGGGCCGTCATGATGTGCCAGTCCGGCAAACTTTCCCCGAGGGGATCGATGGCCTCACGGACGCGCAGAACTCGGCCTTCCAGATTCGTGAAGGTGCCGTCCTTTTCTGCAGAGGTACAAGCCGGCAACACCGCATGCGCCATCCGCGCAGTCTCGGTCAGGAACGGATCCTGGACAACGAGCAGCTCCAGCCGGTCCAACGCGGCGCGAACTTCCATCGATGCGGGTAACGTGGCGAGCGGATTTTCTCCGATGACATAGAGGGCGCGGATCTGGCCGCTTCTGCAGCGCTTGAGAATCTCGACGAGATTCGCGCCAGAGCCGGCCGGTGGAAGCGTGACGTCCCAGGCCTTGGCAAAGCGATCGCGAGCCGTCTGATCGTTGAACGAAGCTTGACCAGGGAGGAATTCCGGCGCAGCGCCCATATCCACAGCGCCCTGCTCGTTCGGCTCTTCTGTCACCGTATTCACCCCGCAGCCAGGTTGTCCCAACTTGCCTGTGACCCAGGCGAGGTCGATCAATTTTAAGACGTTCTGATACCCGTCTGACTGGCGGACAATACCTTCGGCGCAGAGAATGATGGAACGGGACGCTTGCGCGAAGATCGCCGCAATATCTTTTAATGATTCGACCGACATGCCGGTCTGGACCGCCACCTGTACTAAGGAGACGTGGGCCACGGCGGCCTTCAGCGCTTCGAAGGCTTGTGGATGTTTCTTGATGCTCTCTTCGTCGACCAAATCCAGCTCCAGGGTAGCCTTCACAAGTCCATCGATCACGAGTCCTTCCGTCCCCGGCTTGATCAGGACAGGATGGGACGCGAGCTTGGCCATGTTTGTGATAGCGGAATCGATGACCACGACTTGCGCTTTATAGACGCGAATCGCTTCTTTGATGCGCACGGCCGTGAGCGGGTTTGTCTCCGAGATATTGGAACCGATGAGTATCACGGCTTTGGCTTTTGTCAGGTCTTCCCAGTCGTTCGGGCTCCGTCCAATTCCCAAGGCGTGCTGAGAGGCATGGACGAAGTTGAGATGGCCGTAGCGCGCGCTACTATCGAGATGGTTCGTCTTGAACCCTGTGCGCATGAGTTTCTGGAAGAGATACAGCTCTTCGTTGGTACAGCGGGCGGTGATCAGGCCGGCAATCGCATCTGGTCCGTTCCTGCGTTGGATTTCTAAAAATCGATCCACCACCTGGTGCATGGTTTCGAGCCAGGGAGTTTCGACGAGCTGATTACCTTTACGAAGGAGGGGTTGCTTCAGACGTGCGGCGCTATCGATGTACTCGAAACCGAAACGCCCCCGCACACAGAGTCCACCGTGCCCCTTGGCCGTCTCGGCTCGGTCGCCCCATTTGTTCTCCCAGGACAGAGGCGAGGTCACACGGACGACTTCTGCGTCCTTAGTCTCAAGGTACATCTGGCACCCGTCCCCACAGTAGTTACACGTCGTCGTGGTTTTCTTCATCTGCCACGGCTTGTATAAATATTTGGAGAACTTGTTCGTGATCGCGCCGACTGGGCAGACGGCGAGGCAGTCTCCACAAAACTCGCAGGACAATGCGAGATCTCCCTTCGGCACCACTTGATTGAATCCGCCCTTCTTCATGAATTGAAGCGCGTCGATCATCAACACGTCTTTACACACGTTGATGCATTCCGCGCAGGCGATGCAGCGGTTCATATTGAAGTCGAGCACCGGGCTGCGCGTATCTTCCGGAATAAATTTCTGCTTCGCGTTGGCCAGGTTCGTCACCCCGTGCCGAAACGCCATGTCTTGCAGTTCGCAATGGCCGTCGGCGTCGCAAACCGGGCAGTCGAGCGGATGGACCGAGAGATGTTTTTCCACTGCTTTCTTCCGGGCTTGGAAGAGTTCATCCCCCTCGGTTTTGATGATCATGCCGGCCGCAGCTTTGGCGGTGCAGGAACGGACAGGAGCTTTCTTGCCTTCCTGCATGACCAAACACATGCCGCAGGAGCCGAAGGGATCGAAGGTGTAGTGGTAGCACATGGCCGGGATGATCTTGCCCGTGCTCGATATCACGTCGTAGAGCGAGACCCCGCTCTTTGCCGTCACGGATTTCCCATCGATCGACAGTTCGATCGTGGCTGCTTCCACATCAGGGTTCGTTGCCGGCTTTAATCCCATAATTTTCCCCCGGTGCTGAGCCCTGAGTGCTGAGTTCTCAGGGGGCTCGCTCCATCTATGTGCTCAGCACTCATCACCCAGCACTTCTCAGCGGTCGCACTCCCCCATCACAATGTCGTAGGTTCCAAAGATCGTGACCGCATCGGAAATCATGTAGCCCCTGGACATATGGTCGAATGCGCCCATGTGAATAAACGAGGGGGCACGAATTTTCATGCGGTAGGGTTTCCCGCCGCCCGTGCTGACGATGTAGAATCCCAGCTCTCCCTTGTGCGCTTCGGTCCCGCAATAGATCTCTCCCGGAGGGGCGTCGAAGCCCTGCGAGAAGAGCTTGAATTGCTGGATCATGGACTCGAGATTCGTGAAGACCCGTTGCTTCGGCGGCAACGTCACACTGGGCACATCGGCCATAATCGGGCCGTCCTGCATCTGTTCCAGGCATTGCCGGATAATTTTCACGCTCTCGTAAAGTTCCTTAACGCGGATCCAGTACCGATCGTAGGTGTCGCCGTTCTTGCCGAGTGGCACGCTGAATTCGCATTTCGGATAGGCCGAATAGGGCTGGGCTTTACGGAGATCGTAATCGACACCGGAGCCTCGGAGCGTCGGCCCACTCAGGCCGAAGCTCACGGCATCTTCCGCTGAGATAATGGCCACTCCCTTGGTCCGCCCGACCCAAATCCGATTCGTTTCCAGGAAGACCATGTACTCATCGATTTTTGGCGGTAAGTAGTCCAAGAACTGCTTGAGTTTATCAAGCAACGAGGACGTGAAGTCCCGCTCGACGCCGCCGATCCGATACCAACTAGTGGTGAGACGCGCGCCGCAAAGCTCATCGAACCAATCCATCAAAATTTCCCGGTCACGGAAACAATAGAAAAAGACGGTCATGGCTCCAATGTCGAGCGCCTGGGTGCCGAGCCAAAACTGATGGCCGATGATTCGTTGGACCTCTGCCACGATCGTGCGCAGGTATTCTGCACGGTCCGGCACGGTAATATTCATCAGTTTTTCAACCGCGCGGCAGTACGCAAAATTGTTGTACATCGCGCAGACATAGTCGAGCCGGTCGGTATGGGGGATAAATTGGTGATAGGTGCCGTCTTCCGCTAGTTTCTCCACCCCGCGGTGCAGATATCCCAACACGGGGGTAGACTTGACGAGGCGTTCTCCTTCCAATTCGAGGATCACTTTTAGCACCCCGTGGGTGGCAGGATGCTGAGGCCCCATATTGAGCAGCAGTTCTTCCGTGCGGAGGGTTGGAAGGGTCTCGCTTCCCGGATGGGCCGGATCGATCTTGTAGACGGTTGTTCGTTGATCTTCAAAGGCCATCGTCCATCCTACCGAGCCGTTTCGTCCAGAAACTCGAACGTGTCGCGCCAGCCCTTGCCCCGGAGCGGAAAATCCTTTCGCAACGGATAGCCTTCGGTATAATCGTCCGGCAGGAGGATTCGACGGAGATCCGGATGGTGCCGGAAGCGGATTCCCATCATGTCGTAGACTTCGCGCTCCATGAAGTTCGCGCCTTTCCAGAGATCCGTCAGAGAATCTACGATGCAATCCGACTCCGGCACCCTGGCCTTGAGCCGAATACGCTGGCGTTTCCTGATCGAGTAGAACTCGTAGACGATTTCAAATCGCTCTTCGTCATCAGGCCAGTCGACCGAACTCACATGCACAATGTAGTCGAAGTCCATGGCCGGGTCGTCGCGAAGAAATTGAGCGACCTCATGGAGTCGGTCCCGCGTCACCGTCACCGCAAGATCGCCACGCCATTCGACCGCTTTGACGAAGCCGGTGGAAAAGTGTTCTTGGAGCCGGCTGGCTAGTAACTGCAAGGACATCGATCGAGACCTATACTTTAAGTCTGGGCTTGACCTGATCCGGTTGCTTCAGAAATACGGGCTTCAGCATGATTCGTTCTTGCAACTTGAGGATGCCGTCAAAGAGTGCCTCCGGTGTCGGAGGGCAACCCGGCACATAGATATCGACCGGCACAAAGCGGTCGACACCTTGGACGACACTATAGCTGTCGTAAATATTTCCTGACGTCGCGCAAGACCCCATGGCAATGACATATTTCGGTTCGGGCATCTGATCATAAATTTTTCGGATGACAGGAGCCATCCGCCGGCAGACGGTACCAGCCACGATCATCAGATCGGACTGGCGAGGTGAGGCCCGGAAGACACCGGCGCCATAGCGGTCCATATCGTACCGTGACGAGACTGCGGCGATCATTTCGATCGCGCAACAGGCCAAGCCAAATGTCATAGGCCACAGCGACCCTTTGCGACCCCAATTGACGGCTTTTTCTATCGTCGTGACTATGATGTCGGACGTGCCATCCTTGTCATGGCGACCAATTTGGATCAATCCCATTCCAGGGCTCCCTTCCGCCACGCATAGACATAGGCCACCAAAAACAATCCGATGAAGACCAGCATTTCAATCAACCCGATCAACTGGATCTTGGTGAAGACCACTGCCCAGGGATACAGAAAGATGACCTCGATATCGAAAATAACGAACAGCATCGCAAAAATGTAATACCGAACCGGAAAGGGCATCCGAGCATCCGAGAACGGTTCCGCTCCACACTCATAGCTAGTGAGTTTCTCCTGTTCAGGGTATTTCGGATGGACCAGGTAACTGATGATGAGCGACCACACGCCGAACGTTAGCGCTATGATAACAAAGAACAAAATCGGAAAGTACCTGGTTAGATACTCAAGATATAACTCAGAACCGCTCATGGGCCTGACCTTTCAATATCTTGGGACAAGAGAGGGGTGAATTTTAGACTTTGCATTACGAAGATAGCAAGCGTCCAAAAGACCTGTGGGATCGACCCGAAAGTCCTAGGCGCTGTTGCGTTGAGAGACGTCGCCAGTGCGAGCGAGAAGTCAGGGGTTGGGGCGTTTATGCGACCGGCGGCAAGGGCGAGACTCAACTCAAAAAAATCTGTTCCACTCACGGACTTCTATTGTCCGGCTGGAATGGCTTGTCTATGAGGGGTTCTTCGATTTGTTTGGCGGGGTGGGTGACATGCGATCTGATGGCATGCGCAGGTGGGAGGGTGGCACCTCGTCAATTTGATCCCATTCAGGCTCCAGGGACGAGAACGCCTTAGCTTTCTTACGTCGATGAATCTGGGTCTCGATGCGTGGACGATCTTCGCGTTGAGCGCCGTGAATAGAAGGTTGGTCGGGCACCATGATGTTCCCCGTTGTATGAACTCATTCTCCGTAACACCATAGCATCGGGTGAATTAATGGGTCAATGAGGACATCGCATCAATATTCTTGACAATGCAAGACTATTTGCTATGGTTTTGACAGCAATCACTTGCTTACATGAAGGACAACTACCATGGCTAACTATTCAATAAAATGTGCCGTCTCTCTCATAGTCTGGACCTTGGCCACGCCGCTCCTGCCTCTGGCCTGGGCAGCCGACGACCTCACTTCGATCCGATTCGGAGAATCGGCCCTGGCCTATTCGTCCGGCTCCATCCAGCGGTCAACACCGCAAGATGGGTTTGTGAATGTGATTACCGGTGACAATCAAACCACCGGAGATCACATGATATTGGGAACCCGGGATATCCTGTACCTCCGGCTGAAGAGTCCCGGCGATGTCGCAGTCGGAGATCTTTTCACGGTCTACAGACGAGCACTCAAAGTATTCCATCCCACCACCGGTCAATACCTGGGTTACCTGGTCAATCGACTCGCTGTGGCTCAAGTGACCCAAGTTGATACGGACCTGACTACGGTTCAGATCGTGCGTGCCTATGCAGCTGTATCACCGGGCGATCCGGTAATGAAGTTCGTGCTTCCGACTGACGAGGGAGCAACAGTTGATCAACCTTCCGCTGGCAATGTGGAAGGACGGGTTGTGGAGTTCCAGGCCAACATGGGCATCATGAACATGGTGGCGCAAAGAAATGTCGTCTATCTGGATCTAGGACGAGAAGATGGGATCAGGCCTGGGGATCGAATGGAAATAATTCGGTCGGGAAGGAACCTTCCTCAACGAGTGGTGGGAGAATTAAAAATCCTGTCCCTGGAAGACCGGACTGCCACGGCGCTGATTACAAAATCGATCTCCCGCGTTCTCAAGGGCGATCGCGTCAGAGTGACGGTTCATGCTTCTGAAGCCATGCCAATCGCTCAATCTCTCCAGCAGTCTCCAGATGTCTCCCCTGCCGCGGTTCCTTCTCCAAGCAAGCTCCAGGTCAACAATATCGCCGGCGAAACCCGAGTCAGCTTCGGTGACTTGATGAAGCAGCTTCGGTTCGAGTCGGGAGAAGCTACAATTAGGTCCGAGGGCCATCAGGTGCTCGATGAACTGATTGCGTATCTCAAGACTGCTGCCGGCGATCGGTTGATTCGAGTCGAGGGCCATGCAGACAATATGGAAATCGGTCCTACGCTGAAGTCGCGCTACCAGACGAACTGGGATTTATCGAAAGCTCGGGCTGGGGCTGTCCTACGTTACTTGATTGAGAAGGGCGGGATCGATTCGGCAAAGCTGTCGTCGGTTGGCTATGGCGATACGAAGCCGATAGCCGGCAATGCGACCGAAGTGGGTCGGGAGAAGAACCGTCGAGTAGACATTGTGCTCTATTCACCCGAATCAGCCAGGGAACAGTCTGGGCAGGCGGCGACACCAACTGAGACCGGCGATAAGAGCTATAGCATGTCCCGTCTCAATTCAGCCGAAAGCGGAGCTTCGATCCCCGCAGTGGACCAGACAATCCCAGTGACTCCAACTGATTCATCCAAGGTAGAGCCCGCACCTGTCCCTGCGGGTTCTGCTTCGGCGACAACTCCGACATCAGTTGGCCAGGGCAATGCAGATAAGACCCCCGCAGCTCCGGTCACCCCTCCACAGTAAGTTCATCGATATCGTGCGGGGGGTTGACAATTCTACGTCAACCCTCCCCATTCCCCTACAGAACCTTTCCGTTCTTTCTCCCTCATTGTTCCCCCTTTTCCTGTGCTGCTACAATGCCGCATGATTTCGATACAGACAGCCCCTCCATACACAGAGCCGGAGTCCTTATTCGCAGATGTCATTGTCCCACGACATCTAGCAGGCTCTTTTACCTACACCGTACCCTCGTTACTCCGACCGACGCTGCGAATCGGACATCGAGTGCTCGTGCCCTTCGGGCGGTCGATCCTCCAAGGAGCCGTGATCGCCCTCTCCCATGTTCTTCCTCAGGGTCTTGATCGAACACGCCTCAGAGAGATTCACTCGTTACTCCCGGAAGGGGCCGCAACAGACGTATCATCGAACTTATTCCAGCTCTCACGGCAGGTGGCCGAGCAATATGTCGCGCCATGGGGACAATGTCTCAGGTTGGTGCTACCTCCGGCGCCCAAACCACTGGCGCAGGGCAGCCACTATGAACTGACGGAACAAGGGCGGGCGGCACTCGCGGCTCGGGAGCCTTGCTCGGTGAAAGCTCGAGCGCTTCTCACACGTCTTGGGAAAAAACCTTCAGGACTTCGCCGGTCGTCCCGTAATCCGGGTCCGGGCGACTTGTTACACGATCTCAAAGTTCGCGGATGGGTGGTGGAGGTCCAGAATCTACCGCCTGCTTCGGCAGCACCTCTCACCCGGCAAACCAGACAGGCGAACCATGACAGTTTCAGCGTCACCCCACCACTCATTACTGACCCTGCAATGTCTTGGTCTGAACCATTGCTCAAGGCGCTGAGAGGCCCAGAACCCACACGTGTTCTGGTGCAGGCTTCCTGGACCGATCGGTTGGGGCTCTTACAGCAGGCCGTTCGCTTAGTACTCGACCGTGGACAGACGTTTCTCATCATCGTTGGGGGAGCAGAACAGGCCCAATGGGTTACCAGCTTGATCCGTAATGATGAGATGGGCATCTCCCCAGTCTGTTTCCATAGCGGTCTTTCAGACCAGCTGAAAGCCGAAATGTGGGATCAGATTCACCGGCAGATTGTTCGCGTGGTCGTGGGAACTCGGTCGGCCATCTTTCTTCCATTGACTGCAATCGGGGCGATCTGGGTCGAGGGAGAGGAAGATGCGGCGCTCAAAGAGCCTCAAGAACCACGCTACCATGCACGGGACGTGGCCTGGCTGAGAGCACAAGATGAACAGGCGGTACTGGTCCTGAGTTCTGCTCACCCCTCTCTTGAGCTCAGAGTGGCAGTGGAACAACGAGGGATCGTTGTCCGCAAGCTCATGCTGTCTGATTCGCAACCGAGTATACAGGTCGTTGATTTACGGAATCATGGTCGCAGCACAGTGCTGAGCCAGCCGCTCGTTCGTGCCATCGAGCAGGCGATCAGTTGCCGGGCCGGCGTCCTGTTGTTTCTCAATCGGAAGGGCTATGCCGGCGCCCTTGTCTGTCGTGACTGCGGCCAGGTTCCCCGCTGTCCTGCCTGTCGCGTGGCGCTGATGTACTCTCGGCAGGCTGGTCGTCTACTCTGTTCCTACTGCGGGGACGTGACACCCCTCCCCGAAGCCTGCATCATTTGTTCCGGCCCTCGCATGCAATTGATCGGGGAAGGCACAGAGCGCGTGGAAGAGGATGCGAAGCGATTGTTCCCTCACGCGACGGTGATTCGGCTTGATGGGGATACCATGCGGCGGCCAGCGCAGGCCGAATCCCTCTGGCGGAAGGTCGAGCAAGGGCAATGGGATATCATCGTCGGAACACAACTGCTGTTACACCGAGAACCCTTCCCGATGATGGGCCTCGTTGGGATTGTGCAGGCAGACGCAGGACTTAGCGTGCCGAATTTCCGCTCCGCCGAACGTACTTACCATACGCTTCTCGATGCGGTCAGTCTCGCCAATTCGGCAGGAGCCGGCGGCCAGGTTATCGTGCAGACCTATCTCCCGTTACATCACGCAATTCAGGCCGTAGCGCAGAACGACGAATCCATCTTCTTATCGGAAGAGTTGTCCCATCGAACGGAATTGGGGTATCCGCCTACGGTTTTTCTGATTGCCCTCCTTGTATCCGGGACCAAAGAGACAATGGTTCACGACGCTGCCACAGACTGGGTAGCTCGGCTCAGTGCCTGCACTTCTCCGGCCGTGGCAAAGACCCCTTCGATAATTCAATCGATCGGTCGGCCCAACTGGCTTGCTGTACTGGGGCCGGTCCCCTCTCCGGTGCCGAGACTCCGTGGACGATATCGGTGGCAAATTCTTGTGAAATCGTCCGAACGGGATACGGGCCTCGCGGCGGTACGGATGACGGTCAAAGAAATGGAACGGACGTATCAGCGCCACGCCATCAAGTTTGATGTCGATGTCGATCCGATCGAAATGTGGTAGGTGCTATGTGTTCTTGTGGGAATTTTTTGATAGTGATGCAGGTGGTTGGCTCTCGGTCGCATCGGTTGATTCGGGGGTGATGGGCTGACGGGCTCGCTTGAAGAACCCATAGGAAAACGTGATCCAAAAGACAGCCGAGACGAGTCCCGTCAGAGCGGCTGAGAGCATCGTTCCCAATTGTTCGTCGGTCGGCTCTGTCGTAATCGAGCGGAATTGAACCATCGTGATGATGGGCCAGGCAAGACTCTCCAGGCCAAGCAACAGAGTGGCCCAGGCCCAAACCAGTCCAATAGTGCGCCCCTGCCAGACGAGAAAGCCTGCGGCGCAGCCTGCGACGAGAACGACTCCCCATGGTGAGAACGAACCCCACGCCAGCCAGGCGCCCGCTGCCACGACAAGGCTCCCAAGCAAGGCATTGAGTTGCGGGCTCCACCACATAATAGCGACCATACTGGTGTTGTTCTCCATGGACATTACGCGAGCTAGTGTGAGTTCCAATGGTGTGTTTGTCAATCGAGGTATCCGTCGGCTAGCCTGCCAGCAAACGCTCACCGCAGCAACGAGTCCGCAATTACACCAGAAGCGCTCATGAATCATGCTGGCCTGGACAACTGCCTCGCCCAACAGCCTGAAAGAGCTTCGCACATTCCTCTCCAGTAAGCGATTTCCACTTTCCTGGGAGCAATCCATCGAGTGTAATGTGCATAATTCTGACACGATGCAGCGTGAGCACCCGATACCCCAAGACTTGGCACATACGCCGAATTTGTCGATTGCGTCCCTCGGTGAGGATGATGCGGAATCGGGCTGAGCCGAGTCGCTCAATCCGGCAGAGTTTGGTTGGACGGTCGAGAATGAGAACCCCTCGAGCCATGTGGTCGATAAATGTTTGGTCGAAAGGATGATCGACTGACACCTCGTATTCTCGTTCATGCCCATGCTCGGTTCGTAGAATATCGTTCACGATGTCCCCGTCGTTCGTGAGAAGGATAAGGCCGGACGAATCCTTGTCGAGCCGCCCGATCGGAAAGATCCGTTCAGGATGGCCGATCTCCGCAATGATGTTACGAGGCACATGCGACTCGCTGGTCGTCGTCACGCCCACCGGCTTGTAATACTTGATATAGAGCTGGGCCGCCCCCCAGGGAATCACCTGTCCATCTCGCGCGATAACGTCGTCAGAGCCGACCTGATCTCCCAAGCAGGCGACCCGCTGATTGATGGTTACGCGACCGGATTCGATCAGGCGATCAGCCTCTCGTCGAGAACAGATGCCGTGCTGTGTAAAGAATTTATTGATGCGAAGCTTGTCGGTCACGGGATGGCACGCCGTTCTAGCAGGTTGCAGAAAAGCTTAGTTTGTACGCATACACCGTTGGAATCTTGCATGCTGGTGCCGACAGTCAACACCGCCTCAGGATGCTCAAAAAAAGCCAGGCTTCTACCCATCCTGGCGCGCCGAGACGCGCATTGCCCAAAGCAAGGTCGCTACGAACGAAGAGGCGAGGCGTACGCTTCGGTACGTTGGGCCTCTGAACGATGCGAGGACGCCGCTGGCGGGCTTTTTCAACATCCTGCTAGTGGACGCGACGGCCCGCTTTGATTCGTCCCAGCATGCGATAGATCAATCGGGCGATACAAAACTGGGGTGCGACAAACCCTTCAATTGGAGCTATCTCGCTGATATCCATCCCAAGGATACCAGGTCCATTGGCTAAGGCTGTGATGAGATTCAGCGTATCGTACCACTCCAACCCACCGGGCTCGGGAGTGCCGAGCGCGGGGACCAGCGAGGCGTCCAGCCCATCACAATCGAATGTGAGATAGACCGGCCCATGACAGGCCTTCACGACATTGGGAACCCATCGGGAGGCTTTGCCTTCGTATGGACCGGAAGGATCAAGAATCTCGGCGGCAAAGAACGTGGCAATTCGATCAGTACTCTTAATGCGATCGATTTCCTCAGGAGAAATAGAACGAATGCCGACTTGTACTAACGGCAACCCGTCATCGACTACGCGGGCCATCACGCTGGCGTGACTAAACGGATTTCCTTGATAGGCCTTCCGCAAGTCGCCATGTGCATCGATTTGCACCACGCACAGATTCGGATAGTGTCGGGCATGGGCTCGGATGGCCCCAAGTGCGCCGGTATGTTCCCCGGTTAAGGTGACGACAAACCGCCCGGTACCGACGTGAGGGGTAACGAACGCGTCGATGGCATCCACCGCCTGCCGATCGACTTTGCCATCAAGATCGAGCGAACGGATGGTGGCAACCCCACCCCAATCTCGATAAGGCTCACACCGAAGTGTTTCGTCATATAACTCGACTTGTTGAGACGCCTCAATGATGGCTGACGGGCCTCGATCGGAGCCCAGCACATAGCTGGAGGTATGTTCGTAGGGTGCGGGCAAGACGTAGACCCCTGCCTGATCGGGATGACACCAAGGCTCGTCGAGACCGAGGAAGTTCTGGTCGATACCCTCCCAACCGGCGGGAAGCGTCATGGGCGTATGCTCACGCGGCGGGGCTACCGACGCCGCTTCGACAGATTTTCTTCTGGAATGAAGACGGCCAATGCAATCACCGTCGTCCAGCGATTGGGTTTCCCAATAGCGGACTGAGTGATGTTTTGAGTCCGAACGATCTTGCCGGCCATTTTGAAGACTTGCTCCCGCTCTTTCCACGCGATGTTCGGATCGAATTCGACACCGAGCGTCGTGGCCAACATCTGCGCCGCCAAGTCTTCCGTATACTCACCCGTCTCTTCATCGGTTTCACCATGCGCATGGTGTTCGGACAGGTACCCGTAGGTTCGACGATCAGTCGGAACCGCTAATCCAATCGAGGCGGAGGCCAGGCGATTTCGCTCATTCGTTTCCGACCGCGCCATCACACAGAACGTGATTTCACCGGGATTCAATAACTTCTCGCCGCGCGCACGCGGAATAATTTTGCAATTCGGCGGAAGAATCGACGACACCGTAACCAGGTTGCAATAGGCAACGCCGGCGCTGCGCAAGGCTTGTTCGAAGGAGGCCAGCTTTTCTTTGTGGACTCCGACTCCTCGCGTCAAAAACATCTGCGTAGGTACCATCGTGTCTTCTCCTTAGTTCGTCCGACCAGTCGGGTGACGGGCGCGTCGGTAGCTGAAACTCACGCCCACGGTAAACCTCATTAAGGCACAGGGTCGCTGTTGTACCAAGATTGGCAACGCTTCGCAATATCCTGAGACATTTATTTCTCTGGTTAGTCTAATACAAACAAACCAGACAGACCGAATAAACCAAATAATCAAGATAGGCTGGCGGACGATTTCAGTATCCTGCTAAATCCCAGCGGGCGGTTTGAGGTTCAACACCAGCATGCGGGGCTCGGTCATATCCTCGATCGCGGCCTGAACCCCTTCACGCCCGACCCCAGAATCTTTCACACCACCATAGGGCATATGGTCGGCGCGAAACGTCGGAATTTCGTTTGCCAGCACGGCTCCAACCTCAAGATGACGAAAAGCATGAAAAATTTTGTTCACATCCTGGGTAAACACTCCGGCTTGGAGTCCATAGTCAGACTGATTGAGCGCCGTGATCGCTTCGCCGAAATGTCGGTACGGGGTCACGGTCACCACCGGCCCAAACACCTCTTGACGCGAGACTTTCATCGTCGGCGTGACGTGCGAGAGTACGGTCGCCTCCATCACCGAGCCCATGCGTTTGCCTCCCAGAAGCACACGCGCTCCTTGCGACACCGCTTCCCCAACCCATTCCTCCACACGATGGGCCGCGGCCGAATTGATCAATGGCCCGACCACCGTCGAATCGTCGCTCGGATCGCCAGCCTTCAGACGCGCGACTTGTAACAGAAGCTTCGTGGTAAAGAGGTCCACGATGGAATGATGAACAAAGATTCGCTGAACGGAAATACAGGTCTGACCGGCATACCCGAACCCACCGACTGCGCAGCGCTGCGCGGCAAAATCCAGATCGGCATCGGACTCCACGATGACGCCCGCGTTCCCGCCGAGTTCCAACACCACCTTCTTCTTCCCGCACTTGGCCTTCAGCATCCATCCCACAACGGCACTGCCGGTAAAGCTCAGGAGTTTAAAACGAGGATCGACAACAAGCTGTTCTGCCACCGTATTGTCGCAAGGAAGGATGTTGAGGGCGCCAGAAGGAAGCCCCGCCTCCAGAACTACTTCGCCCAAGAGTAAAGCGGTCAGGGGTGTCTGTGGCGCTGGCTTGATGAGAATAGAATTTCCAGCGGCCAAAGCCGGCGCAACCTTGTGGGCCACAAGATTCAAGGGGAAATTGAAGGGAGTGATTCCGAGCACCGGACCGATCGGAACCCGACGGAGAATACCGAGATGTGAATCCGTCCCCGGCGTCCAGTCGAGAGGGATCACCTCGCCAGGAATGCGCTTCGCCTCTTCAGCCGCAACGGTAAATGTCTGCACCGCTCGGCTGACTTCTCGTTTCGCGTCGGTGATCGGCTTGCCGGATTCAGCCGTCATCAGGCGGGCAAATTCCTCCCGCCGGTCATACAGTCCACCTGCGATTTTTTGCAACGCACGAAAGCGGGCGTGGGACGGCAACGCTCCCATCGCTGCAGCAACATCGACTGTCGTCTGAATCGCAGCCTCGGCGTCCGCGGAACTCGCGTTCGATACCTCGGCGAGTAACCGCCCTGTAAACGGGTCGTGTACGGGGACAACCGTCTCCCCGTGCCGCCACAGACCTCCAATCAAGAATGGACGTGGTTCTTGCACGAGAGACGCCCCGCGGGTGGTGAAGACTTAGCAGGATGCTGAAAAAGTCCGCCAGCAGTATTCTGCATCGTTCAGACCCTCAACGCTGAGGAGTTCCTAGGAGGTCGGAAGCACTGTAGGGGATTTTCCGTTCTCCAAGACCCATTGTAAGGGCGAACGGCCCACACGAAGTGCGGTGTGTACCTCCGGCCCTTCACTTGCTGCGGCCTTGCTGGACGAAATTGTTGAGCATCCTGCGGGTTCGTGTCCTGTTGACCCAGACAATGCGGACCATTGGATTTCCGGCAGGCCAGCCTCGATTTTCCGCAGCCTGTTAGTCGGCGGAATGAACCGATGCCGTGGAAGCAGGCTCAAGAGTGGCAGCCTGTTGGGCGAGATCGGCTTTAGCGACCAAGTCCTCTGTGCCCCAATCACGAATCGCCTCGAGCGTGAAGGCCTCATAGGTCGAGACGCCGTGGCACGTCGGGCAATCCGGCATCGGCACCTTGCGATAGAAGACTTCTGACAAGCACGACATGCACATCCAATAGGGTGGTTCCCCGTCGCGTTGCGGAACAGACCAAAACGATTGTGTTGCAGACATAGGTAATCCTTAGTGAATGATAAATGGACTGTTCTGTGCCACCGCCATCAATCCGTGAGGCTCAGCGGGTTCTCCCTGAGAGCGTGGGGCAGTAGCCAACATGCGATCGATCTCCTCCGCAAACTCGTTGAACGGAACTGCGCCGGGAATCGCAACCGCCGGCTCTTTCTCAGTGGGCCCACTCGCCGTTCGCATCAGAATAAAACCAGGGGTGCCATGAAAGCCCCACCGGTTCGCCTCATTACGATCCTGGAAAATGGATTCAAGATATTGCCGCTCGTCGAAACATTTGGCAAACGCCGCCTGGTCCAAGCCGATCATTTTTGCATAACCTTTGAATGATCCCGAGTCCAAGCGGCCTCGTTCGCTGAAGAGCCGGTCGTGCATCGGCCAATATCGACCCTGGGCTCCGGCACAGCGGGCCGCCACCGCCGCCTCCACACCGACTCCCTGGTCTGATCGAGGATAGTCGCGATAGATAAAGCGAACTTTCCCCGTATCGATATATTTGGCCTGCAGGCGAGGCCAGGTCTCCTGAAAGAACTTCGCACAGTACCCACACGTGAAGTCGGAATACTCGATCATGGTGATCGGTGCGTCCGCGCTTCCTCTGATTCGTCCGTCGTCCGTAACCGACCCAGCGCCAGCCTGAGTCAGCTGCATGAGTAACAGCAGTCCCGCCGCAACAACTGTGCGAAAAAAATATGTGCCCATCATGTGTGGGGAGTGCCCTTTGCTTTTATACGCTCCAGCAATCCGACCATGAGGAGAGGCCAGACAATCGTGGCATCGCTCAACACTTCAGCAAAGCGCCCTCCTGCTTCCGGCGGAACAAACTTTCCCCACGAAAGGCCCTCTTGATAGGTGCACCCGCTCAATCCACCCAAATGATCCGGATCTGGACAGATGCGTACCCCGTACTGGAATCGAGGCGGCTCCACACTGAGCCCGAGCCTGGTATTGCAGATCTCAATGTAGGGGCCGACTTGCTGCGCCCAATTGCGCGGCACTCCCCCGCCGATCGTAAAGATTCCACGCCGCTTGGCTGAGATTACATGACTCGCATAACTGTTGAGATCGAGGTAGGGATTGAACGATGGATAGGAGCGATGAATCGCGCGCAGCACTTCAAGATCATCGCTTCCTTTTGCCTGCGCACGAGCCCGGTCGAGATCTCGACTCATAGCCCAGGTTCCAAGATCCAGCCCCATCTCGGAATCGGTAAACGCAGGAATGAAGACCGGAACGTTTTTCAGATAGGCGCTTTTGAGAATACCCGTTCCGTCATATTCCTCCGCGAGCGTTCTGCCCAGCTCACGAGTGAGGATTTCGGAGGAAAGAGTTTGGTCCTGATCCATCCGCTTCATTGTTCGGGCAACGACTTGCTCAACATAGTTGAGATTGGACTCCATCTCCAGCGTGTCATAGACCCGATTGTAGCCCTTCTCGAACAATTCTTGATCGGACATCGATGGATGGTGCCGATAGTGCGTTTTACCCACCGACTCACTCAACCCATGGGCAATCAATGCCCCGGTCGACACGACACATTGCACCATTCCATGATCAATCATCGCGCTGATGATCTTGCCCATCTTGGCAATGGTCATCGCCCCTGAGAGCGTCAATACGACAAAGCAGTCTGGGTCTTCGATCATTGCCCAAAGCACTTCGTAGGCTTCGCCCACCCTGCGACCCCCAAAGGCTGTCTTGCGCATAGCGGTCAACAGGCCGTCGAAGGATCCAATCTGCTCCGGATCGAAAGGTTCAAGCGCTTCGAGTCCATCTTGCGCCCCATCGTGGAATTCGCGTGCACCCATGGAAAGTCTACCTATCATAAAAAGTGAACGGAGGAACGGCGCATTCTTTATACACAACCAACGATAGGGGCGTCAACGAAATGGCACACGAGAAATCCCGCGCCGCATCTTGGTCCATGAGAACACATGATCTGTTCATCGACCCACATCAATTGA
Organism: Nitrospiraceae bacterium; assembly: GCA_039920585.1. Lineage (GTDB taxonomy): Bacteria > Nitrospirota > Nitrospiria > Nitrospirales > Nitrospiraceae > Palsa-1315. The sequence goes on along the minus strand of JBDSDL010000221.1, from coordinate 3,952 downwards.
AGAGGATAGGGTGACAGGACGCGATCAACATGGTCCTGATCCAAAGAGCCGTGGATTCAACAAACCTCCACAACATACGCACGTAGACGCACGACCTGCTTCACCTGAAGTGAGCATACGAAGATCTCCCGAGAGGGGTTATCCCTGCGCCAAGCTCAATTCAATATCTCTGAGCCGTGCAAGCGGACTTATGAGGGAAGCCCCTAATCCGAAGGGCTTTTTCACTCGCAATCATTATGGGAAGGGGGGCAACCAAGCGAGCTTGATGTGGTGGTCCCAACGGGATTTGAACCCGTGTTTAAGCCTTGAGAGGGCTCCGTCCTAGGCCAGGCTAGACGATGGGACCGAATCATCAATGATGCGCGATCGACCGGACACGCTAGCACAGGGGCTTTTCATTTTTCAATTCCTAAAGATTCTGAACAGTTTTCAGGCCTCTACTCACGGGTTCATCCGCGACTTGACAGAGACGGCGGTATAGCCTACCTTGCGAAAAACACACGTAGCGGGCCTCTGGGAGAGGAGATTCTTCAGTCGTCGGCCTCCTCTTCCCATCAGCAGACTCTTGGTGGAACATGAACAACCCGCTCCAAATCAAAACTATCGGCATCACAGACTCTCCGGAACTGATCGACATCGAGAAGCCCGAACAGGGCCTTGAGCTGCATGTCGGCTCAAATGTGTTTCGAAACACGAACGGCGTCGTCAAGCTTCAAGGCAAGGAGCAGTTGGTGTTGGAAGCGCAGCCCCAGCCATTGGCATTGTTCTTGACGATGGACCTATACGATGAGCAGGGAACCCGCGTCGGCCATATCCGACGGAATGCGCTCTCGGCACATAGCGCAGGCCGCTTCACCATCAGCATAAAGGCCAACGACGAGGCAACCCCGGACGACCCTCCTTCAGTTACCGTAGCAGACCGAGCAACCGGACACACGGTGTTCGAAGCCTGCCTCATGCAGAGAAGAAAAATTCGCATCACAGTGGGGCACTTTTATACCCATAAGGGCGAATTAGTCACCGTCAGCCCACACTACTGCCGCATCGGCACCGGCCTCACCCTGTTTGGCGATGTAGCGGATAGCCGTGGCAGCGCGGCAGCAATCGGTTAATCGGGCCTCAAGAGACTCCAGCCTCAACTCACGTGTGTCTGCTCCCCATAATCAAGAGCGCGACAACTGACAGCCGCCCTGGCTCCTTGTTGAAAAACACATCCTTTTTGACAAGGTGCAGAACTTCCGTAGAATGGCAGTATGTCAGACGTCGTAAAGCCAAGCGTGCAAGCCTTCTTGGTCTGCGACCAAGTCATCGAGGACAGCGTCACCAAAAAGAAAAGCCTCATCGGCCTTTTCACCCATCTGCAGGCCGTGAACTTTCCCTTCCAGCACTCACAAATGGGGCTGTATTTCTGCCTCACCGATGCCGAAGGGACATATCACTTCGACATCGACTTGATCTATCTCAACAACGAACAGCTCGTCTGCCGAGCCACTCTTCCGAATATTGCTATCGTCGACCGCCTTCAAATTTCCGATTTTGGGATTAATATCCCCTCACTGGTCTTCCCCGCTCCGGGACGCTACGAGTTTCACCTGCGCATGGAAGGGCATCTCATCGCGCAGAAAGACTTCAGCGTGATGCAGATGCCGACTCACCAAACCGCATAACGTTCGGTTCGATCCCGCGTCTCCTCTCTCCGGATAAACCTTCTCCCATGTACCACTCTTGTGATAGAACAGCCCACAACAACACAGTTCGCGCATGTCTCGTCCATAAGAGGAGTCATTGCTTTTTCGTGTCTGAACCAACTGGCGCTTCAAACTTTATCCGCGAGATAGTAGCCGCCGATCTCGCCGCCGGTAAACATGGCGGTCGAGTGGTCACACGCTTTCCGCCTGAACCGAACGGCTACCTCCATATCGGCCATGCGAAATCAATCTGCCTGAACTTCGGCTTGGCAAACGACATTTCGGGAGGCATCTGTCACCTGCGATTGGACGATACCAATCCGACCACTGAAGATCCTGAATATGTCCAAGCCATTCAGGACGATGTCCGATGGCTGGGGTTCGATTGGCATGAAAAAATGTTTTTCTCCTCGGACTATTTCGAGCAGCTGTACGACTCTGCAGTTCGGTTGATCCGTAAGGGCAACGCCTATGTCGATACCTTAACGGCCGAAGAGATGCGTACCTATCGCGGCACCCTCACGGAGCCGGGGGAAAACAGCCCCTCCCGCACCCGCTCCGTCGACGAAAACCTTGACCTCTTTCGACGCATGCGCGCAGGGGAATTCGCCGATGGAACCCACGTCCTCCGAGCCAAGATAGACATGGCCTCACCCAATATCAACCTGCGCGACCCAGTCCTCTATCGCATCAGGCACGCGACGCATTATCGAACAGGGAGCAGCTGGTGCCTATACCCGGCTTACGACTATGCGCACCCCCTCTCGGACGCGATCGAGGGAATCACGCACTCAATCTGCACCTTGGAGTTTGAAGATCACCGGCCTCTCTACGATTGGGTTGTCGAGCAGGCTGAAGCGCCACACCGGCCGCAGCAGATCGAGTTTGCTCGCTTGAACCTGACTTATACCGTCATGAGCAAACGGAAACTGCTCGAGTTGGTCGAAAAGAAACTGATAAGCGGATGGGATGACCCACGACTGCCGACGATCAAAGGACTTCGCCGCCGCGGGTATACTCCGGAGGCAATTCGGGCCTTCTGCGACCATATCGGCATAGCCAAGCGCGAAGCCATCGTTGAAATGCAGTTGCTCGAACACTTTATTCGCGAAGATTTAAATAAACGAGCGCCTCGAGTGATGGCCGTGTTGCGGCCGCTCAAAGTCATCCTCGACAACTATCCCGAGGACCAGTCCGAAGAACTGGAAGCCATCAACAATCCGGAAGAGTTGTCTGCAGGGACAAGGAACATCCCCTTTTCACGCGTCCTGTATATTGAGCAAGACGACTTCCATGAGGATCCACCCAAACAGTTTTTCCGGCTCGCCCCAGGGCGAGAAGTGCGGCTCAGGTACGCCTACATCATCAAATGTGTCGGAATGACAAAAGATCCGCAGACTGGCGAGATTACCGAACTCCATTGCACCTACGATCCCACGACCAAGAGCGGTGCTTCCCAGGAACAGCGCAAGGTAAAGGCTACTATCCATTGGGTCTCAGCGGCCCATGCTGTGAAAGCCGAAGTCCGACTCTACAACCCCCTCTTGGTGACGGATCTGGCGAAGGTTCCGCCAGACCACGATTGGACGACCTATCTCAACCCCAACTCATTGGAGCGAGTCACGGGCTGTCTGGTTGAGCCCAGTTTGTGGCAGACAGTGCCAGGTACTCGGTACCAATTCGAGCGCCTGGGATATTTCTGTACCGACGCTGACTCAGCCCCCGGCGCACTGATATTCAACCGCACGGTGTCGCTCAAAGACGCTTGGGCAAAGATCCAAAAAACTCAGCCAGCCCGGTAACAAACTGGTAATCTTCCCCCGTTCGCCTGGACTCCCCCAGAACTTCCCTCTCTTTCCACCCTGTTGGAGCCGCTTTACAGGCTCGGCATCCCTGCTACGTTTGAGATAACTGGCGAGAACCAAGACAGGAGCCATATCACAGTGATAACCATCGTCAACATGAAACTCGTAGGTCTCACACATCTACTGTTCCTCTCTGGAATGGTGGCTGGACTAACCATGGCATCTCTTTCGTTGGCCATGCCCACACCAAACGAGACTACGTCGAGCGCGACCGAAGCAGTGAAAGGTACGATCATCCAAGCCCTCGATGACGAAACGTTGCAGCAACCAGAGCAATCCGAAGAACGACGGCATGAAATCGAAGAAATCATCAAACACCGCGTGGATTGCGAGGAAATGGCGAGGCGTGCACTGGGAGCCCCCTGGTCCACACTTTCCCATCGGGACCAGCGCGAGTTT
>JBDSDL010000220.1:0-16045 GCA_039920585.1 Nitrospiraceae bacterium | reverse complement strand
CTTGAACATGCTGCGGGCCTGATGGATGGAGAAGAAGGCTGAACGACTTTAACACGATCATTTCCCTTTCGGGAGCGTCAACGTGACACCCTTCCGCTCTAACTCCTTCAAGTGTGTCTCTAGCACACCCTGGACGTAAGCCATGAGCGAGGTCCGATGAAGGGCTGCGGCAACCTTCAACTTCTCGGCTGTCTCCACCGGTAGCCCGCGCAACAAAACATCCCGTGTTTCTTTCGCTGGTGTGGTCATGGCGACAGTATAGCAAAGAGAGGGCTTGACAACAAAGCATATCGTTATATATCATGCTATCTTCAGTAACATTCAATAGAGGTGCTAAACATGATGGTCAGAATCTTGATCCAAGTGCCGGTGGCGATTAAGTCGAAGCTCGACGCCCTGAAAGCACAGGGCACGACGGCCAGTGGGTACATTCGGGCATTACTAGAGCGGGAACTGAACCCGGCTCACATAGCAAAGAAAGGAAGGTGATATCGTGGCGAGAAAAGGGCGACAAGACCGAGGGCTGTACAGCAAGATGGATACGGCAGGAAAACCGCTGTGGTATGCGAGGCTGTATCACGCCGGGAAGGAACAGCGGTTCGGGGCCTTCAAGAACAAAACCGAAGCGAGAAACTTCTACGAACGGGCGAAAGAGGACCAGCGGCAAGGGCGCTTCTTCCCTGAACAGTACCGACATGGCGGGCAACCCCTCATCGAGGCTCTCTTGACCCGCCACGCCGAAACCACGACCGTCAAAGGCAAGGCGACGGAGAAATACTACATGACGTGGTGGACTGCCCGCCTCACAGGGCTGCGCCTCAATCACGTCACCCCTGCGGTGATCGAGGAGGCACAGCGCGATCTTCTCGCGAAGCAGTATGCCCCTCAAACCGTGGTGCATTATCTCAAGGCGCTGCGACATGTGCTCAACCTGGCGGTGCGGAACGGTCTGATAGACCGTAACCCCTTCGCCCGTGTGCAACTCGTGAAGGTCAAGAATGGGAAAACCCGCTTTCTGACCCCTGAGGAAGAAGCCTGTTTATTGGAGAAGCTAGGCCCGATCTATGGGCCATGGGCAAGACTCGCCGTGCTGACCGGCCTTCGATTGGGGGAGCAGTTCCGGCTCCGGTGGGCTGACGTGGACCTGGACCGTGGGTTGATAACCTTGTCAGAGACCAAAGCGGGAACGGTGCAGCATGTCCGGCTGAATGAGGAAGCGCGGGAGATTCTACGGACCCGGCAGATTCAGCAGATGAATCGAGGCGTAAGCAGTCCGTGGGTGTATCCCTCGGACACGCTGGCCACGCCCCTGGATCAACGGAATTTCTATGCACGATATTTCCATCCGGCTGTGGTAGCGATCAAGCTAGACGGGGTAGGCTGGCACACGCTCCGGCATACCTTCGCCTCTCGCCTCGCCATGAGTGGACAAACCGAGGGCACCATAGCCACGTTGCTACGCCATAGCACGAATGCTCTGGTAAGACGGTACGCGCACCTCTCCCCGTCCCACCTGGATGCCGCGGTAGAAACCGTGGCTGCATACGGCAAAGCTACGTCGAAACCTGAAATTTCAAATGGAACCGTGTGTCTAACCGGAACGGTGGAGAGAGAGTCAGAGGAGAAGGATACGCAAGTGGCGGAAAGTATTGGAGCGGGCGATGGGATTTGAACCCACGACAACTTGCTTGGGAAGCAAGGACTCTACCACTGAGCTACGCCCGCTCGCTGAGTCGAATCCTACGCTGGGCCATGAGCCAAGTCAATCGTCAGTGGTCATTGGGCAATCGGGAAGAAGAAACGGCAGCAGCCCTCATAAGCGCACTTCACCATTTGACTACTGACCAAGCACATTTCTAAGGCCTCAGTTCTACCAGCGCAAACTTTCGGCGGCCGATCTTCAGGCGATAGGCTCGTCCGGCCACAATCGAGAACACAGCATTGGCGTCACTCTGTTTCTGTTCATCGACCTCTAGACCCCCCTGAATGATCAGCCTCCGAGCCTCGCTCTTACTCGGCACAAGCCCAGTCTTGGTCACCAGATCCACAAGACTGATCGACTGCCCTTTGCGCAAATCGGCCAAGGTCAACGTCAATCGCACGTCCGGCTCGCTCGGAAATTCCCGCTCTTGAAACTTCTGTTGAAAGGCCGCCCTAGCTTGTTGGCCGGCTTCTGCCCCGTGATACCGAGCAACGATCAGGGCCGCGAGCGCTTGCTTTGCCTCCATCGGATGAGCGGCTTTGACGCCAGCTAAACCCTCCGTCGTCAGCAGCTCATAGTATCGAAGCATCAACGAATCGCTGATCGACATGAGCTTGCCGAACATGTCGTTCGGTGTGTCTTCTAGCGCAACGTAGTTGCTTACGCTCTTGCTCATTTTCTTCACACCGTCGGTACCTTCCAGTAGCGGCATCGTGATCACGACTTGCGGCTCCTGACCATAATCCCGTTGCAGTTCACGCCCCATCAGCAGATTGAACTTCTGATCGGTGCCGCCCAGCTCGATATCGGACTTGAGCGCCACGGAATCGTAGCCCTGCACGAGGGGATACATGAACTCATGGATACTGATCGGCTTCTGCTCATGGTAGCGCTTATGAAAATCATCCCGTTCGAGCATCCGCGCGACACTGCTATGCGCACTCAGATGAATTAACCCTTCCGCGGTCATCGTACTCATCCACCGGCTATTGAACTCCACCAGGGTCTTCGCAGGGTCGAGAATTTTGAAGATCTGCCGCTCGTAAGTCTTGGCATTTTCTAATACTTGTTGTTTCGAAAGTGCGACGCGGGTTTCCGATTGGCCGGTCGGATCGCCGATCATGCCGGTGAAATCGCCGATCAAGAAAATCACTTGATGCCCGAGTTCTTGAAAGTGCTTTAGTTTGTGGATCAAAACCGTATGGCCTAGATGCAGGTCCGGCGCGGTCGGATCGAAGCCTGCTTTCACACGCAGCGGCCGGTTCTCCTTCAAGGAATGTGTCAGCTTCGATTCAAGTTCGGCCCGTTGAATCACCTCCACCACTCCGCGGAGGATCAAGTCGAGTTGACGGGAAAGTTCGCTCATGTGGCCTTCTTCCGTCTGTCTGAAAGTCCGGCATCGGGCGTAACCGTAACCAATGAACGAATCCGTTCAAACTTCTTTTTCCCAATCCCTTTCACCACTCGTAATTCTTCAAGAGAGTGAAAGGCGCCCACCGATTGCCGATACTCCAAAATCCGTTCAGCCAACTGGGGACCGATCCCTGGCAGCGCGTCAAAATCCTGCTCCGTCGCCCGGTTCAGATTCAGAAGCCCCCTGTGAGATCGTTTCGGAGCAGCAGGAGCAGCCTGCCGATCTGACAACAAGGAGACAGCGGATGGGCTCATCGCCGTTTCGCTGCCACTGTCGGAAACAATCTCAGCCTTCGACCCCTCGAACAATTCGGCTGCAAGGTCATGTTCTCGATCGAACGAGGCCGGCAGGGTCCATCCGATCCAAAAGACGACGCCCATAGTCGCCGCAAACATCCCGAGCTTGAGGAGGAGTGATTGCCACATTATTGTGTCCGCTTTCTCACCTGATGAATTGCCTTCCCTTCGACATCTTCAGCCGCTTCCATCAGACCTTCGGACAGCGTCGGATGGGCATGAATCATCTCCGCCATGTGCGTCACCGTCGCGCCGACTTGCATCGCCATAGCCGCTTCAGACACAAGATCGGCTGCATGGGCTCCAACGATATGCACGCCCAGAATTTTTCCGCCTGGTGACTCGGCAATAACCTTGAAGAACCCCGTTGTGTCCCCTGTCGCTTGCGCCTTCCCCAACCCGGCATATCGAAAACGTCCCACCTTGAGTGTCTGATCGGGATTCTGCCCGGCAGCCTGAACTCGTTCACGAGCTTGCTCTTCCGTCACGCCGACGCGACCGATCTCTGGCAAGGTAAAAATTCCGGCGGGGATGACGTCGTAACGAACCGTCGCCTCATGCCCCATAATATTCTCGACCGAAACTTTCCCCTGCGCCGAAGCCACGTGCGCCAACATGGCCTTGCCGACGACGTCGCCGATCGCGTAGATCCCTGGCACGGTGGTTTCCATCCGCTCATTGACGAGGATCTCCCCCCGCCGTCCCGTTTGCACCCCCACCTGTTCTAGTCCAATGCCTTGGCTATTCAACCCTCGCCCCACGGACACTAGCAGCTTCTCAGCCACAACCTGCGTACTATTTTTAAGATGCGCCGTAATCATCTCCGGTGACCGCTCCAGTCTCTCAACGGTGGTCCCGGTCAGGACTGTCACACCGCGTTTCTTGAGCTCCCGCTCCATCGTCGATGAAATGTCGCTATCCTCCAGAGGAAGCACGCGCGCCATCAATTCGACAATCGTCACCTCCGTCCCTAGACCGCTATAGAGCGCCGCAAACTCGCATCCTTCAACTCCTGCACCGACGATCAGCAGACTGGCAGGAATGCGATCGAGGTCCAGGAGATGCTTGCTTGTAAGCAGCTGTTGTCCATCGATCGGAAACTGCGGCAAGTTCGGCCAAGACGACCCAGTGGCAACCACGATGGCGTCTGCCTGAATGTCCCGCAGCGTGCCATCGGCTGAGGTCACCGTGACCGTCTGCCGGTCCCGCAGCAATCCAGTCCCCTGCACATGCTCGATATTCCATGCCTTAAACAGCGTCGCAATGCCCTTCACGAGAGCCGCCACGACCTGATCCTTTCGGGCGACCATCCGTGCGAGATCGTACGTGACTGGACCTTGGACTACCAGCCCAAGATCCTCGGCTTTTTTGACTTTGTCGCCGAGTTCGACGACCGACAGGAGGGCCTTACTGGGAATGCAGCCCCAATTCAAACAGACGCCGCCAAGCACATGGGACTCGATAACAGTCACGCGGGCGCCAAGCTGGGCCGCCCGAATCGCGGCGACATAGCCACCGGGGCCAGCGCCGAGAATGGCAATGTGCTTCTGGGGAGTCATTGAGTCATCGGCTCATTGCCGATTGATTCATGACGAACACTCACCAATGATCCAATCACACAATAGTTCAATGTTTCTGTCCGGCAAGAAAGACTTCATACTGTGCGGCGGTCATCAGTGTGTCCACGTCGCTCGCACTCGACAGATCGATCACCACCATCCAGCCCTTGCCGTAGGGGTCGGAGTTCACCGCTTCCGGATGGTCCTTCAAGTCGGCATTCACTTTGGCAATGGTGCCGCTCACGGGCGTATAGATCGTGGAGGTCGTCTTGGTCGATTCGACCTCACCGATCTGCTGCCCGGCCTTGACGACAGCTCCAGGCTTCGGCATATCGATGAACACGATATCGCCCAGCGCATCTTGGGCAAAATGACTGATGCCGAGAGTCGCCTGCGTGCCGCTCACTCGCACCCATTCATGTTCTTGGTGGTAACGAAGGTCCGCCGGAATCATTGTCATCCTTTCTTCAATTCAACGCGATGAAGATCGACCCCTCGCCGCTAGCCGAATATCTCCATGCCGGGAAAGAAATATCCGATTTCGAACTTGGCTGTCTCCGGCGAATCGGAACCATGCACAGCGTTGAATTCGATGTTCGCCCCATGGGCCTTGCGGATCGTACCCGCCTCCGCCTTGGTCGGATCAGTTGCACCCATCAGCTCCCGATTCTTCTTGATTGCATTGTCACCCTCCAGGACCAGCACCACGACCGGACCGGACACCATGAACGTGCAGAGACTGTCGAAAAACGGACGGGCCTTGTGCACCGCATAAAACCCCTCGGCCGTCGTTTTGGAGAATTGCATCATGCGTATGGCCACTGGCTTCAAGCCTGCTTTGTCATAGCGGGCAATAATGTCGCCGACTGCGTTCTTCTTTACCGCATCCGGCTTGATGATGGCTAATGTTCGTTCACTCATAGTAACTCCGGTTCCTCCGCACAGTTAAAGGATCAATTGAACAGCACTGACGCATTATAAGTGGCTGGTATTGGGCTTTCAAGGGTCAGAGAACGCGAGGGACAGGATGCAACACTCGCAACCTCGCAGGGCATAGCCTGTTTCTAAGCCGCTCCCCAGCTCGTTACTTTCGTACGCGTGTGGGTGGCTCTCCCCGTTTGGCAACGTGAGTGATCTTCAGCAGAGGCATCAAGCAAGCGGCGAATCATCCGTTGATACTGTGTCCAATGTTTTTGCGCTGCGTCTTTTAAAAACCACCTCACTGCGCTTGCTCAACGCAATCGTAACCTTCACGCCCTCTTCTTGAAAGACAAAATCCTCAGGCTGAGGAAGAACGTCCTGGACGATTGAAGTGGCCCAGGAATAACAGACACGGGTCACTGAAAATGGGGACAGGTTGGGGTGTCCGTTATTTCTGGGCCACCTCAACCTGACCCCATTTCTGTGCAGGAAGAAACTCAGGAAGCAGGGTTCGCTAGCGGTCTGAGAAGATCGTCAGGCAACTGGTCGCCGTGGTTTTCGCCGTGGCGCTCATGCTCTGGCCCTCACCAGAGGAAATATCCGGACACGATCCAGCCGCACAGACTGAGTGTTCGGATCAGACACATGCGGCACAGAGAACAATTATCGTGGTCTGCAACATTCACAAATCATAACGGCATCGTCATGAAATGAGTGTCGTCCAGAGCTTCACGACGATCCACAGGACAAGTGCAATGGCAAAGAACAGCAGCACGACGGTCCCGCCGATGATGCCGGCCACATACAGCCTGGCCTGTTGCGTCTCTCGATAGGGTTGAGTCGCAGCCCGCCGCAGTAGTTCTGCGTTCCTTGCGTGGCTCCGGAACCAAACGGAAAAGAGATCACCGACAATGGGGATGGCGCCGACCGTCCCATTGATGAGGAGGTTCAGGCTCATCCGCGCAATGACGATCTGCGGCACGTGAAGCCGTGCGGCCAATACCAGTATGACTGTCCCAATGAGATTGGCCAGCATGTCGCCGACTCCGGGGATCAATCCGAGCAACGGATCGAGTCCCAGATAGAACGGTGTGCCAGGAATTTTGACAGTCGTATCCAGAATCTTGGCCAATAGTTCGGCCGTCGCCACCAGGGCTTCTCGTTGAGGATCGGAAGATGAAGACAATGGGTGGAGAGGTGGGACTGGGTCAGCCACGATTCAACCGAACTGCGCGGCAGGCCTTGACGATTCGTGCGATCGTAATCTGATCCGAGTAGCCCATGGGATCGAACAGTATCATGAGATACACTGCAGAACAATTCTGAGAAAGAGACCAAACAGCCCGTCGGGTGTTCAAAAAGCACTCCAGCAAGGCCGCAGCGAGTGAAGAGGCGAGGCGTACGCTTCGGTACGTTGAGCCTCTGAGCGATGCGAGAACGAAGCTGTGGAGCCTTTTTCAACACCTGACTACTGAAAGGATCCGCTCCTTGACGACATGACAAAGATAAGTCATATCACCATGGCCGTTCCGGCCTAGTGCCACACCCTACGATGGAGGCTACTATGTTTGTACGGTCGATTCGCTCCGATCACGCCCTCGTGAGGCGGTTGATCCTCGTTTCATTCCTGCTGTTCCCCTGGCCCGTTCTGGCGGAGGAAGGAGCGGCGCTCCCCCTCTCGAAAATCGTGCTCTATTCCAGTGGCGTGGGGTATTTTCAACATGACGGATCTCTCAACAACCGTACGCAACTCGACCTGCGCTTCAATGTGTCGCAGATCAACGACATTCTGAAAAGTCTGGTCGTGCAAGACTTCGGTGGCGGTAAGGTCTCGACTATCACCTATGGTTCGCGCGATCCCGTGACGAAGACACTTGGAAGCTTCGGCATCAACCTGAACGGCAATCCGACACTGGGGCAGATTCTGACTCAGGTCCGTGGGGAACCAGTCGAAGTCACCGCGCCCAATCCTATTATTGGCACGTTGCTGGGCGTGGAGAAGAAAACGGAATCCGTCGGCGAGGGCTCGCAGCGCCGCGTCATCGAGCAGGAATATGTCACGCTCCTGACAGAAGAAGGGTTCCGCTCACTTTCGCTGGCGAACGTGCAGCGCATCAAATTGACCAATCCCACGTTGAATGCTGAACTGCACCAGGCGCTGGCCGCACTCGCTGCAAATCACGATGCCCAGAAAAAGACGGTCTCGATTACCTTCGACGGCAACGGGAGTCGCCAGGCCCGTCTCGCGTATCTCACGGAAACCCCCGTCTGGAAGACCAACTATCGACTCGTCTTGGATGAAGACAAGGCGCCTTATCTGCAAGGCTGGGCCATTGTGGAGAATCAGACCCCGCAGGACTGGCGCAACGTGAAACTCTCCCTCGTCTCAGGACGGCCCATTTCCTTCACGATGGATTTGTATCAACCGCTCTACAACCCACGGCCTGTCATACAGCCTGAACTCTACGCCAACCTCAAACCCCAGACGTACGGTGATGCCATGGACGAACTCAAACCGATGGCCACCCCCCCAGCCCGCAGCGAGATGAAAAAAGAGCGCTTACTTGGCAAGTTGTCCCAAGGTTTTACAGGGGGTCGGGCCAATGCCCCATCAGCATCTGTCGCTGCTGAAATGGAGATGGGAAGCTTGGAAGAAGGCGTCGCCCCCACGGCGATGGCTGAAGACAAGGGCGAGCTGTTCGAATATCGTATCGACCAGCCAGTCAGCCTCGCCAAGCACCAGAGCGCGCTGCTGCCCATTATTGGCCAAACGCTCCAAGGGCAGAAAGTGTCGCTCTACAATCAGAGCGTCAATGCGAAGCATCCATTGAACGGGTATCGACTGAAAAACACATCGGCCCTTCATTTGATGCAAGGCCCCATCACGCTCTTCGACAGCGGGACCTATGCGGGCGATGCGCGCATTGAGGATCTCCCTCCTGGACAAGACCGGCTGATCAGCTATGCCCTAGATCTCAAGACTGAAGTGGAACCGAAACTCGAAGGCGGCACGCAAGAACTTGCGATGGTCTCGCTAAAGAAAGGCACGATGCTCATCTCGCTCCGTTTGCTCGAAAACCGGACTTATCTCGTGAGAAATCGCGACGCTAAGGCCAAGACAGTGCTGATCGAGCAACCCTATCGTGCAGACTGGAAACTTACTGAACCAAAAGAGCCGACAGAACGAACGCGTGACCTGTACCGCTTTAGCGTCGCAGTTGATCCAGGGAAAAGCGCGACGCTCCGCATCAAAGAAACGCTGCCTATTCAAGAATCGATCCTCTTGATGGAGAGCGGCATTGATCAGATCGTCTATTATCAACAGGCGAAGGAAGTCAGTCTAAAAGTGAAAGAGGCGCTGCAACGTGTGGTGCAATTGCGCGGCAAGCTGGACGGCGCGCGCACCCAACGAACGCGCCTAGACCACCGCACTGCCGAGATCACAGCGGAACATACTCGCATCCGCGAGAACATGCAGCGGCTCCCGCAGAACTCCGATCTCTATACTCGCTATGTCAAAAAGTTAGACCAGCAGGAAACTGAGCTGGAGAAACTGCGTAAGGAAATCGAAAATCTCAAGAACACCGAAGAAGAACATCGGCGGGAATTGCAAAGCTTTGTGCTGAATCTTGATGTGGCCTAATCCTATCGAGCAAAAAACCGCCGAACATCTTCTAGGGCCGCACAGCCTACAAGAAGATAATGATCAGGCGAGACAATGAGGGGAACTCCAGCCTGGCCTGTGGCATGCCAGGCTGCCTCCCACTCTTGAGCCACCAGGCGATCCTCGCCGTTGATTGTACCCACACTCTCTGGTGAGCCTCCCACCTGCTCGACCAGCTGCCAGAGCACCTCCGAATCAGAGATGTCCTTGCCCTCACACCAAAAGGCCCGATAGATCTCACGCACAAACGCCATCATGTGCGCTGGGTCACGCCGCAGGAGTGCCACTGCCTGTTCAATCGCCGGTCTCGTGTTGGGTTTACCTGGAGGGAGTGCAATAGGCAGCCCTGGCGCCAGTCGCTGCACGACCGCCACTTCGTGGCGCAGTTCAGCGCCCAACGAACCCTGCCACGGCCTCATTGGACGAGGCAGATGCGACGCATGTTGCACACCCCGCCATTCACAGAGTGCAAGTACGTTCATCTCGTGCAGCCGTTCGTGCATCGCATAACAGAACGGACAATTGAAGTCACTATAGAGGGCGTAGAGAGCTGTCATAATCTAGAACCCTTTCGAATCATCCCCTTACAATAGCGCACGAGGCTCCGAAAATTCCAATGGCCGCTCACATTTTTTATGACCCGTGAACCTGGCATTCTCTCAAATAGGTATGGTATGTGAGCGCATGCCGACCCCCTCTGTCTTGCTCCTGATCCCTCCACTCACTCAGCTCAATACGCCCTACCCCTCTACTGCCTATCTCACGGGGTTTCTCCGTGATCGTGGGATTGAGGCATTTCAAGCCGATCTCGGCATCGAGATGGTGCTCCGGCTCTTTTGTCGATCAGGGCTCCAGACCCTGTTTGAGCTGGTGCGAGCAAGCAAAGATGAATTGCCAGGTGAAGCCAGGCAGATGCTGGCGGTCGAGCCAGCCTATCTGAATGCTATCGACCCAGTTATTGAATTTCTCCAGGGACACAATCCCTCCTTAGCCTTACTCCTCGCCCGTCCAGGCTTTCTTCCCCAGGGCCCTCGGTTTACCGGCCAGAAAGAACGCACGACCTCATTCCGCGCCTTACCGGAACAGGATCGCGCGAAACGGTTCGCGACCTTATATCTTGAGGACCTGGCCGATCTGACTCAAGCGACCGTCTCTCCCCATTTTGCCCTGAGCCGCTATGCCGAACACATCGCCCGTGCAGCCTCGTCGTTCGAAACCATCATCGAGGCGGTAGCGGTCCCTCCGACACTGACGGATCAATTCATGCTCGACTCCATGTGGGAGCATCTTGAGCGCTTCAATCCATCGCTCATCTGCCTGACTGTTCCGTTTCCCGGGAACCTCTATGGCGCATTTCGTATGGCCCACTCGATCAAGAGCCAACGACCCGACATCGCCATTGCCCTTGGCGGTGGGTATGCCAACACGGAGCTTCGACGTCTGTCGGACCCACGAGTATTCGACTACGTCGATTACATCACCCTCGATGACGGGGAACGGCCGCTGCTTTCATTGATCGAACATCTGGCAGGGACCAGACCGCGTACGCGACTCTGTCGGACGTTCTACCGGGACAAGGATCGAGTGGTCTTTGCACATGATACATCTGATCGGGAGTTCAGCATGGGTGAGGTCGGCTGTCCAACTTATAGTGGCCTGACATTGGAGCGCTATCTCACGATCTTAGACAGCACGAACCCGATGCATCGCCTCTGGTCGGAAGGCCATTGGAACAAACTCACGGTTGCCCACGGCTGTTATTGGAAGCAGTGTACGTTTTGCGACGTTGGGCTCAACTACATCAGTCGCTATGAAATGACACCGACCGATCGGCTCATCCAGCAGATCGAGCAACTGATTGCCGAGACAGGCTGCCGAGGATTCCACTTTGTCGATGAGGCTGCCCCTCCCGCTGCCTTAAAATCGCTCGCGTTGGCGCTGATGGAAAGAGGCATCACGATTTCATGGTGGGGGAATATCCGCTTTGAAGAAGCGTTCTCGCCGGACCTCTGCCGCCTCCTGGCAGCCTCGGGCTGCATCGCCGTGACCGCAGGACTCGAAGCGGCATCGGATAGTCTGCTGGAGAAGATCAAGAAAGGGATTACGGTCGATCAGACCGCGCTCGTGGCAGCGGCCTTCAAGGATGCAGGCATTCTCGTTCACGCCTATCTCATGTACGGATGTCCCTCTGAGACAGTGCAAGAAACGGTGGACTCTCTTGAGCGGGTGCGGCAATTGTTCGCGGCAGATTTGATTCAATCCGCCTTCTGGCATCGCTTCACCGCCACAGCCCATAGCCCGATTGGACTCAAGCCGGCTGCCCATGGGTTGCGTATCCTGGGGCCAGCGTTTCAGGGCTTCGCGGAGAATGACTTTCTACATGAGGATCAGCGTGGCAAGACACCGGAGTGGCTAGGCGAAGGTTTACGGCGGTCGATACTGAATTATATCGAAGGGAACGGGCTCACACTTGACGTCCGACAGTGGTTCGACCATACCGTGCCAAAGCCACGTGTCTCCTCCACATGGGTACGCCAACTTCTCAAGAAAAGAAATGTTGAAGAAGACCCACGGGCAGAACGGCGATTCGTCTGGGTGGGCGGACAACCAATCTGTGAATCTGTCGGAAAAAGAACGCGACTCATTCTGCCGGGGCGTATCAGCGATCAGGCCGTTACCGTCTCGAACCGGCAATCTCAGTGGCTTGACGATCTGATTCGGCAATCCACACCTCACAACACCCCATCCCGTCCCTACCCCATCCTCCGAGAAGTGAAAACCACATTTCCAGGCGCCCTAATTGAGTGTGAAATCTTCCTCGGTACGACCTCCTGGAAAAAGGTTCGCTTCGCTGGCTTGCTGCTCGTATAGAACGAGCAGTTGGCCTGTCTAACCTTCCTCCCTTCAAAGCAAAAGAGGGAATGGCGAGGTCGTCGTTCACTGCGCGTGTCGAACGAGCACATTCCTATCGTGCGCGTTCCACGAGCAAGAAGGACGCCTCATCGCTCCCTATCCTTCCCTCTTCTGCCCTATTTTACTCTCCGTCCCCTTCCACAGCCGAGCGATATTATCCTTGTGTTTGAACCAGATCAGCGTGCTGACGATCAACGAAAAGATAAAAAACTCCTGCCGTTGTTCGTTCACGATCGCGACAACCGGTAAGCAGCTGAAGGCTGCTAGCGCACCGCCGGATGAATACCGCCAGATCGCGACAGCCCCCAACCAGATCAACAACAAGAGGAGTCCGATGGAGGGAGATAAACCCAGAACCACGCCCACGGACGTCGCCACACCCTTTCCTCCTTTGAAACCTAGAAACGGCGAGAAGAGGTGACCGAGGATTGGCGCGAGCGCGACGACCATGATGTAGGATTCAACGGTGAGCCAATGCATCGCAGCCCAGCCAAGCACCCATCCCTTGCCCAGGTCGCCAAGAAGCGTGAGAATCCCCGCTTTTTTGCCGGATACGCGAAGAATGTTGGTAAAACCGACGTTCTTGCTCCCCACAGTTCGTGGATCGGGCAGTCCCATCGCCTTCGACACCACAATGCCGAAGGGAATGGCCCCCAGCAGATAGCCGAGCACCGTCATCAACAGCCAGAGGAGTTCTTCGTTCATGGATCAGGGAATCGTGAAGGGAGGTGCGCACACCGAGTAAACCCGGTCTATCTGGTTCGTTTGGTTTATTTGGTTTGTCTGGTTCATTTGGTTGGTTCCGATCCGGCCAACAAGACAAACTAGACAAACTAAATGAACCAGACAAACGAGATGAACCAAATAAACCAGAAAAACGAGTTAGAGTCCCTTGGCGACGACTTGCCTCCAGAAGCTCCACACATACTGACTGCCTGAGATATAGCCGAGCACCAACGAGAGATAGAGCGTGACGATACCGGCGAGATGCAGATTGCCGAAATCAGACAAGAACGTGTCCTCGAGAATCAACAGCACGATCGCCACTACTTGTAGCGCCATCTTGTACTTGCCCGTCGTCTCAGCTGCCATCACCATGCCTTCGCCTGCGGCAATGGCACGAATACCCGTCACCGCGACTTCGCGCGCGATAATCAATATCGCAACCAGTGCGCTCACACGATCGACGTTGACCAAAAGAATCAAGGCGGAGAGGACCAACAACTTATCGGCTATAGGGTCGAGAAGCTTCCCAAGCGTAGTCACTTGCCCATTACGGCGGGCCAGATAGCCATCAAAAAAATCGGTGACCGCTGCGACGACAAAAACGAGAGCTGCGCTGAGAGATCGGTCCGGGGTCGGCGTGACAAACAGCACCACAAAGACTGGGATCAAGAGGATGCGTGTGAGCGTGATAAAGTTCGGCAGGTTGAACGATTCCTGCCCGACCGATTTCCATGCCGCCAATACGCGATTCATCGATAACCCATCTGGTTGATCTGGTTTGTCTTGTTGATCTGGTTGATTTGGTTCATCTGGTTAGTTGCGTCCAACCATAAACCAGACAAACTAAACAGACCAGAGAAACCAAATAACGGTCCTCTTGCGCTGGAGGACATTTTCAGCATCCTGTTAAACAATCCCATGTTTGAGTAGGTCATGCAAATGCACGATCCCGACAGTTCGCTTGGCGTTGTCCGATACGACGAGCGTGGTGATGGCATAGCGCTCCATCATTTCAACCGCTTTGGCTGCCAGCTCATCCGGGCCAATCAGCTTAGGATGGCGAGAGGCCAAGGACCCGGCAGTAATCTTGGAAAAGTCCCCACCCTGCTGGAGAAAGCGCCGCAGATCGCCGTCGGTAATCACCCCGGTGAGCGCGCCTGCTCGATCGACCACCGTGGTCATGCCGAGTTTTTTCGCCGACATTTCGAGAATAGCCACCGAACCTAAGACCGCTTCCTGTACTTGGGGCACACTCTGCCCCTTATGCATCACGTCCCGTACTTTCACCAGTAACCGGCGTCCGAGCGTCCCGCCAGGATGGAATTGTGCAAAATCCTGTTCCTTAAACCCGCGCTTCTCAAGTAAGGCCACGGCCAAGGCGTCGCCCATGGCAAGTGTCGCCGTTGTGCTCGCCGTCGGCGCAAGTCCCATAGGACAGGCCTCTTCTGCGACGGATACATCCAACGCGACTGTGCTGTTCTTCACCAGCGTTGAACCCATTCGGCCAACGATGGACACAACAGGAATACCCATGCGTTCCATGAATGGCAATAACTGCAAAATTTCCTGCGTTTCTCCGCTGTTCGAAATCGCAATGAGCACATCCCGGCGCGCCAACATACCGAGATCTCCGTGAAGCCCTTCGGCCGGGTGGAGAAAAAACGAAGGCGTCCCGGTGCTCGCCATCGTGGCGGCGATCTTCTGCCCAATCAAACCGGACTTACCCATGCCCGAGACGACGACTTTTCCCTTACACTCATAGAGCAAATCCACGGCATCCGAGAAACCGCCATCGAGCCGTTGAATGAGGGCCTGGACTGCACGAGCTTCGATGTCCAGCACACGCCGGCCTGCATCGAGGCTGGTTCGGCTCTTCGACCTCGCCGATCGAGCGCCGTTCGGCTTGGTTACTTTCGAGGTTGTGACGCGTCGCATATCCGCATAACCCGTTCTAGTAAAGCTTTGAGCTGATGGAGTGGCACCATATTGGGTCCGTCCGACATGGCCTCGTCGGGATTGGGATGGACTTCCATGAAGAAGCCATCGACTCCAGCGCCGGCTGCCGCGCAGGCCAATGGCTCAACGAATTCACGCTGGCCACTGGACTTGGTCCCCCCGCCACCCGGCAACTGCACACTATGAGTGGCGTCGAAGACCACCGGATAGCCGAAGCTCCGAAGGACCGGAAAGGACCGCATATCGACGACGAGATTGTTGTAGCCAAACGACGATCCCCGTTCGGTCAGAACGATCCGCCGGTTTCCTGCCTCTTCCACTTTTTTCACTGCATTGCCCATTTCTTGGGGCGAGAGGAACTGGCCCTTCTTCACATTCACGACTTTTCCTGTCTTTGCCGCGGCAATGAGCAAGTCGGTCTGCCGACAGAGAAACGCGGGGATCTGTAGCACATCCACGATCTTCCCTGCCTCGGTCGCCTGCTCTTCGGTGTGGACGTCCGTCAACACGGGAAGTCCCAGTTGATCCTTCACCTTCTTCAGCACCGCCAGGCCCTGTTCGAGACCAGGCCCTCGATACGAATTGATAGAAGTCCGGTTTGCCTTGTCGAAGGAGGATTTAAAAATATAGGGCATGCCCAGGGCCTTAGCGATCTCAGCGATGCGCGCCGCCGTCTCCAGCACGAGCTGTTCGCTTTCGATGACACAAGGCCCGGCAATCAAAAACGGCTGGTTCCCCGCACCGACTTTAAATGAACCGATTTGAACTTCGTGACTCATCTTCGCCTCTATGCGATCTGGAGGATGCTCAAACTGATCTTTCAACAAGGCCGCAGACGAGACAAGACCGGAGGCGTAGCCTCTCGGCTACGTTGAGGATCTTGTCGAGTTGAGA